>JBGTFQ010000082.1:0-13033 GCA_041747155.1 Rubrobacteraceae bacterium
TCGCACGGCTGAGCCGGTTCATGTAGCGCGACGAGAGTGTGTTCCTGCTTCCATCGCGGGTAGTGATGGTGATTTTCGCCGTTTTCGCCCCCTGGTTCGGGGTCCAGCTCAAGTGCAGTGGGGTCGAGGGATCATGCGGCATGAGAAGGGCAATCACCAGGATCAGTACCAGCTGCTCAAGACTTATCTATTGTAGACATGACATTTTACGAGCTACGCGTCCTCTGTCGAGAAAATCTTACTGGATATTGCCGGCTGAGTTTTGTTAAGAACGCCGGGGCACCGTATTCCGGTACAGTACAGGGATGTGGAGATCCCCCAAAGAATCTCGTAAAACGGACCGGGAAGTATTGCTGACTCGTCCGGTTGTGGTATTGGTCCTCACCGCTCTCAGTACATTCCTCGGCTTTCAACTGCTTCTCTCGGTCATTCCACTCTATACCGATGAAGCCGGTGGCGGGAGCTCGGGGGCGGGTCTGGCGACCGGCGCGTTCATGTTCTCCACCGTGCTCACCCAGATTCAGATGCCCCGCCTCTTACGGTGGCTCGGCTACGGATGGGCTCTCGCGGCAGGATTGTTGTTCCTGGGCGTACCGGCGCTCTTCTACGTAGCAACGGAGAGCGTAGAGGCCATCCTCGCGGTAACGCTGCTGCGGGGCGTAGGGTTCGGCATCGTCACCGTGGTCTTCGTCGCCCTGATCGTGAAGCTCGCTCCAGCCAGCCGACCGGGTGAGGCGCTGGGGCTCCTCGGCATCGCCATTACGGTGCCGAACATATTCTGTAACCCTCTAGGACTATGGCTAGTAGACCAGTTCGACTATGATGTGGTGTTCGTGGCCGGTGGCCTCATCCCACTCCTCGGACTGTTGGCGATGCCCGGCATCCGGCGCTCGGCCGCTTCCGAACAGGGGCTGGAGTCCGGCGCGGGCATATTCGCGGCCCTGAGACGCGGTCCCCTGCTGCGGATTTCTCTGGTATTCACCGCCACGACGATGGCGGCGGGGGTTGTTCTGACGTTTCTCCCTCTGGCCGCTCCAGGTTCGGGTCTGTTCTCAGCCGTGGGAGGACTTTTGATCTTCGGCACCACCACCACGATTTCGCGTTGGTGGGCGGGTCGTTTCGGTGACCGGCGAGACCCCCAACTGCTTCTCGCCCCCGGCCTCCTCGCCTGCGCGCTGGGCATGATCTGTCTTCCACTAGGTGGACTGACGATGCTAGTCGGGGCCACGCTCTTTGGCACCGGATTCGGACTACTCCAGAACGCGTCCCTGATCCTAACCATGAAAAGAGTCTCGGACTCCGAGCACGCCATGGGAAGCACTCTGTGGAACGTAGCCTTCGACGCTGGAACAGGACTCGGAGCCTTCCTGTTCGGCTTCATCATTCCACTGACCGGGTTCTTCTGGGCCTTCACCCTCTCAGCAGGCCTGGTGGCAGCGTCCCTCATCCTCGTATACCTCGACCGCAGCCAACCGACCAAACTCTCCAGACGTAGCCAATAACCGTGCGGAAGATTTGGACATTTTGACGACCGTCCTTACCAATTCGAGACTCAGGTCACGACGCCCCATATTCTCACCGAAACGAGTAACCTTCTCGGCCAGACACTATCGGGACAAGTCAAGAAAGACGTATTCTTCTTACTCGCTGGACTAGTCTCGACAAACTGGCGCGAGCATCGCGAGGCTTCTTCAGCGTTAGTTACTATGCCCGCGTTTTTCAGCCTGCAAAGACATTCTGCCAACCCTCGTTCCGTCTATATGTTGCGCTATTTTGGCTAGGTCTCAACCCTCCTCTACATTAGACACGAATTTACCGGTTCCTGTTGCCACACTTTCTCATTTCGTCAGACCCCATTGGTCAAGGTAAAGGTCTTCCACCAGCCTGCGACATCCTTCTGAAAGGTCGCAGAATCCTATCTCGCGGCCGAACTTCCCATACGGGGGCCGTCCGCGATGCAATACGTATCCCGCCTCCCTGGTTGGCTCCACGCCCATAGTCAAGTATGGGTACTCTCCCGGCTTCTTTAAGTCGAAAAGCCCCGTAAACACCACCGTATAACGTTCGGCGGACACGCCGCCGTTGTCATAGATTCAGGCGTAGAGTGGAATGCCATCCGGCAGCAATCGCTCTCTTCTGCTCTTCAAGCTCATACATATATTGTATAGCTCGATGGCTTCAGGTCTTCGAATTTTTGCATTGAATGGATTTATTGTTGTATTTATGCAATACTCGATTATATGAGAAAAGCTAACAATTCTGGTGCTGGCGACGGCCCAGTTTTGCACAACCGGCTGAAAGTGTTGCGAGCTGAGCGTGGGATGTCGCGGCAGGATCTAGCGGAGGTATTGGGGATCAACTACCAAACCGTTGGCTACATTGAGCGCGGCGACTACAACCCGAGCCTGGAGTTGGCGTTCAGAATAAGCGAACAGTTTGAGCTACCGATAGAGGCTGTGTTCTCGCGCCAGCCGCTCAGGCCGTTGAGCAAAGAAGTGTACGGAAGCGTAGATAGATACAGGGAGAGCAAAGAGCAGGGAGGTTCCGTGTAATGCGCGAAAGAATCGTCGACAAGAATTCGAGCCAGAAGCGCCGCCGCACGGTTGTACTGACACTCTATATCCTTCTGACATCCTTGATAGGTTGGCACTCCATAATCTACTTGACTTTCAAAGATTCGGAAGAGGAGTTGAGTGCTCTTACATTTTTGCTGACTTTTGGAGTTATCGTGATCGCTATAGTCGTATACGGAATAATATATTCTGCTCTCAGGGTTTCCGTTCAACAGATCGCCACTAAAGGAAAATTGGACGAAAGAGAGCGTACAGTGCGTGATAATGCTTATCGCTTAGCGTATCACATAGTTACCGGAATACTCTTATGGACACTTTTGTACGCGCAGCTTGCATCGCAGTTTCAATGGTGGTTGCCTCAACCTCCAGAGAGAATGCTGAGTCCGATAATTGGTCTGACCTTGGGGCTCGTTCTTGCAGTGACATCTACATTACCCACGTCGATCATAGCCTGGAACGAACCGGACCCAGAACCCGAAGAAGCACACTAAGAAACGATAGGAGAGGGACCGGAGTTCCGATCCCTCTCCTGACAGGCTGATCTGCTGAAATGCTGACTAGCTTTACTTCACGAACTGCGCGTTCTCCGTAGAGCCTGGCAGTCCGGTGTTGGGGTTTTCCGCCGTGTCGAACTGCTCTTCTTCGGTGGAGCCTGCGAGGGCGGTGGTACTTGAGACGCCACCGGCCACGACTTGGGCGACTTCGTCGAAGTAGCCCGCGCCAACTTCGCGCTGATGTTTGGTGGCTGTGTAGCCGTACTTTTCGGCGGCGAACTCCTTCTGCTGCAGCTCGGAGTAGGCGGCCATGCCGCGCTCGCTGTAGTCCCGCGCCAGCTCGAACATGCTGAAGTTGAGGGCGTGGAATCCGGCGAGCGTTATGAACTGGAACTTGTAGCCCATCGCACCGAGTTGTTTCTGGAAGGTGGCGATCTCCTCGTCCGAAAGCTTGGCTTTCCAGTTGAACGAGGGTGAGCAATTGTAGGCCAGGAGCTTGCCGGGATGTTTGGCGTGCATGGCTTCGGCGAAGGTGCGGGCGTCGTCGAGATCGGGGGTGGAGGTCTCGCACCAGATCACATCGGCGTACGGCGCGTACGCGAGGCCGCGAGCAATCGCTTGATCTATGCCCGCATTCACCCGATAGAACCCCTCCATCGTCCGCTCGCCAGTGAGGAATTTCGCATCTGCGGGATCTATATCGCTGGTGATAAGGTTGGCGGCGTCGGCATCTGTGCGGGCCACGATAATCGTCGAGACCCCGAGCACATCCGCCGCGAGCCGGGCCGAGATAAGGTTCCGAACGCCCTGCGCCGTCGGCAGCAGCACCTTGCCACCCATATGGCCGCACTTCTTCTCGCTACTGAGTTGGTCCTCGAAGTGGACCCCGGCGGCTCCGGCTTCGATCATGGACTTCATCAACTCGAAGACGTTGAGTGCTCCGCCGAAGCCTGCCTCCGCGTCGGCGACGATGGGCGCGAACCAGTTGATCCCATTCTTGCCTTCGGAGTGGTGGATTTGATCCGCGCGCTGCAACGCCTGGTTGATCCTTTTGACGACGTGCGGCACGCTGTTGGCCGGGTACAAGCTCTGATCCGGATACATCTGACCCGAGAGGTTCGCATCCGCCGCAACCTGCCAACCGGAGAGATAGATCGCCTTGAGCCCCGCCTTGACCTGCTGCACCGCCTGATTCCCCGTGAGTGCGCCCAGCGCGTTGACGTAATCCTCCGAATGCATCAACTCCCAGAGCCGCTCCGCTCCGAGTCGCGCCAACGTCTGCTCTATCGTCACCGACCCCCGGAGTTTCGCCACGTCCTCCGCCGAGTACGGACGCTCAATTCCCGCCCAACGCTCGCCTTCCCAGAAACGCTCTATCCCCTCGACCTGATCGTTCATCCCGTTCTGTCCGTTCTCCATCTCGCTCTCCTTCTACTAGATTTTCTGACAATGCAACTCGCATCTATATGACGCACATATGTGCTAGAAGCACGCGCACCACGCCACAGACGGGTGCGCCGGAGTACGTGGCCGACGCTCCGGGGTAGCAGGGCCGGGTCCGGCGGCCAATTCACGGACGGGCCGCCGGTTCGGGTCGTGGTGAGTGTTGGAAGAGCTTGGATGCTTACTTCTCCAGGATTTCGTATCCGGGGAGGGTTAGGAAAGGGACGAACTCGTCGCTCGTGGAGATGCGGTCGAAAAGCTCCGCAGCTTCCTCGAAGCGGTCGTTCTTGGTCCGTTCCCGGTCGACTATCTCGGGCATCCGGTCCATCTCTTCGCGCAGTATTTGGCGGAAGAGTTCCGGGGTCACGTCGCGGCCATCGTCCAAGACGCCGCCGGGGTTGTGGATCCACTGCCAAACCTGAGCCCGGCTGATCTCCGCCGTCGCCGCGTCTTCCATGAGGTTGAAGACCGGCACCGCTCCCCTACCGGCCAACCAAGCCGCGATGTACTGGATACCAGAACTCACGTTGTTCCGAATTCCGGCCTCCGTAATATCTCCCTCGCACGGCTCGCTCAACTCCGCCGCCGTCACGCTCACGTCCTCGCGCAACTTGTCTAGCTGGTTCTCCTGCGGCATCTTCTTGCTGAAAGCTTCGTTGGCGATTTCGACCATTCCAGGATGCGCGACCCAGGTTCCGTCGCAGCCGTCCTCAGCCTCGCGCTCCTTGTCCTGGCGAACTTTCTCGAAAGCAGCCTCGTTAGCCTCTGGATCGTTTGGAACCGGGATCTGAGCAGCCATGCCACCTATCGCGTGAGCGCCGCGACTATGACAGGTCTTTATCAGGAGCTGCGTGTAAGCCCGCATGAACGGGACAGTCATTGTGACGGCGGCGCGATCCGGCAGCACCCGATCCTCCCAGTTGCGGAAGGTTTTTATGTAGCTGAAGATGTAGTCCCAGCGACCCGCGTTCAGGCCCGCCGAATGCTCGCGCAACTCGTAGAGGATCTCCTCCATCTCGAACGCTGCCGGGAAGGTCTCTATGAGCACCGTCGCCTTGATCGTCCCCTGTGGTATCCCAAGCTCGTCCTGAGCCATCACGAAGATGTCGTTCCACAACCGCGCCTCAAGATGACTCTCCATCTTCGGCAGGTAGAAGTATGGACCGCTATCTATCTCCAAAAGCGGCTTCGCGTTGTGGAAGAAATACAGCCCGAAATCAAAGATACCCGCCGGGACTTGCTCACCGTCCACGAGCATGTGCTTCTCGAAGAGATGCCAGCCACGAGGGCGGGCGATCAGGGTAGCCACCTCGTCTTTTAGTTCGTAGTGCTTGCCACTCTTCGGATCGTCGAAGGTGATGTCGCGCCGTATCGCATCTCGCAGGTTCATCTGACTGTCGAGCATGTTGTTCCAGGTGGGACAGTTAGCATCCTCGAAGTCCGTCAGATACATCTTCGCGCCCGAGTTGAGCGCGTTAATCGCCATCTTGCGATCCGGGGGTCCGGTGATCTCCACTCGCCGCTCCCGCAAATCCGCCGGAACCGCCGCAACCTTCCAATCGCCCTCCCGAACATCCTTCGTCTCCTGGAGGAAATCCGGCGCTTCTCCAGCATCGAAACGCTCTTGGCGCTCCTCACGCTTCTGAAGTAGCTCATGCACCCGACCGGTATACTCCCGAGCCAGCTTCGCCACAAAAGCGACCGCCTCACTCGAAACTATGTCCTTCTGAGCCTCGGGTATGGAAGCCGTTATCTCGACTCCCTCACCAAACTGCTGCGTCTCCGACTGTCCTTGCGTCACGAACGCGCTCCTCTTCTAGATGGCCTGCCAGAGGCAAACTCTAGCAAGCCACCGCACCTCACGCTCGACACACCCCTAAACACTACTCAAGCAGCTATGCTCTCACGCTTCTCAGCCATAGCCCGCCGCACATACACGATGCAACACGTCGGGACACACTTCCACCGATACACCACATCGTAATCCCGAAAATGAAGTCTCACCCTCGACCCCATCGTCGGCGCGGACTCCTCGTGACGCAACTCCAGAATCTCCTCAGTCTCCGAATCCCTGTACTGTACCGGTATCATCTGAACACCTTTCCTCGTCTCCACTGTGACAAGAACGTTAACCCTCCTCAAATCATAAGTCCAATTGTTTGCTTCGATGTTCATGATAGAGTAAATTTATATCTAGGTCTATCGGGAGTGTGACTAATGTTGTTCAGGCAGATGGAATGTTTTCTGGCGGTGGCGCGGTTGGGGAACGTGAGTCGAGCGGCGGAAGAGATGTTCTTGACGCAGCCGACGCTCACGGCGCGGCTGAAAGGTTTGGAGGAAGAGGTTGGGGATTCGCTTTTTGTGCGGACGAGTCGGGGGATGCGGTTGACGGAGGCTGGTCGGGAGTTCGTGCCGTATGCGGAGCGCGTGATCGGGGGCTTCGAAGATGGGAAGCGTCGGTTGGCGGAGATGCGCGGCGTTTTGGGTGGGCGTCTGGTGCTCGGTAGTTCACCGGGGGTTGGTACTTATGCGTTGCCAGGTTTGTTGGAGAGGTTTGTGGCGGCTTATCCGGGGGTGGTTGTTTCGGTGAGGACGGGTCATTCGGATGAGATCCTGGAGATGGTTCTGAAGGAGGAGGTGCAGCTAGGGTTGACGAAGGAGATGAGTCACCCGGAGATAGATAGTCTGACGTTGTATGAAGATGAGTTGGCGTTGGTCGTGGACCCAGATCACCGTTTTACGGCGAAAGGGTCGGCCAGTCTCGTGGATATTGGGACGGAGAACTTGATCCTCTTCGACAAACATTCCAGCTACAACGAGCAGACTCAGTCGATGTTTCGTAACGCCGGATTGCGAGAGCTACGGACGATGGAGGTGGACAACATCGAAGCGGCCAAACGCATGGTCGAACATCGTCTAGGGGTCGCTTTTCTGCCGCGCACGGCGGTCGTCAGGAGCGTGGCGTCCGGGGATCTCGTCATAGTCGATGTCGAGGAGAGTCCTGCGCTATCCCGGCCCATCGCCGCGCTCAAGCGCCGGGATGTGGAAGCCGTTGGCCCAGTCGCGGCGTTTCTCGAACTAGCCGAGAAGATGGAGGAGGCGAGGGATCACACGCATCTCTCCCCCGCTCTGACCGCCGAGTTCGAGAACCTGCAACTCCTGGACCTGTTCACCTAAAAAGGAGCGAACTTTGCCCGATGCACTGAGCCAATTCCACTCGGAGAAATACATGAGCCTGGAAACCTTTCGAAAGAACGGCGAGGGCGTAAAGACCCCCGTATGGTTTGCCGAAGAGGATGGCGCCCTCTACGTCACCACGCTCTCCACGACCGGCAAAGCCAAACGCATCCGCAATATTCCGAGGATTCGGATAGCGCCGTGCGACCGCCGGGGAAACATCGAAGGCGACTGGGTCGAAGGTCAGGCCAAGCTTTTGACCGGCGACGAAGCAAAGCGGGCGGACAAACTCCTGGACAAGAAATATGGCCTAGCCAAGAAAGCCTTCAGCGTCGCGTACAACTTCGCCAAGGGAGACCCGGCACTCATAGAGGTTCGTCCCGAGAGCGACAGTTCGTAAAGCAAAGCGCAGGTCCAAAAACACTTACGGAAAGCCACCGGCAAGCCCCTTATACTAGGAGTGCCCCGTGAGCGGACCAGAAGGTGTTATCAGTGGATAAAAAAACCATCATCGTGATGGAAGGCGACCAGACCGGCCAGGAGCTACTCGAAGAGGCGTTGCGCGTCCTCGACCCGACGGTAACCGGCCTCGACCTGGAGTTCAAACGCTACGACCTCTCTCTGGAGAACCGCCAGACCACGGAGAACGAAGTCGTACACGAAGCGGCGCAAGCCATGAAAGAGACCGGCTTCGGCATAAAAGCCGCGACCGTCACCCCCGAAACACCTGGCGGACTGGGCTCTCCGAATGCCATACTTCGTAAAGGAATAAACGGAACGGTTATCGTGCGCACCGGGCGGCGTATACCCGGTGTCAATCCTGTCACAGGTGTCCACGCACCCATCTCCGTGGTCAGGATGGCCGTGGACGATGCTTACGGTGCGGAGGAGTGGCGCGAAGGCGAGGGGCTCGATGAGATCGCTTACCGGACTGAGAAGATCAGCCGCCGTGTTTGTCGTGGTGTCTCGGAGTTCGCATTCATTCAGGCACGCAAAATGCGGGCAAAAGTCTTCGGTGGTCCAAAGTACACCGTCTCCCCTATCTACGAGGGGATGCTAAAAGAAGAGATGGACCGGGCCGCCGAGAACGCGGGCGACGTTAAGTACGAACCGCAGCTAATAGATGCGACCTACGCGCTGCTGCTCACGACTTTCGGTGAGCCTCTAGTGATACCAACCCTCAACCGCGACGGAGACTGCATCTCCGACCTCGTGATGCAGATGTTTGGTTCCATCGCCGGTGCCGAGTCACTGCTGATCGCCCTCGACGAAGACGAGAACCCCGAGACTGTAATGGCTGAAGCCCCGCACGGCACCGCGCCATCGCTAGAGGGCAAGAACGTCGCGAACCCGATGGCAATGATCCTGGCTGGTGCCGCGCTACTGACCTTCTTCCACGATGAAGACGCCAGCCGAGTATCCCGCGCCATCTACGAATCGACTTTCGAGAGCATATTGGATGGGGTCAAGACAGCGGATCTCGGGGGTGCTGCCACTACGACCGAGTTCACCGATGAGATCATCCGCCACATCCGCACGAAACTAGAGGTCTGGAGCGCGTTAGCCTAGGCCCCGAACCGCCGCAGTGTGCTCTGTACGGAACCGAGATAACCACCGCCAAAATAGTAAGTGTGGACCAGCAACGGATAGAGGTTGTACAAATCTCGGCGAGTCTCGAAGAAAGCGGGGCTTATTCCTCGTATCTCGGCATACCGTTCTAGAAACGGTTCGCCAAAGGAATTGAAGAGGCTGATAAAGGCCAATTCGATCTCCGGGTCAGCGTGATAAATAGCGGGGTCAAGAAACGCCGTGATTCGCCCGTCTCTGGCTAGCGCATTTCCGCTCCACGCATCACCATGGACGAGAGCCGGTGGGTTGGGATCTTCTATTAGATCCTCCAACCGCTCCGCCAACGCCTCTATGCGCCGCAAATCTTTCACCGGCAGACGGCCCGACTCGTGAGCGACACCAGCAATATACAGCAAGCGCTGGTCGCGAAAGAAATCCACCCAGTTTTTCGTCCACGGATTCGGTTGGTTTAGGCTGCCGATCAGGGTATCCTGTTCGTGGCCGTAAGCATCTGCCGTAATGCCGTGCAGCGCCGCGAGTAGCTCCGCCGCGTGGTGCTCGACGCTCTCGGAGAAACTACTCGTCCCCTCCATAAACTCCATCAAGAGTAACGTCTCCGAACCGTGGTAGACCTCGGGGACGGGAAGTTCGCTGTTATCGCGTAGGTAGCGAAGCATGTAAGATTCGCGTTCCAGATGAGACTCTCCCATTCGATCAATTTTCGCGACGAGCGGCGTACCGTCGACAAGCTCCGCCCGATACACCTCGCCGATGCAGCCACCGCCCAGCGGACGCACGCTCTTCAATTGTTCGCCGAGGTGAGTTGTCACGCCCTCAGCAACGAACTTTTCAGCCACGCGGGTTTGCTAGACGTTCGCGGACCACCGTCAGAAATCCTTCGGATGCTTGCTCTATGAGATCGAGGGCGTGCTCGAAACCACCGGCACCTCCGTAGTACGGGTCCGGGACTTCGGTCTCCGGGCCAGGAGCGTAGTCCAGAAACGGGCGTATCTCCGCGCCGCTCGTGCAGATTCCAGATGCTTTCCGGTAGTTCTCTTCGTCCATTGTGAGGATGTAGTCGAAGTTTTGGCAGTCTTCCGGGTGGAGCATTCGCGAACGCTGGTGAGAGAGGTCCAAGCCTCTACTCTTAGCACTCTCCTGCGCTCGATAATCCGGCGGTTCACCTTCATGATAGAAAGCATGCGTCCCGGCAGAGTCGATCTCGACTTCCCCCTCCAGCCCCGCACGCTTGATGTGATCCTCGAACACGCCTTGAGCCAGTGGAGACCGGCAGATATTTCCCATGCACACAAACAGAATACGGATCATAGCGAGCATTGTAGGTGCTTATGTGCTGAAATGCTGGCTTCTACGCCTTACTGCGCGCACTGCGGTCGCAGAGCGCTTCGGCTTCGTCCGTGTCATGGGTGCAGAGCAGGATTGAAAACCCTTTTGGTTGACACACCCATGCATGCTCAAATTCCACGCTCACATTCTCAGAAATGATCCTCCAGTGCTAAAGGTGTCGCTCGGTTGGGGCTGAACGGTACTTAGAACCCTGATGCGACAACGCGAACGGCAGACATTACACCATAAACGAAGGTACCTGCGGACGCTGCTCCCACCAGAAAGTAGGCCCAATGAAGTATCTGGGCTGTCCAGCGTGTCGATGAACCCCCAGTTTCAGATGTAGTCTTTCGGTATCTGCCAATTGACTTATCCAAGATTTGCATAGCGATTATCAACATTGAGAAGATTGAGAGTAGAACCGCAGCGAGCAGAAACATGCTCGCGCTGGTGACATCTTCGCGGGCAGTACCATTGAGATTCTCCAGTCGCAATAAGGTTACGAGGCCTGCGATCGTAGCTACACTTAATGTACTGATGTGCTTATGCCAGTCGTACAGCAGCCTCTGAGCTTCCTCGATCGCTCGTCTGAGTGTCGCTGTGTCTGCCCTGACTTCGTTGGCTAAGTCGTCTAAATCATGCTCGACCTTAGTAAATTCCAATCTTAGGTCTGACAGGTCTTTCTCCGCCTTTTGGCCGGGGTTCTTGATTTGCTCCAATTTTGCCTTTTGTCTCTTTTCCTTGACCTCAATGTAGCGTTGCGTAATATGGTCCAGCTTGGTGGCGTATGGATTCTTGCTCTCGCGACGCCCCACGTCTGACTCACTATGAGGTTTCGACGATTTGAGGACACGTCCTAATACGTCACGGATGTTCACAGAGGATACAGTTCTCGACTATCGGTAACAGTCATTGTCTCGCTCAAACATCTCCCATGCAACGCAGGCCGCAAAAAAAAGGGAGCACCATGACTCCGATATGTGCCTTCCACAGCCAGTGTGTGCTTATCAAATACCTTCCGCCCGCGACGAAGACACCCACATTGTACCGACTCGCAGTGGAGGAGGTGCGAAATCGGGCGAAGGAGTCTGAAATGCGTATCAGTCGGCAGTGCCGGACGCCTGAAAGCCGGTGGGCTAGAGGCTAGACTAGGTACGCTAGAAGACTTTCAGGAAGAGGAGAGAACAATGGCTGAAGTAAAGAAGATCGGGATATTGACCGGTGGCGGCGACGCGCCGGGATTGAACGGCGTTATACGCGCTGTCACGATGCGTTGCATTGAAGAATACGGCATTGAGGTCATGGGCCTGAAGCGAGGCTGGAAGAGCTTGCTGGCTCCCGAAGCGGATACCCTGATGCCGCTCGGCTTGGACGATGTGCGGTACATCTTGCAGGAAGGAGGTACGATCCTAGGCTCCTCGCGCACGAATCCTTACAAGAACGAGGGCGACCCGGAGAAAGTCGTGAAGCAGTTGGAAGAGTTTGGGATAGACGCGCTGGTCGCTATTGGCGGTGACGATACTTTGGGTGTCGCCAAGCGGCTACACGAGGATTTTGGCGTGCAAGTTGTTGGGTGTCCAAAGACCATCGACAATGATCTCTCGGCCACGGATATTACCTTCGGCTACGACACGGCGGTTTCTATCGCCACCGATGCTATAGACAAGTTGCGGACCACGGCCAAGAGCCACGAGCGAGTGGTTGTCGTGGAGATCATGGGTCGTAACGCCGGTTGGATCACCTGGGGCGCGGGCATCGCCTCCGCCGCCAACGTCACCCTCATCCCCGAAGTCGAACCGGACCTCGACGAGATCACCTCGATCTTCGAGAAACGCGCCGCGAACGGCGAAAAGTGGGGTCTCGTGGCCGTCTCCGAAGGCGTCACTCTCTCCGACGACCTAACCACCCAGAACGCCGAGAAGGATGAGTTCGGTCACGTCCGACTGGGCGGCATCGCCGAGACCCTCGCCAAAGAGAGAGAGAGCCGCACCGGCATCGAGACCCGCCACGTCGTCCTCGGACACTTGCAGCGCGGCGGCACCCCGACCGCCAACGACCGCATCCTCTCCACACGCTACGGCCTGCGAGCCGCCGAAGCCGTCAACAACGGCGAGTGGGGCAAGATGGTCGCCCTGCGCGGCAGCGATGTAATAACCGTCTCACTGGATGAAGCCGTCGCCGAGAACAAGACTGTCCCCGACGATCTGTACCAGGCGGCTCGAACTTTCTTCGGGTAGCCGGAGCCGTTCCTGTGTTCGAGGGCTTCGAGAGGGAACGGATAGCCACGAGCGAGGCCGAGATCGAGCTGGTACGCGGTGGAGCGGGGCCGCCGGTCCTGTTGTTGCACGGCTACCCTCAGACCCGCTCGATGTGGGACCGGGTAGCCGCCGTTCTTGCCGAAGACTTCACCGTCGTGGCGGCGGACCTGCG
>JBGTFQ010000083.1:0-32918 GCA_041747155.1 Rubrobacteraceae bacterium
GGAGAGCTTCCGGTCCACGAGCGTTTCGTCGGCTACAGGCCAATCCGCCAGATGCACGCTCTCGGGCGCTTCGGAGTCGGTGGTCGTGACGAGGTTCCCGTACAGAGCTTCGGCCACGAACGGCGTGAACGGTGCGGTGAGTTTCGCTACGGTCGTCAGGCACTCGTGGAGCGTGGAGTGGGCGGCTTTCTTGTCCGTATCCTCGTCGCCCTTCCAGAAGCGGCGGCGGCTGCGTCGCACGTACCAGTTGGATAGTTCGTCCACGAACTCCCCGATGGCGCGTCCGGCGGCGGTCACGTCGTAGGCGTCCATCCGCTCGGTTACGGTATCTACCGTTAGTTGCAACTCGCTCAACGCCCAGCGGTCCATGAGGCTTCGGTCTTCCGGGGCGATGTAGTCCCGTTTCGGGTCGAAGCCGTCGATTCGGGCGTAGGTGATGAAGAAGGAGTACGTGTTCCAGAGTGTCAGGAGGTATTTGCGGACAGCTTCGTCGACTTGATCTTCTGAAAACCTGCGCGGGTTGCCGGGGCTTGTGGCGGTGAAGAGCGTCCAGCGCAGGGCGTCGGCTCCCTGTTTGGAGAAGACCGCCCACGGGTCGACGGTATTGCCGCGAGACTTGCTCATCTTCTTGCCCTCAGAGTCCAGGATGTGGCCGAGGACGAGACAGTTTTTATAGGAGCTTTTGCCGAAGAGCATCGTGGAAGTCGCCAGCAGCGAGTAGAACCAGCCGCGGGTCTGGTCCACGGCCTCACAGATATAGTCCGCCGGAAAGTTCCGTTCGAAATCTTCCTTATCCCCAAACGGATAATGCTCCTGAGCATACGGCATCGAGCCGGAGTCGAACCAGGCATCCAGAACCTCCGGCACCCGTTGAGCCTCCTCGCCGCACTCGCGGCAATTCAGTTTTACGTCATCGACGTAAGGGCGGTGGAGATCCTCGGGTATCGGGCCGGAGGCCAACTCCTCCATCTCCGCTACGCTGCCGACGACGGTTGTGTGGCCGTCCGGGCAGCGCCAGATGGGGAGCGGCGTGCCCCAGTAGCGTTCGCGGCTCAGAGCCCAGTCGACGTTGTTCTTTAGCCAGTCCCCGAAGCGGCCCCAACGGACGTGGCTCGGGACCCAGTTGATCTCCTCGTTCTCGTGCAACAACTGATCCAGAACCCTGGTCGTCCGGGCATACCAGGCTTTCTTGGCGTAGTATAGGAGTGGAGTGCCGCAACGCCAGCAGTGCGGATAGGCGTGCTCGTAGTCCTCCGCTCGAAAGAGCCGACCGCTCTCCCGAAGCTCGTCCACGAGACCGGGGTCGGCTTCTTTGACAAACTGTCCGGTGAAGCGCGTGACGCGCTCATCGAACGCGCCGTCGGGGTTTACCGGGTGGATCGTTGGCAGACCGTAGCGTCTTCCGGTGCGAGCATCGTCCTCGCCATATGCGGGAGCTGTATGAACCAGCCCCGTTCCCTCGGTAGTCGTCACGTAGTCGCCCAGCACGATGGTGAACAGGTTTGGCGAGTCTTCCACTTCGACGTACTCGAACGGCCTGCGGTACTTCATGCCTTCGAGTTCGGAGCCGGTGTGAGTTTCGAGTAGCTTGTATTCGCCCTCTCCGAGGACTTTATCCAGGAGGTCGCGGGCCAGGATGAGGTTCTCGCCGTCTTTATCCACGGTAGCGTATTCGACGTTTGGGGCGGCGGCGATGGCGGTATTCGAGACAAGCGTCCAGGGGGTAGTCGTCCAGATCAAGAAACTAGCGTCGCCGTTGACGAGCGGCATCCTGACGTACACGCTCGGGTCGATGACATCCTTGTAGCCCATCGCGACTTCCGCGCTCGAAAGGGAGGTTTGATCCCTGGGACAATGCGCGGTTACTTTGTAGTCTTCGCCGAGGAGGTCTTTGTCGTGGAGGGTCTTCAAGGCCCACCAGACGCTCTCTATATAGGAGTTGTCGAGGGTCCAGTAAGCGTGGTCCATATCGACCCAATAGCCCATGCGGTCGCTCATCTCGCGCCACTCTTCGACGTATCGGTAGACGGATCCGCGGCAGAGTTTGTTGAACTCCTCGACGCCGTACTCCTCGATATCGTCCTTGCCGGAGAGACCGAGTTCCTTCTCGACTTCAAGCTCCACGGGAAGGCCGTGGCAGTCCCAGCCGCCCTTGCGTTCGACGCGGAAGCCCTGCATGGTTTTATAGCGCGGGATCAAATCCTTAAAAGCCCGCGCTAGAACGTGATGGAACCCTGGCCTACCGTTTGCCGTTGGTGGTCCCTCGTAGAACACGAACGGATTCTCCTTGGAACGCCGCTCCACGGACTTCTCGAAGGTTCCATCCTTCTCCCAGAACCCCAGGATGTCCTCTTCGAGCTTTGGAAAACTAACTTTAGGGTCAACCTTCTCGAACACCGCGACCGCCTCTCTAAGTGCAAAGCCCCCGCCCCCGGCGGACGGAGCGTCTCTCGACTCCACCCGCAGGGACGGGGGCCTTTATAGAAGCCCTCGCGGTACCACCCCGCTTGCCCAGAGCCAGAAGCCCCGGACCTCTCCGTCACGACTCCTACTGCTAGAAGCTGCGACGCTCGCTGTAACGGGCTAACCCGGCCAGCCCTAATAACGCCTGAGCCTTTTCTGGGGCTCTTCGCTTTGGACCGGCGGCTCGGGGAGGATCTTGGGGCCGCACTCCGCGCCGGACTCGCACCATCTCCAGCTCGCTGGGGCTGAGGACGCGGCCTTACTCGTTCCCGTCGTCGCCTGTGGTGGGATTTTCGTCCCAAAGCATGGGCGTGTCAAGGCGTTGTCCGGCTACGGTGATCCGATTAAATCAGCGGTTCGTAATCTTTATGTAAGAGCCTTGCAACAGCTGGCTAGTAGAATGTGTGAAGTGAAAAACACAGTGGTGAACCTTTGGAGAGTGTTGTGGTGAACGAGAAAGTGCGGGCGGGAATAGCGGGGGCTGCAGGTGCGGTGGTTGCCTTTGGGTTGGCTGAGTTGGTGCACGGGATCTATAACCTGGTGCCGTCCATCTTTGTCTCGTTGGCGCAGGGGATCATTGAGCTTACTCCAGGCGGCTTCGCGACTCGCGCCATAGAGACGCTCGGACAGGCGGACATCCCCATCCTCGTGGCCTCGACCATTGTCGGAGCTCTAGTGGTCGCGGCTTTGCTCTCGATCCTGAGCCTGATACGTCCGCTGGTGGCTGCGGCGTGTGTCGCCTTGCTGGCGGCCGTAGGTCTCGTGGCGGCGTTCAGCGAGCCATTCGTGGCCCAGTCGGCTACGGTCATAACGGTGGTAGGAGCCCTCGTGATGGGCTCGGCGGTTACGGTCTTCTTGCAGAATATCTCCGGTTTGCGAGCCGAAGAATCCGCCGCTCCTCCAGAGGAAGCGGCTACTCCAACATCCAGCGAACCCGCGATGGAGGGTGTCCGGGTTCGGGAAGCTCACTCATCTGGTGGCATCTCCGTTGGACGCGGGCAGTTCGTTGCTCTGAGCGGCGCGGCGGCACTCGTGGGTTTGACCGCCGCCGGTACCGGGCGTGTATTGTCGGGTGGTGGAAGCGCCGAGTCCGACGAACCTAAGGCTCTGGATCTCGCAGGCTCGTCTAACGAGAACACGGGCGAATCAACCAGCGGCGGCAAGAAGTCCGTCACGCATGAGAAGCTCCCGGCTGTCCCAAAAGACGTCTCCATAGACGCGCCCGGAATGGTGCCGATAGTCACACCCGCGAAGGATTTCTACCTCATAGATACGGCTCTCTCGTCGCCCAAGATCGACGTAGATCGCTGGTCGCTGAAAGTGAAGGGCTCTGGTGTCCAGAACCCGCTCGAACTGACGTACAAGGATCTCCAATCCATGTCCACTCGCGAAGCGGATGTCACGCTCTCGTGTGTCTCGAACGAGGTCGGTGGCGGTCTGATCTCGAACGGTCGCTGGACGGGAGTGATGCTCTCTGACGTACTCAAGGAAGCTGGTGTAGACCCAGCAAAGATCAACAAATCCTCCGAGCAGATCGTGGGACGCAGCGCGGACGACTGGACTGGCGGCTTTAAGACGAAGCTTGCCTTCGATGGACGCGAAGCCCTGGTCGCTTTTGGTCTGAACGGCTCCGAGTTGCCTCAGAAGCATGGTTTCCCGGTTCGGCTGGTCGTGCCGGGGATCTACGGTTATGTCTCCGCTACCAAGTGGCTCACGGAGATAGAGCTCACCAATTGGGACTTTGACGCTTATTGGATCCAACGCACTTGGACCAAAGAAGGCCCGATCAAAACCCAATCCCGGATCGACACCATTAAAAGCAACGATAACCTCTCCGCCGGTAAGGTCGGCATCGGCGGCGTAGCCTGGGCTCCTCACCTCGGCATCGACCGCGTAGAAGTCTCGACCGACGACGGTGACACCTGGAACGAAGCCCGCCTCGCCGCCCAGCTCGATAAAGATACCTGGCGGCACTATATGTACGATTGGGACGCTAAACCCGGCGACTACACCGTAAAAGTCCGCGCCACCGACGGCACCGGCAAGACTCAGACCAGCAAGACCACCAAACCCCACCCAAACGGCGCCTCAGGTCATCACACCATAAAGGTCTCCGTAGCCTAGAAACAGCCCCAAAAGCTTTACCAGGCTAACTCTATATCTAAAGTTTAGGTTTAAGACAAAAACTTGAGTTTTGGATGCAATCCGCAGAGAAATGGCGATCTGTAACCGAAGTGTTGCCAAAGAGTAACGGTATCGTAACGTCGCGGAAATCGAGATGTAACGAGGTGGGGGTAGTATTCATTTCAGCCGGACTCCGACCGATGGGACATTTCCCCCCTCCAGATCCCATCGGTCGGGTCGGTATTTTTCGCCAGATCCATCCCGTCACGCATCATCTATATACGGATGTACAAACTTTGGAATGCCGCATAGTTCTCCGTTGTTCGCCGACTTGCTCTGGTATAGCTTTGGCGTTCAATCGGTGTTAACTTGCGCATATTGATTATTTTGTTGTGGGTTCTTCTCCATAGTGGGAGAAGTTTTCGCGACTAGAGAAGGAGCCATTATGGTGCAGACTCGAAGCATAGACATCAGTCGTCGCGATTTCTTGAGGATCAGTGGTGTTGGTTTGACGGGGGCGGCTCTGTTGGGTGTGGCTGGTTGCGGTGGAGGCACAATCTCCGGCGGCAACGATGGCGGCGGTGGCGGTGGCGGTGGCGGCAGCACTTTCATCTTCGGTCGCGGCGCCGACTCCATAACGCTGGATCCACCACACTCCACGGATACTGAATCGTCTAAGGTGATCCGGCAGATGTTTGACGGCCTGGTGGCTTTCGAGCCGGAGACCACGGACGTAGTGCCCGCACTCGCGACGGAAGTACCCGAACCGGAAGAAGACGGAAAGGTTTATACGTTCAAGCTGCGCGAGGGCGTGAAGTTTCACGACGGCGAAACGCTGAACGCCGATGCGGTAGTTACCAACTTCGAGCGGTGGCGGTTCACGGATAACCCGTTGCACAAGGGTGGCGGTAGTCAGGGCGGAGACTTCTCTTACTATCAGGCGCAGTTTGGTGGTTTCGACGATGAGAGCATCATAAAGAACGTCGAAGCAGTGGACGATATGACCGTCAAGATCACGCTGGACGAGCCCCAGGGTCCGTTCTTGAAGAACCTCGCCATGCAGAACTTCACCATCGTCTCGCCGAAGGCTCTCGAAAAGGATGTCGAGGGTTTCTGGCAGAAGCCCCTTGGCGGTACGGGAGCCTTCAAGTTCGTGGAGTGGAAGAAAGGCTCGGAGGTGCGGCTCGAAGCGTTCAAGGATTGGTGGGGCGCAGACGTGCCGATCGAGGAAGGCGGCGGCGGTCCGAACGTGGACAAGATCGTGTTCAAGTCCATCCCGGATAACACCTCGCGCATCGCAGCCCTAAACGGCGGTGACCTGACTGCGGCGGACGGTCTCACGCCGGAGGACATCCCGGCTATCGAGGACGGGGACGCTCTCAAGGTGCAGTATCGTCCGCCGCTGACGGTCGGGTACCTGGCGATGAACACGCAGAAGAAGCCCTTTGACGATCCCAAGGTGCGTCAGGCCATCAACTACGCGATAGACATGGAGAAGATCACCAAAGCCTTCTTCGGAGATACCGGGCAAGTGGCATCCAACTACATGCCCCCAACCGTCCCGTACTTCAACGAGTCCATAAAACCCTACGGCCACGATCCCGAGAAGGCCAAGCAACTTTTGAAAGAAGCCGGACAGGAGAACCTGGAGACCGAGCTTTGGTACATGCCGATCCCGCGTCCCTACATGCCCGACGGCAAGGGCATAGCCCAGGTAATGCAAAACGACCTCAAAGAAGCCGGAATAACGGTCAAGCTCAAGACCTTCGAGTGGGGTACGTACCTGGACAAGACCGGACGAGGCGAGCATCCGATGTGCCTGCTCGGGTGGACTGGAGACAACGGCGACCCGGACAACTTCCTCAACGTCTTGCTGTCGAGCACGACGGCGACGAAGACTGATGCGTTGAACGTCGCGTACTACAAGAATAAGGAGATCGACGACATCCTCAACAAGGGACAGAAGACCATCGACGGCAACGAGCGCCGAGACATCTACTACGAGGCGCAGAAGAAGCTGGTGGAGGATGCGCCGTGGGCGCCCATCGCTTACGCTAAGGTGCCGGTCGGCCTCAAGAAAGAGGTCGAGGGCTTCCTGCCGGGCGCGACGGGCGGCGAGGCTTTCAACACAGTCGCCATAGACGGGTGAGCATAGCCAGAAGGTAGTTCGGGGGGCGGTACGAGCTGCTCCCCGATTCTTAGTAGGAGGTAACGGCTCTGGCGCAATTTGTTGGACGTAGGATCCTGCAGATCATCCCGGTCCTTTTGGGAGTCTCCATCCTCGTCTTCTTTATGGTGCGTGCAATACCGGGCGACCCGGCTCAGATACTCCTGGGCCAGAATGCTACTCAGGAGCAAGTCGCCAACCTCCGGGCTAACATGGGATTGGACAAGCATCCGGTCGTGCAGTACGGACTCTTTCTGGGGGATGCGGTTACCGGGGATCTCGGGGAGTCAATCACCACGGGGCGGACGGTGACTGGAGAGTTAGCGGCGCGGCTCCCGGCGACGGTCGAGTTGACGCTCACCGCCATGCTCATAGCGGTCATCGTTGGGGTGCCGGTCGGGGTGGTGGCCGCGGTCAAGCAGTATTCGTGGCTGGATAAGATCACCTCTTTCATCGCCCTCACGGGGATAAGCATGCCGATCTTCTGGTTGGCGATGATCCTGATAGTCGTCTTTGCCGTCAACCTGCAACTCTTCCCCGTAACCGGGCGATTAGGCACTAACACCTCAATCTCCGCGATCACCGGCTTGGTGCTGGTTGATTCTCTACTCACGCTCAACTTCGCTGGGTTCTGGGACGGTTTTATGCATCTGGTTCTACCGGCTGTTGCCCTCGGAACGATCCCGATGGCGGTCATCACCCGGATGACGCGCAGCAGCATGTTGGAGGTCATGAACGAGGACTACGTAAGGACAGCACGGGCGAAGGGCGTCGTCCCGTGGCGGGTAGTCTTCAAGCACGCGCTCCGTAACGCCATGCTGCCGACAGTGACGGTTATTGGGTTGCAGGTTGGGCTTTTGATGGGCGGGGCGGTTATTACTGAGACGATTTTCGCATGGCCGGGAGTTGGGCAGATCGCATACGAATCAATCAACCGCCGCGACTATGCCATGATTCAGGGCGTAGTTCTCTACGGCGCTCTGCTGTTTATGCTAGTCAACTTGCTGGTCGATCTGTTGTACGCGGTTCTAGATCCGAGGGTGAGGTACTAGGATGGCCGAGGCGAGCGCGGGCGTTACCGTCACGACGGGTGAAGTCCAGGCGCGGAGTCGCCGCGAGGACTTTCAGCGGGCTTTTCTGGGCAATCGGCTGGCAGTCTTTGGGGCCGTGGTATTGACGGGCTTCATAATCATGGCGATCTTCGCGCCGCTGCTAGCACCCTATGATCCGCTGGAGCAAGACATAGTAAACAAGTTCGCGCCACCCAGCAGTCAGCATCTGCTGGGGCAAGATGAGATAGGGCGCGACATCCTGTCGCGGGTGATCTACGGTGCCAGAATCTCCTTGACGGCGGGTCTCGCCGCTGTTGGTATAGCCACAACCGTAGGTACCATCGTTGGAGTTACCGCCGGATACTTCGGGCGCTGGACCGACGCTATTCTGATGCGAATAATGGATGTAATCCTCGCCTTCCCGAGCATCTTGTTGGCTATCGTGATCGTGACGATCCTCGGTCCCAGCCTTACTAACGCGATGCTCGCGATCGGGATCGTATTCATCCCCCAGATAGCGCGGGTTGTCCGCTCAGTGGTCATCTCTGTTCGCGAACGCGACTACATCGAAGCCGAACGAGCCATCGGCGCGGGCAACACCCAGATCATATTCTCCGGCATCCTCCCGAACAGCCTGGCTCCCCTAATCGTGCAGGCCACCCTCACCCTCGCTACCGCTATCCTGGATGTCGCGGCTCTCTCATTCCTCGGTCTTGGAGCGCAAGCACCGTCGCCGGAGTGGGGCGCCATGCTGACCGACGCCTTCAAGAGCGGTTACAGTGTCTTCACCAGCGGTCAGCACGCGATTCTGTTCCCTGGAATCGCCATCGCGCTCTCTGTGCTCGCGGTCAACTTCATCGGGGATGGACTGCGTGACGCGCTCGACCCTCGTCGCCGGGGCTAGGGCCGCGCGCTAAAAATCCGGGCTTCGGATTGCTTTGTAACCGAGGAACGGTATTATTTACGTTCGTGAGCCGGAAAGATTTCGAGACCCGTACCAGCCGTGGCGTCCGTAGGAGCCCGACCAAGACTACCTATTATCGGAAGCGTTCCCGCACGGGGCTCAAGCTGCTCGCGTTTGGGGGGATCGCCCTGATAATGGCCTCCTTCGCGCTCGTACTGGTAGATGCCCGGATACTCGGGTCGATCACCGCTCCACCCCCACCAAAGGACGAGACGCTTCGCCTCACCGTACCGAAGATGAAGCGTGTGAAATCCATCCCCATATACACCGCCGCAGCGGACAACAACCGCAAGCTCGACGCGGGAGCCATCCACGTAAAAGGCACCGGAAATCCCTGGGAACCCGAGGCGAACGTCTACATCGCCGGACACCGGCTAGGCTATCCAAGAACCGGCAGCTTCCTGGTCTTCTACGACCTCGACAAGCTCCGCAAAGGTGACAGAGTCGTCCTCAAAGATACCGAAGGACGCAAGTACATCTATAAGGTGTTCAACAAAATGACTGTGCCTCCGACCAAAGTCTCCGTTACCAAACCAGTCGCTGGGAAAAACATCGTCAGTCTCCAGGCTTGCACCCTTCCAGACTACTCCGAGCGACTGATCGTACAGGGCGAACTCGTAGAGCAACGAACCGCCTAAATCCAGCTTGTCAGCTAGTCAGCTAGTTCAAGAGCGTGTGTTCGCGGCGGTGCTGTTCTCGGGCGTCGGTCCATTAGCGTTCCTCGCGGGCGTAGGGTACGCCGAGGGCGGCGGGGGCTCCAAGACGTTTACGGGCGCTGGAGGCTGAAAGCGCGATCAGGACCAGAATAGTCAGCAAATACGGCAGCATCGAGAGAAACTCCGCCGGTATGACATCCACGCCAGCGGCCTGAAGTGCGAAGTTCGCGGCCAGCGCCACACCGAAAAGGTACGCGCCGAGAAGAGCCCGCCACGGACGCCACGCGGCGAAGACCACGAGGGCCAGTGCGATCCAGCCAATCCCCGCCGTAGTCCCCGCGCCGTTCCACGACGGAACCCGCGCCAGTATCTGATAAGCCCCACCCGCACCGGCGAGCAAGCCACCCACTATAACGTGCGCATAACGCAACCGCGCAACGCTGAGCCCCATCGCGTCCGCCGTCTCCGGCGACTCCCCGCAAGCCCGCAGAGCAAGGCCCGTTCGGGTGCGCATCAGATAGAAAGCCGCCAATCCAACCACGACCCAGCTAACATAGACCAGCGGGTCCTGGTCAAAGAGAATTCGTCCCACTATTGGAATGTCGGCCAGCAGCGGAATCCGCCAATTCGAAACACCCGGACCCAGAGGATCGCCCTCGATGGGATTGCCGAGGAACGTAGCGAGCCCGGTCCCAAAGATAACCAGCGCGAGCCCACTCACTATTTGATTTGCCCGCATCGTGACGCTTAGAAAGGCATGAACGGCGGCCAATCCGCCCCCCGCGAGCGTACCGGCAACGAGCCCGACGACCGGGCTGCCCGAAGCCGCGGCCGCCAGAAAAGCGGTGACCGCCCCGAGTAGCATCATCCCCTCGACCCCGAGGTTGAGCACGCCGGAACGTTCGGCCAGGATCTCACCGGTTGCGGCGAAGACCAGTGGTGTACCGGCTGAGACCGCGGCGGCTATCGTGAGCACCCAGACCGCGTCGTTCATGCTTGGGCTCCGACACTTGCGGCTGGGCGGCGGGATGTCAGGCGGTAGCGGACAAATAGCTCACCGGCCAGGGCGCAGAGCAGGATCGCACCCTGCAACATAAACGAGACTTCGGTAGGCACCCCGCCGCCACCCGGTATGCTCTGGAGGGCCGATCCCGCGTTCTGCAATCCACCTAAAAGAATCGCGACCACCACCACGCCGAACGGGTTCGACCGGGCCAGCGCCGCCACGATGATCCCGGTGTACCCGAAGTTTACCGAGAGCCCCGCCGGGTCCAGCGCGTGCGCGATACCGGCTACCTCACCCGCCCCCGCGAGCCCCGCCAATCCGCCGGAAAGTAGCAGGATAGTAACGATGGTGCGTCTTATCGGAATTCCCGCGTACAGGGCCGCCCCCGGTGAGTCGCCGACGACCCGCACGTCAAAGCCGAAGCGGGTCCGAGTGAAAAGTATCCACAGAAGCACTACCGCCACCAGCGCGACAGCGAGCCCGAGATGAATTCTGGTTGAAGTGATGATCGGCAAGAATGCTTCCTCCGGGAACGGCTTGCCTTGGGGGAAGTTTGTCGTGGTTGAATCGCGCCAGAAAGAGGCGGAGCCGAAGATTAGATACCGCATAAGGAACAACGCCACGAAGTTCAACAAGAGCGTCGTGATGATCTCCGAGGTTCCCAACCACGCTTTCGCGAGTGCGGGCGGCAGTATCCACAGCGCCCCTCCAATGGCCCCGAAAAGAAAGACGACCGGGATCGCCAGCGCGTTCGGCATCCCCGGCGCGAGAGCGAGAGCCGCCCAGGAGGCCATTATCGCCCCGACGTACAACTGGCCTTCCGCCCCGATATTGTAGAGTTGCATCCGAAATGCGACGGCTGCGGCGAGACCTGTCAGGATCAAGGGTATAGCGACCGCCAGAGTGTCCGTGATCCCAAACCACGACAGAAACGCTGCCCGGAACATCTCCCGATACACCACGACCGGCGAATCCCCGGTGAGCGCGAGGAAGATCGCACCGAGCACCAACGCCGCTAGTATGGAGAGAGCCGTCACCACTACGCGATGCCCGATGCGGGGCTTCTCCAGGCGGCGTTCGAGTCGCAGGCTCAACCGAATGCTCCCGCCATCGCGAGGCCGAGGTCTTCGACGTTGGCGTTCTCGCCGGAGGTTTCGTGGACTATGCGGCCTTCGTACAGCACCAGGATTCGGTCGGCCAGGGAACGTACTTCGTCCAGGTCTTCGGAGATTAAGAGTACCGCGCATCCCGCACGACGACGCTCATTCAGTATCTCGCGCACGGCCTGCGTCGCTCCCACATCTAGGCCGCGAGTGGGGGAGGCCACGATTATTACCTCCGCGTCGTCGGAGAGCTCGCGGGCCAGGAGTGCTTTCTGGGCGTTGCCGCCGGAGAGCTCGCGGGTCGCGGCGTGGGGGCCGGGGGTTCGTATCTCGAACTGTTCTATCGCCTTGTGAGCGGTATCTTCCATCTCTTTTCGCTTGAGAAAGAACGGTCTCGGGCGCGTCAGGATCAGGTTCTCAGAGATCGAGAGCGAGGGTGCTAATCCGGTCCCCAATCTATCCTCCGGCACATACGCTAGACCAGCTCGACGCGCTGCCGTGGGACCCTTGCCCGTGGTTTCCACGCCGCGCACCAAGACCCGGCCCGAAGACGGGCGCCGCATACCGGCGGCTAGTTCGGCGAGGGAGCGTTGGCCGTTTCCGGAGACTCCGGCCACCCCGACTACTTCGCCCGCTCGCACGGTGAGGTTTACGCCGGTAAGAGGGGCCGCGTCGCCGACTGCGGTCGTGGTCAGGTCTTCTATCTCCAGGAGTGGTTCTCCGGGAGGGTTTTCGGCTCGCTGTACGGATAAGTCCACGTCCCGACCGACCATTGCACGGGCGAGGGAGCGGCTGTCGGAGTCAGCGGTTTCGGCGCGGGCGACGACGTGTCCGTCGCGCATCACGGTGACGCGGTCGGAGACGGCCAGGACTTCGCCTAGTTTGTGGCTAATGAAGATCACGGACTTGCCTTCGGCGGCCATCGCCCGGACGGTCTCGAAGAGGCTATCGGATTCTTGAGGGGTGAGGACGGCGGTTGGTTCGTCCAGGATCAGCACGTTCGCGCCCCGGTAGAGCATCTTGACGATCTCCACCCGCTGTTGCTCTCCGACGGAGAGATCCTCGACCGTCGACCGGGGATTTACAGGTAGCCGGTACTTCTTTCCCAACTCTGAGACGGTCTCTTCGGCGCGGCGGGTGGAGAGGAGCATTGGCTGTCGTGGATCTCCGAGGATGATGTTCTCGGCGACCGTGAACCTCTCGACGAGCCGGAAGTGCTGATAGACCATCCCGATACCACGAGCGAGCGCGTCCCGAGGACTGCCGAAGCTCGCCGTCTCGCCGCCGACTAGCAGCTCGCCGCCATCCGGTCGATACAGGCCAGCGAGCATGGAGGCCAGGGTGCTCTTGCCCGCGCCGTTCTCCCCGAGGATGGCGTGGACTTCGCCTCGTTGAACGGTTAGGTCCACGTCGGCGTTGGCTATTACACCGGGGAATGCTTTGGTCACGCCTCTCGCTTCGACTGCGGGAGTGGCTTTTGTGTCTTGCGGGACACCTTCCTGCACGATGCTTTAGCCTTTCGGGATCTTGCCCTTGACGCCCTCGACGAGGTAATCCATGGAGAAGAGATCCTCCAGCGAAGCTTCTTTGCCCTCGGGGACGCGGACCTTGCCGTCCTGATCCTTTACAGGACCGGCGAAAGCGTTGAAATCACCGTCGATGGTGGCTTGCTTTTTCTCGTCGATGAGCTTTCGGGTGTCGTCTTTAACGGACTCGCCGTACGGGGCGAGCTTGACCATCCCGTCGGCCATCGTGCCGTAGTACTGGTCGTTCTTCCACTTCCCGTCGATGACTTCCTGGGCCGTCTTGGCGTAGAACGGACCCCAGTTCCAGAGCGGGCCGGTAAGCCAGGCTTCGGGGGCGAAGCGTTCCATGTTGTCGTTGTGACCGGCCCATTTCAGACCCGCGTTCTGGGCGACTTCGCCCGATGCCGGGCTGTCTTGTTGCATCCCGATCACATCAACCCCCGAATCCGCCAAGCCCTGCGCGGCTTGCTTCTCCTTATCCGGGTCAAACCACGTCGACGTCCAAACGATCTGCATGGTGGCCTCCGGGTTTACGGAGCGGGCGCCGAGCATTAGGGCGTTGAGACCCCGGATGACCTCCGGGATGGGGAATGGTGCTAGGTAGCCGATTTTACCGTTATCGGCGGCTTTGCCCGCCGCGATTCCGGCTAGATATGCTGCTTGTTCGGCGGCTCCGGCGTAGGTGCCGAGGTTTTTGGCGGTCTTGAAGCCGGTGGCGTGCATGTAGACGGTATCCGGATACTTTTTGGCGGCGGCTAGCATCGGGTCCATGTATCCGAAGCTGGTGCCGAAGATAAGCTGGTTGCCCTTCCGCGCGAGATCCTCGAACGTCTTCTGGGCCGTGGTCCCCTCTGGCACGCTCTCCACAAACGTGGTCTCGACCTTGTCGCCGAGCTTCTCTTCCACGAATTTGCGACCTTCGTCATGGCGCGTAGTCCAACCCGCGTCTCCCGTAGGACCGATGTACACCCAGGCGGCTTTTAGCTTGTCGCCGCCGGACCCACCATTGCCTGAGCCACCGCCGGAGCCACCGCCACCGCTGCTGCACGCGGCGAGGAGCCCGCTCGCGCCGAGAGCGCCTACGGTGAGGCCCGCTCCCTTGATGAACTGTCGGCGGGTGGTGGTGTTCGTCATCTAGACCTCCTGGGGTATGGATAGCTCTTCGAGCCATTTTTGAAACGCTACTAGGGGTAGATCCGCGGGTCGCACATAGAGCATCATGCGGGAACTCAACGGTGGAAGCAACCACGGACGCTGACTCTCCACGATCGGGCGATCCTGCTCGAGTATCGTGTCCTGCAAATCCTCGTATTCCGGGTCGTGGTCCGGATCGCGGTCGAACGTGCGAGCCATGCGCGAGAAGATGAGGGAGTTATCGTGCGCGATAGGAGAGGCTACCTGCCAAACAACGTACGTCCCAGCCGCGCTCTCCTTGACGAGCCGGATGCTCGTCGCCGTAACGTAGTTTGTGTACGTCACCTTCTCCATCGCATCCGCGCCGCCGTTCGTGCTCACGGTATCGTTGGCTGGTTGGAGCATATCGTAGGTCGAGACTAGATACTCGCCTTCGCGATAGACCTCGTGATCCGGAGCCTCTGGATGCGCTTGATCCCCTAATATCCCCGGATGAACCCACGGAAAATGCGTATCATCCAGCGCGGCCATCACAATGCGCGGCGCACTAGCCCGCCACGGCCCATAAGTCCTCGATGGTCCTTTGTGAAACTCGACAGCCTCGAACTCCGGAAACGCCGGAACTTCATGCTCCGCGGCCTCGTCCAAACAAACCCACACCAGCCCATACATCTCGCGCACCGGATAAGAGGCAACCCGAGCCTCCCGTGGAATCGGCGAGCCGCGCCGGGCCGGAATATCCACGCATCGCCCGGACGAGTCGTAAGTCCACCCATGATACGGACACCGCAACTTGCAACCATCCACCACTTCACCCAGCGACAGCGCCGCCCCGAGATGCCGACAAACATCATTGAAAGCCACAGGCTCGCCATCCAGTCGCGCCAAAACCAATGCCCGTCCCAGAAGCTCGACGCCGACCGGTCCGGAACCCAACTCATCCGAGCGCAGCACCGGGTGCCAAAATGGCTCCAGACTAGAATAATATGCTTGTATCAACGAGTTGGGGTCTTGTAGTTGTTGCAAGGCACCGTTCCTTCGTGGATGGAGGACCTGATTTAACCGACATGAAAGATACCAGGAAACCATACGCTTCGTTACGAGGGACCGCTATGTGCGGCGGGCCAATTTTCGCCGCTGCGGATTATCCCGTGGGATATATCCTCCGGTCTAGGATGGTGGATCGTCGCGGGAGTGGCGGGCTTCGACTTCTTGGAGGTTTCCGCATTCCGGGCAGGTGAAAGCTCGGACGTTGCGGGCGCCGAAGGCTGGGACGATGGTCGTTTTGTTCCAGTCGAAGACGAAGCCGCATTTCTCACACTTCTGGCGGAACGTCACGACCGTGCCGCGCTCCCGCACGATCTCACCGCCCGTCATCTCTATCGTCATCGCTATCCTCCGAACGGTGTCGCTAACCGCCTTATTCTAGACCCATTCGTTCCAGAACGGACGCGCACAGTGGGCTTTGGGCGTTCAGGAAACCGTCGATTACGTCGTAGTGGTTCTTGCCGGGGAGTACGAGAAGTTTTCCGTCGAGACCCTGGGCTATCCAGGCTGCTAGGTAGTCTTCGGATTGGCGGGCAAATTCGGCTGGTTCCTTTGAGCCGTAGGAGATCAAGAGCGACGGTGCCGCCTGTGGGATGTGGTTGATGGGACTATTTCGCATGACTTGATCCCACCCCAACTGCAACTGCGGTTGAAGAAACGTATAAGGCAACGGCGCAAGATCGTAGATTCCGCTGATCGACGTAACCCCCTTGATAATATCTGCTGGAAGACCGTATTCTCCGGCCCAATCCGTCGATAGCAGCATCATCGCGAGATGCGCTCCGGCGGAATGACCGGCGACGTACATACGTTCCGGGTCGCCACCAAAACTCGTGGCATTCTTGTAAGTCCAAGCGACGACCGCACGGATCTGGCGAACGATCTCATCTATCGTGACTGCCGGACAAAGCGCGTAGTTCGTAGCCACGACCGCCGCCCCGCGCTCGTGCGGCCCCCGCGCCACGAAACCGAACTCCCGAGCCGTCCGCGAACGCCAATACCCACCATGCACGTACACCAGCACCGGAGCACCTTCGCCCGCCGGATAAACATCCACGTGCTCCGCTAATGTCGGCCCGAAAGGAACGTCCAGGCGATGGTCGATCTCACCGCGCAGTTTCTCACTCTCTTCCGCGTAGAATCGAGCATAAAATTCCACGTCCGGCACTGTTCTTGTCAGGTCGTACTGGGAGTCTAGTTGCTCTGTAGTGGCGAAGTCTCGGTAGAGCATCACCCTCGACCACCCAACAGTTTCCGCCACAGCGGACGCTTCGGAGCTGCCTGGCGAGCTTGGGGGACAGAAGTTTCGCCAAGTTTTGGGAGCCCGTGTTCCTGGCGGACGGCGTTGCGTCCGTGGACTACGTGTGTGTTGGATCTCCAGTCCTCGCCGAGTTCAGCGGAGATTTGAGATTCGATCTGGCCCAAAGCCTCGCCGTGCAAGCCACCAACGATAGCCGCCTCGTACTTCACGCCGAACAACGCAACATCTCGATCTACTGGATCTCCATTTTGTCGAGGAATTTCCGTAACCTCCTGACTCTCATCAAAAGGATTCTCACATAGCCGAGCATCGGGGGCAACCAATTTCGGCATAATGAGCCCCTGTACAAACCAACAACGGAGACCGTTCGATGAGATTAGCCACGATCCAGCATAAAGAATCCGAAGTAGCCGCCGTAATTCTTGCGGACGGCGCCTTGCCGCTCGACGCGTTCCCGCACGAATTCTCGCCACGACTCGGAGCCTTCATACGGAGCGGTCGAATGGAGGAGTTGAGAAACACCGTCGAACATCTCGAAGGCGTCCCGGATGGAGTTGTCCCGCTGGAGGAAATCGAATATGCCCCGCCGTACAGAGACCCCTCGAAGCTCTGGGGAATCGGCTTGAACTATGCGCGACACGCCGAGGATCTTTCAGCAGACGCTCCCGTCGAAGAACCCGCTAGTTTCATGAAGCCCACGACGACTATCATTGGGCCGAGAGGGAACATAAGGCTCCCACAGCAGTCGAACCGGGTGACGGGAGAGGCGGAGCTTGGCGTGGTGATCGGACGGGAAGCGAAGAATATCTCCGAGGAAGAGGCTTGGAGCGTGATCGCCGGTTTCGTGTGTGTGTTGGACATGACCGCCGAAGACATCCTGATGCGAAACCCACGCTACCTCACCCGGTCAAAGAGCTTCGACACATTCTTCAGTTTCGGGCCGCACCTCATCACGCCGGACGAGGTAGACAGGGTGGCGGATCTCGAAGTGTCGACCGTTCTGAACGGCGAAGTCCGTAGATCTGACAAGGTATCCGGCATGATCTTCTCTCCCGAAAAACTCGTCGCATTCCATTCCAGAGTAATGACGCTCCTTCCAGGAGACATCATCTCCACCGGAACGCCGGGCGCGGTCCCGCTACAACCGGGTGATGTCCTGGAGTGTCGCATCCAAAGTGTCACCTGCAACTTCGAGCCGCTGGTGAATCCAGTAGTGGAAGACGACAGCGGGGACCCCGCACTTTAGCTGATTGTGATGTTCGGAATCTTTGCCGCTATACTCCAAACTGCGTAAAGGTGGGAGAAGGAGCGAAGTATGTCTAGAGGCATTCTGGGAGCGAGAATTACCTTTCGATGTTTTCGGTACTCTGCGTTGGCGGTTGTATTGACTTTCGCCGGTGTGTTTTTAGTGTCGTGCTCCGAAGCCTCCGAGGACAAGCCTTCGGGCGAGAAAAAGAGCCAGTCGTCGGAGCCCAAGCTCACTAAGGAACCCACTAAGGACTCAGTTGCGGAAAGTACGTCCCGCCCGGAAACCACAGGAGAACCCACCAGTAAGAACGAAGAAACTACGGTGCAGGACGAAAAAGCTCTCGAAGAAGAGACTACCGAGGAGATTTTGGAGGAGACGACAGAGCCGGAGCGTGCGTTAGAGGTAGTTTCGGCGGACGCTGCGCCGGATGCGGCCTTTGACGGTCTTTTGCCGGATCTCCGAGCCATAACGGCGGATACCATCATGCTGCCCGCGGTTTTGCCCGAGGATCTCGGGAACCCTGCGATCTGGGGCGTGCGACCTACGGAAGAGGCCATGATCTACCCGGAGTACGGCATTGTGTTCGCTGACATGACTCTGGATGACACTTTCGCGGAGCCTCCGAGAGCCGCGATGCGCGGGACGCTAGCCTCCGCTCCGGTCCCCGCTGGTATGCCCGAGAATGTGCCGAAGGGCTTCGAGGAATCCAACGTCGAGGAGGTCGAACTGCCGGACGGCACAGTGGCTACGCTCCGCTACCTTACGCCCATCGGCACGACTAACACGCCGTCTCAGTGGGAAGGCCGTTTCGAGAAGGACGGCTCTGGCTACTTTTTGGAGATCTACGGCGACGAATCCGACTCCGACAACGCCCGGCAGATCCTGATGTCGATGGTCAAAGTACCGAACGAAGTCTCCCCCGGAGAAACAGAAGAGACGGTGACGGAGGAGACGGAAAAGTCGAGCGAAGACCCCGCGACGTTTATAGAGGATTACTATCAAGCTGTAAGCGACGAGGATTGGTCGAAGACGTATTCGTACCTGACTATCGCTGCCCAGGACCAATTTACCGAAGAAGAATGGGCTACGGCACAGAGTTTACGGGTCGCCCAGAACCCGAAGCCTCCTATCGCGTCCGTCGAGACGGTTGATGCGACCGCTGGCGGAGACGCTGCTATATTGGATGTACTTATCACTTACGAGGACGGGAGCGAAGATGTGTTCTCGGGGGTAACGGTCGTGGCGGATACCGTTAATGAGCCTTACGGCATAAAACGGGATCTTTCCGAGAGCGATGTGGCGTATCTGCGGGGTCTTTTGGAGGGTACGTAGGGCTGAAATTACCTCGTGATAATATCGGTCAGTGAACGAGGATTTCCCAACAACGTGCGCCCGTAAGTCCGTCCGATGACGCAAGACGCGAGGTTGAATTTTCGACCGATTTTACTGGCGGTGGCCGTTGCTACGGCGGGGGTTATGCCTGCGTTTCTGATCGGGGGTCTCTCCGTTCAGGTTCGAGGGGAGCTTCGTTTTAGCGAAGCCTCGTTGGGACTGGCGGTTGCGGCATTCTTTGCTTTCGCGTCGTTGGCTTCAGTGGTGATGGGTCGGGTGGTCGAGAGGATCGGCTCTCACAACGGTATGCGGCTGGCCGTCACCACGAGCGCGATGTCGCTGCTCGGCATAGCGGTTCTAGCTCGTTCGTGGACGGGTCTGGTTGTGTGTCTGATCCTCGGTGGCCTCGCCAATGCTACGGCTCATCCGGCGGCGAATCTCTCCCTGGCGCGGGAGGTTCCGCCGGGACGGCAGGGGCTATCGTTCGGTATCAAGCAAGCATCCATCCCAACTGCGACGATGTTCGCGGGGTTGTCCGTTCCCTTGATTGCCGTGACCGTCGGCTGGCGATGGGCGTTCGTTGGTGCCGCTGTTTTAGCACTCTGCGTCGCCGTGATCGTGCCGAAGGAGGAGATCGGCGGTGTCTCCGTAAAGCGTGCTCGCTCCGGCGACTCTCGCCCGTGGTCCCTGATCGTACTGGCACTCGGCATCGGCCTGGGCTCGACCGCCGCCACTCCATTAGGAGCCTTCGTCGTCGAATCGTCCGTGAACTCGGGCCTCGAAGTCGGAACGGCGGGCTTGCTGCTCGCGGCGGGAAGCGGCTTTAGCATCGTGGTCCGCATCTTCTTCGGAAACCTCGCCGACAGCATGAGCAGTGGCAGGTTGCGAATAGTCGCCGGGATGCTCGCTCTGGGCGTCGTGGGTTTCGGGATGCTGGCCTCGGGTGTGGAAGCCCTGTTGGTAGTCGGGGTGCTGCTGGCGTTCGGTGCGGGATGGGGATGGCCGGGGCTATTTAATTTTGCCGTGGTAAAGAGCAATCCCGGAGCGCCTGCTGCTGCGACGGGCGTTACGCAGACGGGGGCGTCCGCAGGTGCGGCTCTGGGACCTTTGATCTTCGGTCTTGTAGTCCAGACGAGCTCGTACTCGATGGCTTGGATGCTCTGCGGAGTCTTCGCTCTTCTCTCTCTAATAGCCATCCTGATTGGTCGCCAGATGCTCTTGCGAGACCGCATTATCCTGGAACAAGCGATCTCTTAGACCGTAGACTCCTCGAACCAAGCTAGGATAGCGACGCTACTAGGTAGAGGAGGAACGCATCGTCTGATGGAACGGCACGCACGCTACACCGCAGCCTTTATGTTAGCCCTGATTCCGCTGTTCTTCACGACCGCTTGTTCCTCTGAAAATACCGCGAAACGGTATCCGAAACCGTTGCCTCTACAGGCATCCGGCCTTCTCGGTGACGGCTCCGACTCGATAGCCACTGTCGCACCCAAAGAAGCCCGTGGTGCGTCTTATATTCCGGGAACTAATGTGCTCAAGCTCCGTAATGGAGAACTGCGCTACCTGCCGACGGGCGAGACCGTCCCAAAAACGGTTAGTCCTGGCGACCCTGGAGCACGAGCCGCCGTGGCCGATTCCCGTGATTGGCTCTCGGGCGGAACTATTCCCGGCGAAGAGGAATCCCATCGCGCCCTCGCCGAACGCGCACTCCTTGACCTCCGGTTGCTGACTGGCGAGGATGGTGCCACGCTCGCCGGTCCTACATCGCGCTGGCGGTATGTCTGGCCGCGGGATGCGAGCTTCGCCGCCGTAGCTTTCGCCGCCACCGACCACCACGAAGAGGCTCAAGAGATTCTCCGCTTTCTGGCCTCGATCCAGGAGGAAGATGGAGGATGGGAGGCTCGTTATCATCGCTCCGGCGAGCCAGTCTCGGACGGACGCCCCGACCAACTAGATGCGACAGGCTGGTTTCTCTGGGCGGCGTGGTACGTCCACGTTACCGACCCCGAAACCGACCGGGCCGATGCTCGCACAACGAAACTGTGGCCCGCCATAACATCCGCTGCGGACAAGGCGGCCCGTTCCCTAAACGCCGATGGCTTGCCGCCGGGCGGTGCGGATTACTGGGAGATTCGGACGGGGCGACCAAACCTCGGCACCGCCGCGCCCTTGAGAACCGGCCTACGCTCCGCCGCCGATCTCGCCGACGAGATCGGCCACAAGTCGCAAAGTCGTAGCTATGCTAGATCCGCCCGTCGTCTGGACGGTGCTATCGATCGGCGTTTCGCACCATACGGCTATCCGCGCACCACACGCGCCAACAGCGGAGCGGATGCCGCCGTAAACTTCCTTGCGCCACCGTTCTCCTCTGAAGATCCCGAAGTGCTAGCCGCCATCGACGACGCAGCCCGACGGCTGACGATACCCAACGGTGGCGTAGTGCCGGGAGAAGACTGGTCGCAAGACCCGGAGGTTGCCTGGACACCAGAGACCGCGTTCTTCGCGCTCTCGGCGGCTGCGGCGGGAGACGAGGAGGAGGCCCACCGCTGGCTGGATTGGCTTGTGGCTCACCGAACGGAGTTAGGCTCGCTGCCCGAGAAGATCGACGGAGAAGGAGAGCCGCAAGCCGCCGCGCCGTTAGCCTGGACGAGCGCGTTGGTCGTGCTGGCTCTCGCCGCTGAGGACGAGCCTCTTCCCGTGCCGCCGGAATAGGGATTCGAACCGAACCTCTATTCCACCTCCAGGGTGTCTCCGGCCCGGATCTTTCCGGCGGAGACCACACGGGCGCAGATGCCGCCCCGGTTTTTGAGGGCGCGTGTCATGCCGGGTTCGGTTAGATCCTGAACGTGCTTGCAGGGTGGCCGGGAGCGGTCGTATTCGAGCAGGGTTTCGCCGACCCGGAAGCGTTTACCGCGCAGACCTATGAGATCCACATCCCGAACCACGACGTTGCGGCGGTGTTCGCCATCCTTAATCCGTATGTCGAGTTCGTTCTCGATAAAGTCCAGGTCTTCGGCAGATATGAAGGTGATCTGGCAGACATCCCCGTACTGCGTCCAAAATCCTGTACCCTCGCAGTACCGATCACCCTCGATCCCACCGCCTTCGACGGTCTCTATTTCGTCCACCCGTTCCATCGCCGCGCTGCCTTGCGCCGTTACGAAAATCTCCTCGACCATCCCAGCCACCTCGAACTCCTCTCGTAAATTATGGATTCTACAAGAAGAGATTAACAGCCCACGCGCCCGTGCGAGCGTACTAGGACTCGGTCCCGTACCCACCGCCGCCCGGCGTCTCGACCGTGATGACATCGCCTTCCGCGAGGCTCCGGCTTACTTTCGGCGGCAGATCTTGGTTGTTGAGCAGGTTGCGCCCTATTTTGCCGGGTTCTCCATCTGCTATGCCTTGCGGGGGGTGACGGCGGCGGTCGGTGAGGAGGGAGAGGCTGGCGGGCTGAAGCACACGCACGGAGCGAACGATGCCATCGCCGCCTCGATGCTCGCCTTCGCCGCCAGAGCCGTACAACAACTCGTAGCGTTCAACGCGCATTGGGTACTCCATCTCGAAGGCTTCGACGGGTGTATTGAGCGTGTTGCTCATCCCGACGTGTACGCCGGAGGGTCCGGGACCGCGAGCACTCGCGCCCTGGCCGCCGCCGATGGTCTCGTAGTAGGTCCAGCCGCCGGACTCGCCGCCCGAGCCGCCGATTATGGTGTTGTTCATGGTGCCCTGGCCCTGGGCGGGGATCTCCTCGGGGGCGAAGTTGGCTAGGGCTGTCAGCACGGTGTCCGCTATGCGGTTGCTGGTCTCCACGTTTCCGGCGACCACGGCGGAGGGGCTCGTGGCGTTTACGAGGCTGCCTTCGGGGGCTTCGATAGTTAGAGGGGCGTAGGTTCCGGCGTTGGCAGGGAGGTCTTTTGGCAGCAGGACTCGCAGAGCGAAGAAGCACGCGGAGCGGGTGACGGGCAGCGGGCAGTTGACGTTGCCCTGGACTGCTTCGCTGGTGCCGGTGAAGTCTATGCTCATGGAGTCGCCGTCTATCTTGACGGTTGCTTTTACGGTGATGTCCTCGTCGGTGGTGCCGTCGCCTTCTAGGTAGTCTTCGGCAGAGTATTCGCCGTCGGGGAGGTCGCGGATGGCTTCGCGGGTACGTTTCTCGGTGTAGGAGATGACTTCGTCGAAGGCGGCCAGGACGGTCTCGCGTCCCCGGCGATCTATTAGTTCGCCGATGCGAGTTTCGGCGATGTTGTTGGCGGCTATTTGGGCTCGCAGGTCGCCTCTTCGGAGGGCTGGGGTTCGGACGTTGGCGAGTAGAAGGTCCAGGACGTCCGAGACGTACTCGCCGCCGCGCACGAGTCGCACCGGCGGGATGATGATCCCCTCCTGAAAGATTTCGGTCGAGTTCGACGGCATCGAGCCGGGACTCATGCCGCCAACGTCCGAATGATGCGCCCGCGTGACGGCGTAGCCGATGATCTCGTCCTCGTGCGCGACCGGCGAGACGAGCGTTATATCCGGGAGGTGTGTGCCGCCGGAGTAGGGGTCGTTGATAGCAAAAACGTCTCCGGGCGCGGGATCCCGACCCATGATAGCTTTCACGGCTTCGGGCATCGCCCCGAGATGAACGGGGATATGTTCGGCCTGCGCTACCATCCGGCCTTCGGCGTCGAAGAGAGCCGTCGAGCAATCCCGCCGCTCCTTGATGTTCGAGGAGTATGCGCCCCGGATCAGGACTGCGCCCATCTCCTCGGAGATTCCAGCCAGGGCGCTTGCGAGGACTGAGAGGGTTACGGGGTCCAGCTTCGCGTTACTCATCTGTCTTCTCCATCACTATCGTACCGACACCATCCACTTTGCCATGCCATCCAGGACGCACGACGAACGTAGCCTCCCGGAATTCGACTATAGCTGGACCTGCAACCTCCGAGCCTACGCCCATCTCCTCGCGGTCCATCACGGGAACCTCCATCCATTGACCGTCGAAGTTGGCCTGTCGTCGTTCGGCTTCCGGGTTGCCCGAGGCTTCGGATTCCGAGAGATCCGGCTTCGACACCGGGACGGTTGCTATGAGCCGCAGGTTTACCAGTTCCACGGCCTCGTCCTCCATGCGGTAGCCGTAGCGTTGCTCGTGCGCGGTGTGGAAGCGGTCTTCGAGCTTCGTCAGGTCGTCGGCCTCCACCGTTAGCTCAAAGGATTGTCCCGCGTAGCGCAGATCCGCTCGTCGGGTGTGTTGCGGATCTTCGAGATCGTTGTTGGCGGAGGTTTCCATCTCCGTGAAGCGTTCGTCGAACTCTTTGTTCTCGACTCCTTTGAGGGACTTTAGGTATGGTCGGACGTAGTCGCGGCGCAGGTCTGAGATTGCTAGTCCGAGGGCGCTTAGGACGCCTCCGGCGTGCGGGATCAGGACGGTCTCCATCCCTAGCTCCTCGGCCAGAGCGCAAGCGTGCAGTCCGCCCGCTCCTCCGAAAGCGAGCAAGGCGAACTCTCTCGGGTCCAGGCCACGCTCGACGCTGATGACGCGCAAGGCTCGCGACATCTCCGCGTTCGCCACGCGCACGATGCCGAGGGCGGCCTCTTCTGCTGACAGACCGAGCTTATCCCCTAGAGAGGAGAGGGCGTTCTTTGAGAGATCCCGCCGTAGAACCACCTCTCCGCCTAGCTCCGAGCCATCGTTCAGATACCCGAGAAAGAGGTTTGCGTCCGTGACCGCCGGTTCCTCGCCGCCCTTGTCGTAACCGGCGGGACCGGGTTCCGCGCCCGCTGAATGAGGACCGACGCGCAACGCGCCACCGGCGTCCGCCCAGGCGACGGAGCCGCCGCCCGCACTGACGGTATGCACGTCGACCATCGGGAGCTTTATGGGGACTCCGGCCACGACCGTCTCCGTCGTGGTCTGCGCCTCGCCGTCGATTATGGGCGCGACGTCCGTACTTGTCCCGCCCATGTCGAAGGTCAGCAGGTTCTCGTAGCCGCCGAGTGAGCCGACATACGCGGCTCCCACGACCCCGCCCGCCGGTCCCGAGAGCACGCATCCGGCGGCGTCCGCGATAGCGTCCTCTACTCGCACCACACCGCCGGAAGACTGCATGATCAGGGGCGATGGAACCCCGGACTCCTCCGCTTTACCGGCTAGATTCGTTAGATACGCGGCCAGCTTCGGGGCGAGATAGGCGTCGGCGGCAGTCGTGGAGAACCGCTCGTATTCGCGGAACTCCGGCAAGACTTCGCTGCTGAGGGAGACGTGAGTATCGGGGAGCGCGTCTCGCAGAGCTTCGCCTACTTCTCTCTCGTGTTCGGGGTGGGCGAAGGCGAAGAGGAGGCAGACGGCCACGGCTTCGACATCCGCTTGCTTAACGGCTTCGATGGTCTTTTTGAGGCTCTCTTTGTCGAGGGTTTGGATCTCACCTTCCGGCCCCATACGTTCCTCTACGGTGAAGCGAAGCTTGCGGGGGACGAGTGGGGGTGGGCGATCCACGCTCAAGTCATACAGGGAAGGGCGATTCTGGCGGGCGATCTCCAATATGTCCCGAAAGCCTTCGGTGGTGACGAGGGCCATCTTCGCGCCGCGTCGTTCCAGCAGAGCATTCGTCGCGACCGTCATGCCGTGAGCGAGGGCTTTCACCGAGGCGGCGTCTACTTCGGAGGCTTGGATCGCGTTCATAACGCCCTCGGATTGATCTTGCGGCGTGGACGGTACTTTCGCCGTGACGAGCGTCCCATCACCCAGAGCTACGAGATCCGTGAAAGTACCGCCGACGTCTATGCCGAGCCGAAGCTCGCTCATCCGCCACCTCCAAAGAGAGTTGTGAAGACGGTAAAGAGCGTGCGGATGCCCAGGAAGAGCGCAACGAGCACGACAACACCGCCGATAATGTTCCCGAAGATGCCGTTCTTATACTCACCGAGCAAGTCGGAGCGGTTCATTATGATGAGGAGGAAGATCGCGACCATCGGAAGGAGCAGACCGTTAGCGGCTTGGGCGAAGATGATGATCTGGGTTGGGCTCGCACCAACTGACGCGGCCAGGACGGTCCCGAAGATGATGATCGACATCCACACCGCCCGAAACTTCCAACTCTTCAAGTCTCGTCCCCACCCGAACGCGCCGGAGGTCGCATAGGCCGCCGCTAGAGGCGCTGTCACCGCGCTCGTCATCCCGGCGGCGAAGAGGCCGGTGGCGAAGAAGAACTTGGCTGAAGGACCGAGTAGCGGTTCGAGTTGCTGGGCCATATCTGCGGCGGTGGAGATCTCCGTGTTCGTGCCGAAGAAAGCCGCCGCGCCGGTGACGATGATCGCCAGCGTGACCAAACCTCCTAGCGTGATGGAGGCTATGGTGTCGGTTCTCGATTCAGCCAGAGCCTCGCCCGTCGGCACACTCTCCGGCCATTTATCCTGCACCGAACTCGAATGAAGAAAGAAATTGTAGGTAACGACCGTCGTCCCGATCAGGGCGATCACCGTGACCAGCGACCCCTCCGGTATATCCGGCGCGAAAAGCCCAGCCAAAATATCCCCGACATTTGGCTGCACGATGATCGCTGTCACCAGGAATACGATACTCATAATTATGACGAGCGTTACCAGCACCCGCTCAATCACCTTATACGCCCCCGAAGCCAGAAGCGCGAACGCCGCCACCCCGATAACCACCGCCCACAGACTCGACGAGCCACCCAGCGAGGCCAGCCCCGAAGCCGCCCCGGTGATGTTCCCTGTCTCGAAGGCCGCCGCGCCGATAGTAATAGCCCCGACGATCAACGCGATAGCCAGAACCTTTATGATCGGGTTATCGAACGTCGACCTCAGAGCCTCGCCAAGGCCTTCGCGGCTGACGATCCCGAGCCGCGCACTCATCTCTTGCAGGATCATCGTAGCGATGATCGAGAAAGCCAGTGCCCACAGCAGCGCGTATCCAGTATTCGCCCCCGCGACACTCGCCGTCGTAACCGTACCCGGCCCGATGAAAGCCGCCGCAACCAATAGGCCCGGACCCAAATTTTTCAGCCGATTCATCATGTGGATTGACCCCCTGTAGTCTATGGACCCTTTATCTAAGCTACATTCCGACAGTGATCCTTGTAAATATACAGATGTATAAAACTTCGCCTGTCCATATGAGATTCAGGTTTCGTACTCTGAGTTCAGCCGATCCGTAACAAACATGTGGCCGGGAGAGTGCGTGATCATGAACGGTGGCCGAGCCTGCATTGCTACCGCCTGCGGCGTCACCCCGCAAGCCCAGAAGTTAGGGATCTGGTCTTCCGCCACCGAGATAGCATCTCCAAACTCCGGCTCTTCTATATCCTTGATGCCGAGCGAATCCGGGTCACCGACGTGGATCGGCGCACCGTGCATCGTCGGGTAGCGCCCCGAAGCGGTGACGGCCAGCGGTATCTCCTCCGCCCGGTATGGCCTCATGCTGACTACCATCGGGCCTGCAAACGGCCCGGACGGGACGCACTCCTGGCCCGTCACGTACATCGGTACGTTTCGGCCCTGATCCAGATGCGCCAGCTCCAACCCCGCCGCCAGCAACGCCGTCTCGAACGTAAAACTGCAACCCAGGAGGAACGAAACCAAGTCATCCCGCCAGTACGACTGTATATCCGTCGGCTCCTCCACAAGTTCGCCGTTCTCGAAGATCCGATACTTCGGCACATCCGTCCGCAGGTCCGCCCCCGGCGCCATTACCGAAGGAGCGGGGGAGCCCGCATCCGTAACCTCAAGCACGGGACAGGGACGGGGATTACGTACGCAGAACTTCAGAAAATCGAAGGCGTACTCTTGCGGCAGCACAACCAGGTTGGTCTGCACGAAGCCCGGAGCCATCCCACCGGTTGGTCCCGAATGTTCGCCGGATCGGATGCTCTTGCGTGCCTCCCTGATCGTCAGGTCCGGTTCGTTCGTTCCTCTCTGTAACAAGATGCCCCCTGTCCTCGTGAGGCCATTATGACGTATTTACCGCGACTGACAGACCGTCCGGATCGAAGTCCGTGGGATCCACGACTGGCGGTTCCGGGAGCCCTGGTGGTGGCGGATATTTGTGACCGATACCGCAGTCGAAGACGACGACATTGTCTCCAAGACCGATCTCTCCCCGGTCTCGCAACTCCGGCACCGCCGCGAGCGCCGCCGCAGACTCGGGGCTTACGTACCCTACTCCCATCCGGCCCGCGAGCCGCTGCATCTCCGCTATGGAGCCCTCGTCTACGGCCACCGCAGTCCCCCCGGACTCTCTGAGAGCATCGAGGATGAGGAAGTCCCCGACGGCGGATGGGACGCGAATTCCCGACGCGCGGGTGCTGGCATTCTCCCACGGTTGGGCGAAGCGCTCGCCGGCCTCGAAGGCCCTTACGATGGGGGCACACCCCTCTGCCTGTACGGAGACCATCCTCGGGCGCTCGGGGCCGATCAGGCCGAGTGCCTCCAGCTCCGCGAAGGCTTTCCACATACCGACCAATCCGGTGCCGCCTCCGGTTGGGTACACCACCATGTCCGGGAGCCTCCATCCGCGTTGCTCGGCAAGCTCGAATCCCATAGTCTTCTTGCCCTCCACGCGATAGGGCTCCTTGAGCGTGCTAACGTCGAACGCGCCGGTCTTCCCGGCGATGATCCCCGAGATCCTTCCGCAGTCGCTGATGAGCCCGTCCACCAGGATGAGGTGTCCTCCGGCTATTAGCACCTCGTGCCGGTTGACCTCCGGCGCGTCGACGGGTACGAGCACGGTGACCTCGACTCCCGCCGCCGCTCCGTAGGCTGCGAGAGCGCCCGCTGCGTTCCCCGCCGAGGGCGCGACGAACGCAGTCGCGCCTAGCTCGACCGCCCGAGACACGGCAGCCGCCATCCCACGCGCTTTGAACGAACCCGTGGGGTTCAGCCCTTCGGCCTTGGTGGACAGCCCCGGCACACCTAGCTCCCGTCCCAGCCGGGGCTGCGGCAGGAGGGGAGTATCGCCCTCGCCGAGGGAGAATATGTTGGTCGTCTCCCGTACGGGCAGCAGCTCGGCCCAGCGCCACATACCGCCGGACTTGCGGCTCTCCATAGCTTGGGCAGTGAGGGTCTGGGCGGCACTGTCGAGATCGTAGCGGGCGAGCAGGGGCCGTCCGTCCGTGGGATCCGTACTCGCCAGCGTGTCCGCCGGATAGGTCTCTCCCGACAACGCGCCTTCCAAGTGGGTCAGGGTGGATCCTGTATCCGTCATACTCCCCCGTTGATCTAAACTCGCTCTTCTGCCATTCTGTTCTCGATGATACTAACAATCACGCCGCTTTTGCAGGGACGCAACCCGGTTCGGGCGCTGGTCTCGCTTCTGGATGACTACGACAGGGAGCGCAGCGCATGACGGCGAGCCCGGCGGGGGAGAGGCGAGAGGTCGTCCTCGACTACCTGGGGCACTCGGCCTTCCTCTGGACCACGCTGTCCGGAGCACGAATCCTTATAGACCCGTTCGGCAATCCGGGAGACCCGCGCCCGGCTCCGTCGTTCGGTTCCTCCCCGGCACGTTGGTTCGTACGACCCTTTCCTCCCGTGGAATGCGATGTGGTCCTCGTAACCCATCCACACTTCGATCACGATGCCGTGGGCCGGCTGCCCGGTGCTCCTACCATAGTGCGAGACGCTCTCGGAGTAGAGGGTGGAGACTTCAGTATTCAGGGATTTCAAGGACTACACGCCCGGCATTTCGGGGCGGAGTTCGGTCAGCGGAATGTGATCTTTACTCTGGATGTTGCGGGCGTAACATTCTGCCACCTGGGAGATAATAGGGCCGAACTTCCGAAGGATTTTCTGGAGAGCGCCGGAAGCATAGACATCCTAATGATATCCGTGGACGGCAACGAACATCTACTTACACCCGAAGAGGTGGACCGAGTTGTCGAGACTCTGAACCCCCTTGTCGTGACGCCGACGCATTACCGCGTGGATGGGCTCACGGACCCTGGCGCTCCTCTCGGTGGGATCCAAGATTGGCTCTACGGGCAGCCGAACGTCCGGTTCATCGACACCGGAAGAGTAAACATCTCACCATCGGACCTGCCCGCCGGACGTGAGGTATGGACGTTCGATCTCCCCTCCATCAATATCCCATAGCCGCCGACGAATTGTCCTATCTCACCGGTTGGTCTATCCGAGCTTGCTTATTTTTTGGCAATTACATAAGATTGCGCCCTGGGGAAAAGCATACCGACAGCTAGGAGGATGATTTTCGTGGCGACCACCATCGAAAGAGGGCGTGCAGAAGCTCTCGACCCGAAGGCGCGCAAGGCGATCTGGGGGGCCTTCGTAGGCTTCTTTATTGATATGTTCGATGTGTATCTCCCCGTGGTGGTCCTCGCGCCAGCCATAATCTACTTTGTCTCTCCCGAACTCTCGGCTTCGGCTACCGCCATCGTCACGGGTCTTATCTTCGCCTCGACGCTCCTCGGGCGTCCGCTCGGCGCTCTTATCTTTGGCCGTTACGCGGATACCATCGGCCGCAAACGCACGACCGTTATCTCCGTCACCGGTTTCGGAGCTGCTACCTTGCTGATGGCTCTGATGCCTGGCTATGAGCAGTGGGGGATCTTCAGCGTAGCCATCTTTATCCTGCTGCGTTTTATCGACGGTATCTTTATCGGAGGCGAATACACGTCGGCCAGCCCGCTGGCCATGGAGTACACCCCAAAGGAGAAGCGCGGCTTGTACGCGGGCCTGATACAGAGCGGGTTCCCGCTGGCGTTCGTGGCGATCTCGCTCCTCACCCTGTTCATGCTCTCCGTGGCTCCAGCGGGCGGTCTGGACTCACCCTACGTACAGTGGGGCTGGCGGATACCGTTTGTGATCGGGGCCATACTCGCCTTCGCGGTCGCGCTCTACTACCAGTTCTTTGTAGACGAATCCGAGCTATTCGAGTCGTCCGGGGGCAGCGAATCACCTCTGAAAACGCTCTTTAGCGGTGACAACTTGAAGAACTTTCTGCAAGTGTTCGTCCTCATGAGTGGCTTCTGGCTCTCTCTCAACACGGTATCCGCGATACTTCCGGGGCTTCTCGGCTCGGAGGTCGGGCTGTCGAGCACCGAGGTCACCATAACCCTCGTTATCGCGTTCTTCGTGCTTTTCCTGGGCTTTATCGGGGCGGGCGCGCTTAGTCAACGGACGGGACGCCGGCTGCTGCTGATGGTGCTGGGCGTACTCATGACTGTGGTGGGTACGTTCCTCTACTACATCCTCATAAGCACGAGCCCGGACAACTTCACTCTGGTAGTGGTGCTGACAACCGTCATAGTCTTTATCGTCTCGTCCAACTGGGGTATGGCGACCTCCTACATAAACGAGCGCTTCCAGACCGGCATCCGGGCCTCGGGCTTCGGTCTCGGCTACAGCGTCGCGGTCATCCTGCCCTCGTTCTACGCGTTCTATCAGGCGGGACTGGCCAGCATCATGCCCTTCGAGTACACGGTACTTCCACTGCTCGTAGTGGGCGGGCTCCTGATCGTCGTCGGCGCGGCCCTGGGGCCGGAGACGAAAGACGTGGACTTCGCGGAAAGCGGGAAGACCTCTCAAAACAATGGATGAGTCTGTCGTGCCGGACTTATCCATCGGAGACCGGCGGGTCTTCGACCTCGAACAACCCCGCACCGAGGGGATGCCGATACATCCCGCCCATAAACAGGCTGGATACTCGTACTTGCTCCATCGCCATCACGAGGCCGAGTACCATCCCGACGAGTCCGGCCCACGCTCCGGGGCGGCCGGGATCATTATCTGTGGCGAACATACCGGCACCCACATAGACGCCCTCTGCCATCAGGCAGGCGACCTGAAGCTCTACGGCGATGTTGAGGTGAGCGAAGTCCAGACCTCGCGAGGTTTCAGCAAGCTCGCGGCGGAGGAGATACCCTTGATCCTGGCCCCCGGCGTACTGCTGGACGTGGCCGCGATGAAGGGCGTCGGGTCTCTGGAGCCGGGCCACGTGGTCACCACCGAAGACCTCGAAGAGTGTTGCGAGCGGCAGGGCGTAAGCGTCGAGGCCGGGAGCGTGTTGCTCGTCAGGACCGGAAGCGGTCGCTACTGGGGGGACGAGGACCGCTACCTGGCCGGAGCGGGGATGGACGCGGGCGCGTCTTACTGGGCGGCGGAGAAGGGTGTGGTCGCGGTCGGTGCGGACAACATGGCTTGGGACGTGCCGGGGTTGAAGGACCCGGACCTCGGCTGCACATTGCCAGGACACCTGATCCTGCTGGCGAGAAATGGCATCTACATTATCGAGAACCTGGTGCTCGAAGAGTTGGCCGCCTCCGGCCACCACCGCTTCGACTTCGTCTGCGCGCCCTTGAAGTTCGTCGGTGCGACCGGCTCTCCGGTAAGACCCGTGGCTCTCGTCTCTGGTGCTGTTTAGTACAGGGGGCGGAGAGGAGAAATGGTGGAGATACCGAAGGCGATGATCGTCTAGAAGATCCGGAGCAAGAGCGGTGCCGAGAAGGCCAGCGAAGCCGACAAGGAACTCCCCGATAAGATCGACACCGACTCCGATGCCAAGCTACTCCAGAAGTACGACCTTGACCCCCAGGAGCTGAAGGACGAGTTCGGCGGCCAGTCCCCGGTGGTGGTGTAGAGACGGAAAGGTTGTTCGGCCAGCGGTAAGATCGGACACCGTCTTCGGAGAAACGCCAAGCAAAGAGGCTCCCCGACGGCGAGTGCGGCGAAGCGGATGCGCCGGAGATAGAAAGCCTCGACCAACAGGACTTCGTCTCCCACGGTGATGCTTTCAAGCATACCCGCCCACGGACGCCGGCTAGCTAGAGTCGCCTGGCGCGGGCCTTGCGTTCCGGCTCCAAAGAGCGCCGCTCTCGGG
>JBGTFQ010000084.1:0-9457 GCA_041747155.1 Rubrobacteraceae bacterium
GTCACCTTTCCCATAAAATATTCCGCCACCGCCCCAACGAGCAACCGATGCTCTACCGGATGCAACCGCTCGAACACTGACGCCTCCGTATCCCCCGTCACCACCGGGATCGCCTCCTGAAAAACTATCGGCCCGGCATCCACCTCTTCCACCATAAAGTGTACGGTCACCCCCGTCTCCTCTACCCCGGCCTCCAACGCACGCCGCACCGCATTCAACCCCTTGAACTCCGGCAATAACGAGGGATGCACATTCAAAACCGCCGCGAATCGCTCCAGAAACACCGGCGAGAGAACCCGCATATATCCCGCACCCACCACCAGCTCAACATCGTGAGCCGCCACGCGAGCGGCAAGCTCCCAATCAAAATCTTCCCGGTCCTCGAAGTCCGCCGGGTCTACATACTCAACCGGCACCCCGGCCCGCCGTGCCCGCTCGAACGCGAAAGCCTCGCGCTTGTCCCCCGCCACGACCACCACGTTCTCAGGATAAGCGTCCAGCAGCGCCTGAAGGTTCGTCCCCGAACCCGACGCGAGCACGGCAAAGCGCGAACCTTCGGGCAGCGACTCAGACAAACTCCACGCCTCCACCCTCAACCACCGTCCCGATTTCAACGGCCTCACATCCAGACTCCCGCAAAGCCGTGAGCCCCTTCTCAGCGTCCTCCGACTTCACTACCGCGCAGAAGCCAACACCCATATTGAAGACCCGCCGCATCTCATCCTCCGGGATACCGCCCAGATCCCGGATAAAACCGAAGACCGGTGGCTCGCGCCAAGATTCAACCGCGATCCGCGCCCCGCTACCCCCTAGAGCTCGCGGCAAGTTCCCCGGCAATCCGCCACCCGTAATGTGCGCCATCCCCCGCACCTCCACGGCTTCGCGCAGAGCTTCTATGGGCTGCACATAAGAGCGATGCGGCTCCAGATATTCATCGCCAACCGAGCGATACCAGCCTTCAGGTGTGTCGGACAGCTCGATCCCCGCGTCCACAATCACTTTGCGAGCCAGAGTGTATCCATTAGTATGCAGGCCGCTGGATGGAAGCCCGAGAATCACATCGCTGGGTTGCACAGCGGTTCCATCCAGTATCTCCGAGCGTTCCCGAGCCCCGACACAGACCCCCACGAGGTCGAAATCTCCGGCTGCGTAGAGATCCGGCATCTCCGCCGTCTCACCGCCAACGAGGGCGATGTCTAGCAACCCGCAAGCCTCAGCCGCCCCACGCACTATCTCAGCGACAGCCGCCGGGTCCAGCTTTCCCGTAGCTATGTAATCCAGGAAAAACAGTGGACGCGCACCCGTAGCCAACACGTCGTCTGCGCAGTGGTTGACGATATCTGTCCCCAAAGAACCGTACCGCTCCATCTCCCGAGCTACGAGCACTTTAGTCCCGACGCCGTCGATGGTCGAAGCCAACACGGGCTCCCGATATCCAGCCAGCGCGTATAGACCGGCGAAACCGCCCGCGCGCCCAAGCACTTCCGGGCCGTGAGTCTTATCGACGGCCTCGCGCATCATGTCCACAGCCTGTTCACCGCGCTCGATGGAGACACCGGCGGCCTCGTAGGAGTTCTGGGACTCAGGCATCGGCTCGACGCTCGTAGAAGATGCATTCGACTGGTCCAGTCAAACCACGCCGCACTTCGCGGTATCCATTTGACTCGTAGAAGTCTCGTGCGGCTGCATGACCTGTGCCCGTATCCAGATGGAGTATTTCGTAGCCTAGCTCTATTGCGCGGCGGTGAAGCACATCTAGAATCTCCTGAGCGAAACCTCTGCGACGGAATGCCGGGGCGACGCGCATGCGTTTGATCTCGGCTCTCCCCGGCGACGTTTCCAGCAGACCACCCATCGCCACGATCTCGCCATCACAACTGCCGACGATAAACTCCCCGTCGCCTGCGAGATAGGCGCTCTCGATGTCCGTCATATCCACGTAGAACTCCGGGTCGGCTATGAGGGTTCCCATCTCGCGCAATCCCGCTTCGTGAAGCTCCATTACGGCGGTGTGATCTTCCGTCTCGTAGCGCCGGATGGTCAGAGAATTCGTCGCCGCAGGCTTCATCCGCCCCGCGTTCCGGCGTAGTGGGTGCGGTTTTCGAGGGCGTTTTTGCTGGAGATGCCGACTATCGGGTACTCGCCGTCGAAGCAAGCGCGGCAGAGATTGTTCTTCGGTTGTCCAGTGGCGGCTACCATGCTGTCCGTTGAGAGGTAAGCGAGGGATGTAGCCCCGATCTGACCCCGTATCTCCTCAATCGAGTAATTGGCACCCACGAGTTGATCCGGGCTATCCATATCTATACCGTAGTGACACGGTCCAGTAACCGGCGGCGACGAAACCCGGAAATGAACCTCCACAGCCCCGGCCTCGAACAGCAACTCCACCAACTTGCGGCTCGTGTTCCCCCGCACGATGGAATCATCAATAACCACGATTCGCTGACCCTCAATGACCGATGGCAACGGATTCAATTTCAACCGAATACCGAGCTGACGCATACCGTCCGCAGGCTCGATAAACGTCCGTCCGACATACCGATTCTTTATAAGACCCTCCGCATATGGAATGCCGCTCGCCCTCGAATACCCGACCGCCGCCATGATCCCCGAGTCCGGCACCGGAATAACTACGTCCGCCTCGGCGGGCGACTCTTCCGCCAGAAGCTCCCCCATTTTCTGCCGCGACCCGGCGACCTCGTGGCCGTCGAAACGCGAGTCTGGTCGAGCAAAATACACGTACTCGAAGACGCACAGCGAATGACGCGGACTCTCACCCTGAAAAGCGTGCAGTCCACCGTCGTCTATTACCACGACCTCGCCAGGCTCGACGGTCCGCACGAACTTCGCCCCGATGATGTCCAGGCCGCAGGTTTCACTGGAGACCACGTAGCCGCCTTCGACTTCTCCTATACATAGGGGACGGAAACCGTAGGGGTCTCGGAACGCCACGAGGGAATCCTCGCAGATCATAGCTACCGAGTACGCGCCTTCGAGCCGCTTCATCGCCCCCAACACAGCCTCTCCAATGGAGCGGCCCTTCTCTAACTCTCCCACAACGGAGGCCGCTATGAGAGTGGTGTCGGAGGTGGAGTTGAAGCGGAATCCTTCGCCGCTCAACTCGTCGCGCAGAGCCTCGGCATTTACGAGGTTGCCGTTGTGGGCGACGGCCACGTTGATCTCCCCACGTCCCTGAAACTCGGGCTGAGCATTCTCCCACGATGCCGAACCCGTCGTCGAATACCGAACGTGTCCGAGAGAGATGTGGCCCGGTTCGAGGGTTGCCAGCTTCGGACCGTCAAAGACTTGGGAGACGAGGCCCATATCCCGCATCGCGGTCGTGCGTTCACCGTCGGAGATCGCGATTCCGGCGGACTCCTGGCCCCGGTGTTGCAGCGCGTAGAGCCCGAAATACGTGCGCTGGGCCAACTCCCCGGACAACTCGTGGGAGAAGATGCCGTAGACGCCACACGCCTCTTTCGGCTTGCCATCGGTATCTCGGTAGTCCTCGCTCAAAAAACTCACCTTCCGGGTCCTAGATCCTCTCCAACTCCGCCGTCAACGCTCCGCCCGCACTCCCGGTATTAACCGTCGAAGCAGGCTCGAATAGCATAACGCTCACCTCATTATCCGCAACGGGTCGATGCTCCACTCCTCGCGGCACCACAACGAACTCCCCGGCCTCTATCTCCAAGCTCCGATCCCGAAACTCCATCTGAAACCGCCCGTCCACAACCAAGAACTACTCATCTTCATCATCGTGATGATGCCACACAAACTCTCCGGAGAACTTCACCAACTTAACGTGCTGACCATTAAGCTCGCCGACGACCTTTGGGCTCCAATGCTCATTAAACAGCGCCAGCTTCTCTGCGACGTTCACTTTCTCCACGCTCAAGCCATCTCCTCCGGCACTACGGTTACGTCGAACAGGTCTTTTTCGTACGCTTCACGCAGCTCGTCCAGGCTGAGGTCGATCAATCCTTCCACCTTGAACCTGTCGCCACCGACGGTTCCGATCTGATCCCACCCAGCAACGCCGTCAACTCCGCTCATCGCATCTTGCAAATCATCCCAGCGTTCTCCCGGCACAGCTACGATGAACGAACCATGCTCCTCTCCGAAGAGAGCCGCGTCCGCTCGGCCTCGTCCTATACCTTCGATCATTCGCGCGAGTTCACCCTCCTCGTATTGGAGGCCCATGCCACCCGCCAAAGCCATCTCAGCGACCGCGATGATCTCACCTCCACCGGAAACATCGTGAGCTGTATCCACGAGCCCGGAGCGCACCATCTCCCGCACGAGATCCGCGACCTTCTTCTCGGATGCAAGTCTAGTCTGAGCTGGTCGCCCAGCGATCTCACCGTGGACTACCTCAAGATAATCCGAGCCTTCAAGAGAAACGTCGCCACCGCTGCCAAGCACCACGATCATATCTCCTTCACGCTTGAAACCGGGTGTTGCGTGGCGGCTGACATCCTCGAAAACACCGACCATCCCAATTGTCGGGGTCGGGTAGATGGAACCTAGATCCGTCTCGTTGTACAGACTCACATTCCCGCTGACCACCGGCGTCCCAAAGACTTCGCAAGCTTCGGAGATTCCCTCGACACACTCCGCGAGCCCATAGTAACCGTCAGGCTTCTCGGGGCTCCCGAAGTTGAGACAATCTGTGACGGCCACCGGCTCGGCCCCCACGCACGACAGGTTCCGGTAAGCCTCCGCCACCGTCGCCGCCCCGCCACCTCTCGGGTCCAAGTAGCAATGCCGCCCGCGTCCATCCGTAGTGACGGCGAATCCGAGCTTCGTGCCTTTTATCCGCATTACGGCGGCGTCCGCTCCCGGCAGCACCACGGTATCCGTGCCGACTTGATGATCGTACTGCCGGTACACCGACCGGCGACTCCGAAGGTTCGGGTGCGCGAGCATTTCTAGCAGGACTTCGTTGTAATTCTCGGGCTCGGGGATGGAATTCAGGTCGAACTTCTGGACCTTATCGAGATATTTTGGGCGTATTTTTTCACGCTCGTACACGGGTGCGTCGGCTAGGTATTCGGCGGGGACGGTTCCTACGGTTTCGCCGTTCTGCAGAACGCGCAGGTCTTTGTGGTCCGCTACTTGTCCTACAATGGTTCCGCCGATGCCGTAGCGTTCGGCGAGGTTTAGGACGGCTTCGGCTTTGTCTGGTTCGGCTATGGCGAGCATCCGTTCCTGGGACTCGGAGATCATGACCTCCCACGGCTCCATTCCGCTCTCGCGCCGGGGTATCTTCTCCACTTCTATATCCAGTCCGACGCCGCCGCTCGCGGCCATCTCGCTCGCCGAGGACGTGATGCCCGCCGCTCCGAGATCCTGTAGCGATACCAACAAATCTTCTTCGAGCAACTTCAGACAACACTCGATCAGCACTTTCTCCGCGAATGGGTCCCCAACCTGCACGTTGGAACGCTTGCTCTCGGACTCTTCCGTCAGTTCGTCGGAAGCGAACGTGGCACCGTGGATTCCATCGCGCCCGGTCTTGGAACCAAGCAGCACCACGACATTCCCCTCGCCCGTAGCTTTCGCGCTCATCAGATCCTCGACCCGTATAAGCCCCACACACATCGCATTCACCAGCGGATTACCAGAATAAGATCGGGCGAACTCTACCTCTCCACCGACCGTCGGCACTCCAACAGCGTTCCCATAGTGACCGATACCCCTCACGACTTCACGCAGCAGGTAACGGTTTCGCTCTTCGTCCAGCGGCCCGAAACGCAGCGAGTTCAACAACGCCACCGGCCTCGCCCCCATCGCCAGGATGTCCCGGATGATCCCACCAACCCCCGTAGCCGCCCCCTCGTAAGGCTCGACCGCCGACGGATGATTGTGGCTCTCCATCTTGAACGCCACCGCCCAGCCATCCCCAACCTCGACAGCCCCGGCGTTCTCTCCAGGTCCTTGCACCACCCGAGAACCCTCGTTCGGGAACCGCCCGAGCAGAGGCCGCGAGTTCTTGTATCCGCAATGCTCGCTCCACATCACACTAAAGAGCGACAACTCCAGATAGTTCGGCGGTCGACCCATAAGCTCCAAGATACGGTCGTACTCGAAGTCCGACAACCCGAGCGCCGTGTATGTCTCCCGGATATTCAGACCCCGGCCCCCACCAACACCGAGCGCAGTATCCGCAAACCTTCATCCGAGCCTAGTGCCGCGTCCGAAACCCGCTCCGGGTGAGGCATGATCCCCACTACATTACGACCCTCGTTGCAGACTCCCGCTATATCGTTCGCGGACCCGTTCGGGTTCTCCAGATACCGCAACACGACACGATCCTCATCCTCCAAACGGCCAAGTGTCTCCGCGTCCGCAAAGTAATTTCCCTCATTGTGAGCCACCGGCAAAGTCAACTCCTCACCGACCTCGCAACCCGCCGTCCACGGCGTACCCACGCTCTCGACCCTCACTCGCACACGATCACAGATAAAGCGTGTGTTAATGTTGCGTAACAGTGCACCAGGTAGCAGATGAGCTTCGGTCAGAACTTGAAAGCCGTTGCAGATCCCGATGACAGGACCACCGCTTTTGGCGAAGTCTTCGAGAGGATTCATAACGGCGGCGAAGCGGGCGATAGCACCGGGCCGCAGGTAGTCGCCGTATGAAAAACCGCCTGGGACTATGACAGCGTCCACGTCTTTGAGTTCCGCTTCAGCGTGCCAGAGTTCCACAGGTTCGGCACCCATCAGTTCAATGGCGTGTAGAGCGTCGCGGTCGCAGTTGGAGCCGGGGAAGACGGTTACGCCGATCCTCAACTTACGACCTCCCACTCGTACTCTTCGATGGTTGGGTTTGAGAGCAGACGTTGGCACATCGCGTCGATCTCGTCGTCGCTCTTGACTTCCAGTTCGATCAAGCGCCCGATATGCACCGTCTCTACGCCGTCGAATCCAAGCGCCGGGAGAGCACTACGCACGGCTTCGCCTTGTGGATCGAGGATGCCCTCTTTCGGTCGGACGAGTACCCGTATTTTCATCGTTCGCTGACCTCCGTGATCCTTTTTAGCATTTCGGCGTAAGCGTCTTCGATGCCGCCGAGATCTCGACGGAAGCGGTCCTTATCCATGCGCTCTCCCGTCTCTTTGTCCCAGAACCGGCAGGTGTCCGGGCTGAGTTCGTCGGCCAGCATTAGCGTGCCGTTCGCGTCGCGCCCCACCTCAATCTTGAAGTCCACGAGCACCACACCGCGCTCGTCGAAGAACGGCCACAGGGCTTCGTTTACCCGCAGCCCCAACTCCTCGCAAAACTCCAGGTCCTCATCCGATACGCCAAGCTCCCGGAAATGATGCCAATTCAACAGTGGGTCTCCCAAAGCGTCGCTCTTGTAGTAAAGCTCGACCACTGGGGAACGCAGCGTCGTCCCTTCTTGGTAACCGATACGTTTCGCCAGCGAACCAGCGGCGACGTTCCGCGCAACGACCTCTACCGGCAGCATCTCCAGCCGCCGCGTCTTGATGGTCGTTTCATCCACCTGCTCTATGAAGTGTGTCGGTATGCCGCGGGTTTCGAGGTAGCCGAAGAGCGCGGTTGTGATAGCGGCGTTTGTGCGGCCTTTGTCCTTCCAGGAGCCGCGTTTCTCAGCGTTGAAGGCTGTCGCGTCATCTTTGAAGCGGTGCAGAACGATTCCGGGATCGTCCGTGGTGAAAACCTGTTTGGCTTTGCCTTCGTAGAGCAGGGTCTCACTCACTTTGAAGTCTCCCTTGCAGTTCTTCCACGCGGTCGAAGACGACGGAGAGGTTTCGTAGGGCGTAGCGTGGATCGAAGAGAGCGTCCCAGTCTTCGCCAAGTCTCTCTTGCGCTTCGGCACTTTGTTCCAGAAGCTCCCGGAAACCGCCTTCGCCCTCCCAGGCTCGCATCGCCGCGCTCTGCACGACAGCGTAGGCATCGTCGCGGCTCATTCCGGCTTCTACGAGAGCGAGCAGGATGCGACCGGAGAAGACGATACCGCCGCCGAGGTCGAGATTCTCGCGCATTCGGTCTTTGTGGACTTGCAGGCCGCGCATGAGGCGCGTTGTGGTGCGGAGCATGTAGAGCGCGAGGATGGTCGAATCCGGGAGCACGACGCGCTCGGCGGAGGCGTGGCTTATGTCGCGTTCGTGCCAGAGAGCGTTGGTCTCGAAGCCGACGCTCGCATTGGCGCGGAGGATGCGGGCCATGCCGCAGAGACGTTCGGCCAGGATCGGGTTCTTCTTGTGAGGCATCGCAGAGGAGCCTTTTTGGCCGCGTCCGAACGGTTCGGCTAGTTCCCGGATCTCGGTTCGTTGGGCTCCTCTTACCTCCAACGCGATCTTCTCCATCGTCGATCCCAGTATCGCAAGCGCGGCCAGCACTTCGGCGTGCCGATCCCGCTGCACGACCTGCGTGGAGGCCGGAGCCGACGAAAGCCCAAGAGAGTCACAAGTGAGAGCTTCGACCTTCGGGTCCACGTTCGCGTAGGTGCCGACGGCGCCGCTGATCTTACCCGCCGCCGCGACCGCCCGCGCACGTTTCAGCCGCTCCAGGTTCCGCTCCATCTCAAAAGTCCAGACTGCGACCTTATGCCCGAAAGTCGTAGGCTCCGCGTGTACGCCGTGCGTACGCCCGACCATTACCGTCTCGCGGTGCGCCAGGGACATCTCCGCCAGCGTAACGGTGAAGGCGCGAGCTTCTTCGAGGATGAGATCCAGGGCGTCCCGAAGCTGCAACGCCCCCGCAGTATCCAGCACATCCGAACTCGTAAGGCCGAAGTGAAAGTGCCGCGAGACATCGCCCGCGTACTCCGCAACGGTGGAGACGAAAGCTATGACATCGTGGTTGGTTTCGGCTTCGATCTCGTGAATACGCTCGACCGTAAAGTTCGCCTTCTCCGCGAGTTCCTCGACTTCGTCCGAGGGGATTTCACCAAGCTCGGCGCGAGCCCGGCAGACTGCGATCTCGACCTCCAGCCAGGCCCGATACTTGGATTCCTCGGTCCAGACCGCGCCGATCTCGGGGAGTGTGTAGCGTTCGATCACAACGTATCACCCTCCAACTTTTGCGCCAGTTCGGGGTCAGCTAGGGCCAGGATCTGGACCGCCAGGATAGCGGCGTTGGCTCCGCCGTTTATGGCGACGGTGGCTACGGGTGCGCCGGTTGGCATCTGGACGGTGGAGAGTAGCGCGTCGAGGCCGCCTAGCGTGCCGGTCGAAATCGGCACTCCTATTACCGGCAGGTTGGTTCGGGCGGCGACGGATAGCGCTAGATGTCCGGCTAGGCCGCAAGCGCAGATTATGACTTTGAGGCCGCGCTCGCGAGCGGTTCCGGAGTATTCGCTTACGTCTTCGGGATTGCGGTGCGGGGAGATGACATCGAGTTTGTGCTCCACGCCGTGCTCTTCCAGGTAAGCAGTGCATTCTTCGAGTGCGGGTAGGTCGGCATCTCCCGCAGCCAGGATTCCCACA
>JBGTFQ010000085.1:0-3415 GCA_041747155.1 Rubrobacteraceae bacterium
TATGTCGGAGACCCCCGGCATATCTTGCGCCGCGCCCTCGAACGGGCCAACGAAATGGGTTTCGACACGTTCAACGTCGGCCCGGAGCTCGAATTCTTCTACTTCAAGGATTCCGCCGGGACCGAACCACTGGACTACGGCGGCTACTTCGACCTGACGACTCTGGACGCGGCGACTGCCCTTAGGCGCGAAACCGTTCAGTCGTTGCAGCAGTTGGACATCCGGGTCGAGTATTCGCACCACGAAGTCGGCATCTCGCAGCATGAGATCGACCTGAGGTTCGACGAGGCTATGAGGATGGCCGACAAGGTGATGACCTACAAGACGGTCGTCAAGGAGATCGCCACTCGCCACGGAGTCTACGCGACGTTTATGCCGAAGCCACTTATGAACCAGAACGGCTCGGGTATGCACACACACCAGAGTCTGTTCTCCGGCGACAAGAATGCTTTCTTCGACGCGGACAACGAGTACTATCTCTCCGCCGAAGCCCAGGCATTTATCGCGGGTCAGCTCCGGCACGCGCGGGAATTGTCGATCATCTTCGCCCAGAACGTAAACTCGTATAAGCGACTCGTTCCCGGCTACGAGGCTCCGGTCTACATCGCCTGGAGCCGCCGCAACCGCTCCGCGCTCGTCCGGGTTCCGGGTTTCCATCCGGGTCAGGAAAAAGCCACGCGCATGGAGCTTCGTTGCCCGGACCCGTCCGCCAACATCTACCTGTGCATGGCCGCTCTGCTGCACGCGGGCCTCGAAGGTATCGAGAAGGGCTACGAGCTTCCCGAGCCGATGGAGCGCAACCTGTACAACCTCACTCCCGACGAGCGTGAGAAGATGGGCATAGAGAGCCTCCCGGCGGACCTCGGCGAGGCCATCAAGGAAGCCGAAAACTCCGAGTTGCTACACAAAGCTCTCGGCGAACACACCTACACCCGTCTGCTCCAGCTCAAGCGCGAAGAGTTCGAAGAGTATCGGATGCAGGTCACGCCCTACGAGATCGATAAGTTCCTCCCGATCCTCTAATCCGGCGACCGCATAGCTGTTACCCGGAGCGTGGCTACAAGCCGCGCTCCTTTTTTATGTCCGCAAACTCTGCAGCAGGGTCGCTGTGCGAGGGGCGAGATCGGTATTCTCCATGAGATCCCGTCGCAAACGCTCCAAATCCTCTGGCTCGTCCACATCGTACCAGGGGGCCGTCTTGAAGACCGTTAGGCCCGAATCTTTAGCTTTTTCGAGCGTCTGACGGTGAACTTTTTCGGTGGACCAGCCGATGTTCTTGAACACGGCTTCATGAGGCTTTTGCAGACCGATCAAGACGTACCCACCATCTTCGCTGGGTATCAACGAGACATCGTGGCTCCGTAGCGCAAGCAGCGCGTCTTTGATGTAGCTTGAAGGCAGTGACGGCGCGTCGGTCCCGAGGATTATCACGGGCAAATCAGCTTTATCGAAGAGGTATCGAGCTGCACTGAACATCTTCTCTCCGAGATCTCCTTCGACTTGCGGGATCACCTCCACAGTATCGGGGATTAGTGGAGCTATCAGGTGAAGGCTGTCGGCGGGAGTTCCGGCTACGGTGACGGGGGCTACCTCTTTGGCTTTGTTTACGGCATCGGGGATCAGAGCTCTCTGCAACCGCGCCGCCGACTCGGGCGGTAGACGCAGGCGGGTTTTGGTTGTGCCGGGTACAGGAGCTTTGGCCATAATGACGATTTGAGCGTTCAACGCTTTTGCGCCCGGTAGAGCTTCGCCAACCGCCACGGACTAACGCCCAGCTTGAATAGAAGCTGCATAACGCCCCAAAGAAGGAGTGTGCGACCGGCGCGGCCTTCGAAGCGTCGGGTGGAACTCTCGATTGGTCCAGTAAGGTAGGCCGTGCGTCCCGTTCGCTCCATGCGTTCTACAAAGATGATGTCCTCCATGATCGGGACGTGCGGAAATCCACCACACGCCTCATAGACATCCCGCCGGACAAAGATGCCGGAATCCCCGTAGTATCTTCCAATTCGCCGGTACAGCGGCGCGAGCGACTCCAACCAACGTCCGAGAAACCCGCCCTCCGGATACTTCAAGCGAAAATTCCCCCCGACAAAACCAGTATCGAGCGCCGAGGAGATCTGGGTCGCAAGGTCCCTTGGCGGCACCACATCGGCGTGCAGGAACAGCAAAACATCACCTGTAGCAGCACTAGCTCCAGCCCGCAACTGCATCCCCCGCCCTGACTCCGAAAGGACTAAAGTCGCAGCCCGCACGAGATCCCGCGTTCCATCCGTCGAACCGCCATCCGAGACCACGACTTCGAATATCCCAGGCGAAAGGGCAAGTCGTTCGATCAGCACCCCGAGATTCTCGGCTTCGTTCAGCGTCGGGATGATGACCGATAGCTTCATACGGTAAGTATCTCAAGTCCAACTCCACGAAACTGTATCTCCACCCGCCAAGAGAATCCCACGGTTCGGAATAAGACCGAGATCTCCAGCTTTCTAGGATAAGTAGGGAGATTAATCATTAGACTGTGGCACGGATTGGCATTGTGCTCTGTATATAATTCGAGATGTTCTGTCGGCGCAGTGTATCGTTTGTGCAGAAATCGGCTTGGGCCATCTTAGATAGGAGATTGTTAGTGGTTGAGATCCAGACTCAATCGTCGGTGCTAGATCAGGTAGAGACTCCGCTACTCGCGGTGGGTGTCTACCAAGACGAAGCTCCTGCGCAGGAATTGTCCAGCGTCACCGAAGAAGCGACATCGGACGGTGACTTCAAGGGAAAATCCGGTACCTCAGTGGTGATGTACACCGGAGGCAAGATACCCGCCAAGCGTCTGATGCTGGTTGGTCTCGGTGAGCGCGGCTCGTTGACTAGGGAGAAGCTGCGCCGGGTCGCGGCCACAGTATCTCGTAAAGCACGATCGCTGGATGTGGAGTCCGCTGCGGTGTCGATTCCCCTCGTCGATGCTGGCAGCATGATAGACAGCTCCCAAGCCGTCTCGGAGGGAGCGATTCTTGGCTTGTACCGCTTTGATCGATACCGGACCAACGGTCGAGAGACTGAAGACCTGGAGACGTTCACCATCATCTTTGAAGGTTCCGAAGATGCCAGTGATGTCGAAGGCGGGGTTCATCTTGGTGAGCGAACGGCTAGAGCAGCTTTGCTGGCGCGGGATCTCGCAAACGAGCCATCGAATATCGCAACCCCCGAATACCTTGCAGACAAAGCCCGCGACATAGCCACCGAATACGGTATGGACATTACGGTTCTAGATCGAGCGGGCATCGAAGCGGAGGGACTCACGGGACTCGCGACCGTTGGCCGGAGCGCCAGCAACGAGCCGCGGTTCATCGTGATGGAGTATTGGCACGCCCGCGACGAATCCGCGCCTCCCACAGTCCTGATCGGCAAGGCAGTCACCTTCGAC
>JBGTFQ010000086.1:0-14639 GCA_041747155.1 Rubrobacteraceae bacterium
GAACGACGATATTCGATGGAGGCGTGAGTCGCATGGCTGATGATGAACCAAAAACGGGAGACGAAGTTCGTTCGGATCCGGCATCGGACGTTCTCTTCGATATCCCGGCGCTCAATGCGGATGAGGTGGATCTCAAGTCCGAAGAAGTTCGGGTGCGAGTCTCCTTCGCAGCGGATCTAGGCGCGATGGTCAAGATCAACGTGGGACTCGAAGCCGAAGCGAAGGAGCTAGACCTGCAGATCAAGGGTCTACAATCCCAAGCTCAACTGAAAGCCCGCTTGGATAATGTGCGCGAGATTTTCTCCGAAGTCCTGACCGCCCTGGAAAACACCCCCGGCATGGCCCACGACCTGATGGGCAAAACAGACCAAGCCACCGAAAAATCCGAGAAGCCAGACAAACCCCCACGCGAAGCCCTCAAAGAAGAGCCTCAAGCCGAAAACAATGAACCGAACGAAACCCCCGCGACGCAAGCGGCCCGCGAAAGAGCTGAGCGGTTGGGCGTAGACCTCGACAGCATCGAAGGCACGGGCGTCGATGGGCGTATCGTTGTAAAGGATGTCGTGGAGGCGGTCCGAAGATAATCCACTCAGCACGTCTTTGGCGGATACAATGAACGCAGCGCACGGAGAGGACATCGAGCATGGCTAAAGATTTCAAACAAAACTCGGCTGACTTGCTCTCGGACCTGCTCGCCGACAAACGAGTGAAGCGCGTGCGGGAGTACGTCAAGGGCGACGATTTCAAGGCCGACCGCGAGCGCGTGAGGCAGAACGCTGCCGAACGCCTCAAGAACATCCGAAACCGCTACGGCAAGAAGCGTCGCAACCCCGAAGACGCTGCCCGCGAGAAAGAACTAACGCTGCGACTCGCCGAAGTCGAAGCGGAATCGGCGGAGATACGAGTGCGCCTCTCGGAACTGTTGGAAGAGGAAGAGAAGCTTCGCGGTTCGCTCGACGCGCTCTAGCCAGCGGGAGAGGATTCCAGAATAACTACGTTGTACTAGTATGCAACGTGTTTGTTGCACCCTTGTGCTTTGTTGGATATTCGTGTAAAAAGATGTCTAGTTTCGTGTCCCGTGTGCAAAAGGAGGCGGTTTGTTGACCCCGAAGACCGGACTTTACGACCCGATGTATGAACATGATGCTTGTGGCCTCGGGTTTGTGGCGCGCATTGACGGTCGACGCACGCGGGAGACAGTCGAAGAGGGGCTAGAAGTCCTGCACAACCTAGAGCATCGTGGAACGACCGGCGCGGACCCCGAGACGGGTGATGGGGCGGGAATTCTGACCCAGATCCCGGATGGTTTCTTCCGCCGCGAATGTAAGTCTTTAGGGATCGAGCTGCCATCTCCCGGATGCTACGCGGTCGGTATGGTCTTCGAGCCGAACCAGACGGACGGCGTGGCATTCGAGAGTCGTCTCTCGGAGGTCTGTGCCGAGGAGGGGCAGAAGCTTCTTGGTTTCCGGGATGTGCCAGTGGTCGCTGAGGTTGCGGGTAAGAGTGCCCGGAGTGTCATGCCGCGTATACGGCAATTCTTTGTGGAGCGTGGCACAACCGATGTGGCGGCGTTCGAGCGGAAGCTATTCGTAATTCGGCGGCGGTTGCACGGAGGAGCCGACGAAGAGCCCGGTTCCTACGTTGTGAGCCTTTCTCCCAACACGATCATCTACAAAGGACTCCTGAAGGGCGAGCAGTTGGCACGGTTCTATCCGGATCTCGGCGACTCGAATTTCGCCAGTGCCATCGCGATGGTCCACGAGCGGTTCTCGACCAACACGCTCGGAAGTTGGGAGCTCGCGCATCCGTACCGGTATATCTCGCACAACGGTGAGATCAACACGATAAGGGGCAACGTCAACTGGATGCGTGCCCGCGAGAACCGTCTGGAATCGGATCTCTTCGGCGAGGATCTCAAGAAGATATCGCCGGTCATAAAAGCCGGACAAAGCGACTCAGCTTCCTTCGACAACGGCCTGGAACTGCTGCATTTGGCCGGACGCTCCTTGCCGCATGCGGTATCGATGATGATGCCCGAGGCGTGGGAGAACGACGAGTTGATGGACCCTGACCGTCGCGCTTACTACCAGTATCACTCCGCGCTCATGGAGCCGTGGGATGGTCCGGCGGCGGTGGCGTTTACTGATGGGCGGATTGTTGGGGCGACGCTTGACCGGAATGGTCTGCGTCCGGCGCGGTACTCGGTCACGAAAGATGGGCGGGTCGTGATGGCTTCGGAGGACGGGGCGTTGCGCGTTCCGGCGGAAGAGGTTGTGGAGCGCTGGCGTCTGCAGCCTGGGAAGATGCTGGTGGTGGATACCGAGCGTCACGAGTTGTTGCACGACGAAGAGGTCAAGAGGCCGCTCTTCGGGCGCAAGCCGTATCGGAAGTGGTTGGACGAAGGCGAGTTTCACCTGAACGACTTGCCAGCGCCGGAGTCGCAGCCGCGTCCGGAGCCGAGCTCGCTGATGGAGCGTCAGAAGGCGTTCGGCTACACGATAGAGGATGAGCGCATCATCCTGGCCCCAATGGGACAAAATGGTAAGGAGCCCGATGGTTCGATGGGTACGGACACGCCGCTGGCGGTGCTTTCGGAGAGGCCGCAGCCGTTGTTCTCGTACTTCAAGCAGCACTTCGCGCAGGTCACCAACCCGCCCATCGACCCGTTGCGGGAAGAGTTGGTGATGTCGCTCAAGATGTCGCTCGGGCCGGAGCAGAATTTGTTCGACGAGACCCCGCAGCACTGTCGGCGTATTCTCATAGACCAGCCGATTCTGACTGACGTGGAGATGGAGAAGATCCGCCACGTAAGCTCCGGCTCTTCATCGTCCACGACTCTCAGTATGCTCTTCACCGTCTCGGGTGGCGAACCCGCGATGGAAGCCGCTCTCGCCCGGCTTTGTGAGAGTGCCGTGAGTGCTGTCAAGGGCGGGTCGGCGGTCCTCGTGTTGAGTGACCGGGGAGTTAGTGAGATGCAAGCTCCGATACCGAGCTTGTTGGCTACGGCCTCCGTGCATCATCATCTCGTGCGGGCTGGAATTCGGACGGCGACGACGCTCGTGGTCGAGACCGCTGAGGCACGCGAGATCCACCACTTCGCACTACTCGTCGGGTACGGAGCGACGGCGATCAACCCGTATCTCGCGTTCGAGACGATAGAGGATCTGGCGAACTCGGATCTCATAGAGGGCGTAACCCCCGAAGAAGCCGCGAAGAACTACGTGAAGGCGGTCGGCAAAGGACTTTTGAAGGTAATCTCCAAAATGGGGATTTCGACGTTGTTCTCGTACTGTGGAGCTCAAATCTTCGAGGCGGTCGGCCTGAACGAGGAGTTTATCGAGAAGCACTTTACCGGCACGGCTTCGCGGGTTGGGGGTATCGGGATAGATGCTCTGGCTCGCGAGGCGTTGGAGCGTCATTGGACAGCGTTCGGTGCTACGGAAGACAATGCGGAAGAGTTGGAGATCGGGGGCGAGTACCAACTGCGGGCGCAGGGCCAGTACCATCAGTGGAACCCGGATACCATCGTGCCGCTGCAACGCGCCGTCAAGACAGGCGACTTCGAGACATTCAAGGAATTCACGAAGCACTTCGACGACCAGAGCGCCCGGTATTCAAACCTGCGCGGGCTCTTCGATTTCGAGCAGGATCCCATCTCGCTGGAAGAGGTGGAACCCGCGAAGGAGATCGTGAAGCGTTTCGTGACGGGCGCTATGTCCTTCGGTTCGATCTCCAAGGAGGCGCACGAGACGCTCGCCATCGCCATGAACCGAATCGGCGGCAAGTCCAACACCGGCGAGGGCGGCGAAGACCCCGCACGGTTCACCAAAGACGACAACGGCGATGACCGACGCAGTGCCGTGAAGCAGGTCGCCAGCGGAAGATTCGGCGTGACGACGGAATATCTGGTCAACTCGGACATGTTGCAGATAAAGATGGCTCAAGGTTCGAAGCCTGGCGAGGGCGGTCAGCTACCGGGGCATAAAGTTAGTGAGGACATAGCGAAAGTCCGGTATTCCACGCCGGGGGTTGGTTTGATCTCGCCTCCACCGCACCACGATATTTACTCGATTGAAGACCTGTCCCAACTCATCCACGACTTGAAGAATGCCAACCCGACCGCCGATGTGAGCGTGAAGCTCGTGGCGGAAGTCGGTGTTGGGACGGTTGCGGCTGGTGTGGCGAAAGCGAAGGCGGACCACATTACGATCTCCGGCCACGACGGCGGAACGGGCGCGTCGCCGCTCTCGTCCATCAAGCACGCGGGGCTTCCGTGGGAGCTTGGCCTGGCGGAGACTCAACAAGTTTTGGTCCAGAACAACCTGCGCGGTCGCGTGAGGCTGCAGACTGACGGACAGCTCAAGACGGGTCGGGATGTGGTGGTAGCCGCGTTGCTCGGTGGGGAGGAGTTCGCGTTCTCGACCGCGCCGCTGGTGGCGACGGGCTGCATCATGATGCGGGTATGTCATCTCAATACCTGTCCAGTCGGGATAGCCACGCAGGACCCAGAGCTTCGGAAGCTCTTTACGGGGACACCGGAGCACGTTGTCAACTACTTCTTCTTTCTGGCGGAGGAAGTGCGGGAGTTTATGGCGGGGATGGGTTTCCGTACGTTCGAGGAGATGGTTGGGAGATCCGACCGTCTCAAGATGCGTGAAGCCATCGACCATTGGAAAGCGAAGGGTGTGGATCTCTCGTCCATGTTGCAAACGGACGAAGCATTGGCGGGGAAGGATCTCCACAAGACCGAACGGCAGGATCACGAACTGCACAAATCACTCGACAACGAGTTGATCGAACGCTGCAAGCCCGCGCTTGAGAATGGCGAGCCGGTCCGCTTCTTCCAGGAGATCACCAACACCAAGCGCACGGTCGGCGGGATGCTCTCGGGCGAGATGGCCTGCCGCTACGGCAACGACGGCCTCCCGGACGGAACTATCCGCATAGACATGAAGGGTGTAGGCGGCCAGAGCTTCGGCGCGTGGCTTACGCGAGGCGTCACCTTCTCCCTTGAAGGCACGACGAACGACTACGTTGGCAAGGGACTCTCCGGCGGTCGCCTGGCCGTCTTCCCATCACCCGGAGCAGCCTACGATGTGGCTCGGAGCGTAGTAGTCGGGAACGTGGCGTTGTACGGCGCGACGGCGGGCGAAGCATTCTTTCAGGGATTTGCTGGGGAGCGGTTCGCGGTGCGGAACTCCGGGGCGCACGCGGTGGTCGAAGGAGTTGGTGACCACGGCTGCGAGTACATGACTGGTGGGGTCGTGGTTGTTCTCGGAGGGACGGGGCGCAACTTCGCGGCGGGAATGAGCGGCGGCGTGGCGTTCGTGCTGGACGAAGAGGATCGGTTTGCGTCGTTGTGCAATAAGGACATGGTCGGGCTCGAAGCGGTTGAGTCCGAGGAGGATGAGGCGTTGTTGCGCGGCATTATCCAGGACCACCTCGAATGGACCGGGAGTGGTTCGGCGAAACGGGTGTTGGATGAGTGGGAGGACTTGTTGCCGAAGTTCGTGAAGGTGATGCCCAACGACCTCAAGCGGGTGTTGCAGGAACGCCAAGAGGCGGAATTGGAGGTGGCGCGGTAATGGGTGACCCGAGGGGATTCTTGAAGATTGGCCGCAAGCCCACGCCCAAGCGCGATGCCGTGGAGCGGGTGCAGGATTATCGTTACGTCTATGATCCAATGCCAGAAGATGAACTCAAGGACCAGGCATCCCGGTGCATGGATTGCGGGGTGCCTTTTTGCAACACGGGGTGTCCGCTTGGGAACTTGATCCCAGACTGGAACGACCTCGTCTATAAGGATCATTGGAAGACGGCTATCGACCGGCTGCACAAGACAAACAACTTCCCCGAGTTCACGGGAATGCTCTGTCCCGCGCCGTGCGAATCAGCGTGCGTGCTGGCGATCAACGACAAACCCGTAACGATCAAGGAGATTGAACTCTCCATAATCAATCGGGCCTTCGAGGAAGGCTGGGTGGTCGCCCATCCACCGCCCCTGGAGAAGCGCACCGGCAAGAAGGTCGCCGTTGTTGGCAGTGGACCGGCGGGGCTGGCGGCGGCGCAGCAACTAAATTGGGCCGGTCATACAGTTGTGGTGTTTGAGAGGGACGACAAGATCGGGGGTCTGCTCCGCTACGGCATCCCGGACTATAAGATCGAGAAGTGGGTGCTCGACCGCCGCATCGCTCTGATGGAAGAAGAGGGTGTGGAGTTCCGCGTGAACGCTAACGTCGGCGAAGACCCGACCGTCGAAGACTTGAAGAGCGAGTACGAGGCGACGGTTCTCGCTATCGGAGCGTTGCAGGGCCGCGACCTGGACGTGCCGGGTCGGGAGCTTGGCGGCATCCATCTGGCGATGGATTATCTGACGCAGCAGAACCGTAGGGTTGCGGGGCTTCCGACAAACGCGGAGATCGAGATAAGCGCGAAGGGCAAGAAGGTCATCATTCTCGGTGGCGGCGACACGAGTGCGGATTGTTTGGGGAATTCGCATCGCGAGGGGTGCGAGTCGGTCCAGGTGTTGACGCACGGACCAAAGCCGCCGGAGAATCCGGATCAGATGACATGGCCGGACTGGCCTCAGATCCTATACACCTATCCCGCTCACGAGGAGGGTGGCGAACGAGGCTTCTCGGTCGCCGTGAACGGTTTCTCCGGCTCGAACGGCCACGTGGAGAAGATGCTTGCCATCGAGACAGAGCGCACATCGGAGGGGAAGACCGTCCCCAAAGAAGGCACGGAGTTCGAGATAGAGGCGGATCTCGTGTTGCTCGCCATCGGGTTCACCGGACCGATCCACGACCGACTGCAGAAAGATATGGATCTCGGCTACACTGACCGGGGTGCGATCCACTCGGAGAATGGCTACGCAACCCGCGAACCCGGCGTCTTCGTAGCGGGCGACGCAAAGCGGGGCGCATCCCTCATAGTCTGGGCCATCGCCGAAGGCCGCAAGGCCGCCCGTCAAGCCGACGAACACATCATGGGACGTAGCCTGCTACCAGGATAGGACCAAAACCAGTGTCCGGCACCTCACCCGCATACACCTGGGGCTCCACCCCCAAAGAGCGTGAGATGCTGTTCCCCTGCGACACCCTGCTCGAAAACGCCGACGACGAATACTTCCGGGCGGTCGACGTGAAAGCGCCCGCAGAGGTGCTCTTCCGGTGGCTGTGCCAGTTAAAAGTCGCGCCTTACAGCTACGATCTCCTCGACAACCTCGGTCGCCGCAGCCCGCGCCGCTTGATCCCTGGAGCCGGGAATTTGTCAAAGGGCCAGAGAGTAATGACCATCTTCGAGATCTCCGACTTCGAGGAAGACCGTCACATCACGGTGGTCCTCAGCAACCCGCACGCCATGAAAGTCTTCGGACAAGTTGCGTTGAGCTACGTGATCTTGCAGACTTCGGAGAACCATTGTCGTCTCATCGCCAAGCTCCGAGTGCGTCATTCGAGGCGACTACCGTTGTCCATAACGCGCCCCTCCCTGGCATGGGGGGATCTCGTAATGATGCGTAAACAGCTCCTAACGCTGAAAAGTCTTGCGGAGCGTGAGTGCATAACGCGAACACCGTAGAATTCCCGGAGTCTGCTAGATCTTCTTGAAGTACCGGGCTATCGGCAACTGGACGTAGCCAGCTTTCTCGTATGTCCGGCGTGCTGCGGCGTGTCCGGGATCTCCTCCCGTCTCGACCATAGCTACTGTCATTCCGGCATCCTTGATCTTGCCTAGCGCGAACTCAGTCAGAGCCGTTCCGATACCAACGCCTTGATGGTCAGTATCCACAGCGAGCATGTAGATCTCACCTATACTGTCTTCGGGATGCAGGTTCACCGCCACGAAGCCAGCAATGTTCTCATTCACCTGCGCCACCCACACCCGCGTCTTCTCGTCTGCGCAGACATCTTCCACTGACCGCCGCTGATGCTCTCGCCAGCCTTCGGGATAGAGTTGCTCGTAGACTTCGGACTCCATCGCCTGCTCAATGGATACGAAGACCGGAGCCCACGCTCGCAGAGAGAGGCTAACAACCGCTTCAGCGTCTAGATCTTCGAGTGGTCGAATGTGTGGCTGGATAAATTTCACCTACCTTTTTGTGAGACCGGTTGATGTAACCGACGAATTACCCTCAGCGTTCGAGAGAGATGCTTCGCAACAGCGATGCGGTCTCTCTTTCGAGTCGGTCACAGGATTCGCGCACGAGGCTCAGGCCATCCTCTTCGGAGAGTGGAAAGTCCGGGTGTGCCTCCAGTACCTCGGCTTCTGTGGTGCGGTAGCGTTCACCGTGGGGCTTGAGCTTCTCAAGGTAGTCTGGAGTTCCGCCTTCGGTGGCGAACTTGACCAGGGAATCCAGGTACGCCGCGATGGAGAGGTGGGCTACGCCGTCGGTGACGGCGGCGTGGAAGAGATGTTTGTGGAGACTCGGGAAATCCGGGACTAGAAGTTTGTCGCCGTCTACCTGGAATGTTTTGTTGCTTTTAGTGGGGGTGACGGTTAGTTTCTCTTCGCGGAGTCGGTTAGCTGCGGCTTCTATTAGGGCGGCTACGGCGAGGGTGTGCTCGGGGAAGTTGCCGTCAATGCCGCGAAGTTCAACGGTGTTCTTGCCGCTGATCCTGACCGGGCCCCAATTGGCTTTTAGTGGCCCGCCACCGCTGCCGGTGTAGAAGCCTTCCTCGACACCCGCCGCCGCGACAGCCTGGAGCCAACGCCCATAATCCGCCCGGTGACGCTCCACGAGTCCCTCGATGTTGGTGGCGTAAGGTTTCAATCCCCCGACTTCCGGCAAATTTGCGTAGAGGCCCGGCATATCGAAGTCCGCGCTGCCCCGGTAGTGAGCGGTACGAACGGCGAGGCCCGTACTTTCTCCTTCGTAGAACGGCGTGGAGCGGGTCAGGGCGATGATGGCCGGGTCCAGGGCGGCAGCTAAATTGTAGAGGTTCAGAAGCTCGACGCGGGCGGCGGGCGTAGCATCGCGGGAGACGACGGTGTCTTCGTCGGTTGTTCCTTCGCACAGTTCCAGGTGCAGGTGCGTCCCGATACAGCGTCCGGCGTGTAGAAACTTCTCGCGTCCGAGGGTGCGGGCTTGAAGTTCGTAGCTATCGTCGCCGCGCATAGATGGGTTTGTCGGGAGGGGATAGGCGGCGAGCGGATAGAGCCGTAGGCCCATCTCGCGCCCGACGCGCAGTGCGAGATCCAGACGGTTTAGGTATCCGGTGGAGAGTGTGGCAAGCGTGTCTGCTGGGGGAGTGTTGATCTCGAACATCCCCCGCGAACATTCCTCGACGAAACTATCCTCGTCCCCGCCAGCCTCCAAACACTGGGCCAGAAACTCGTCCGCGAGATCCGAAGGTGCGCCTCGCTCGTCTACCAGAAAGAGCTCCTGTTCGATACCTATGCGTCGCTCCGCCGTATCCGAGTTCCGTTCACCTCCACTCACAAAAAGCAATTCCAAATCACATTGAACAACAATACCCATTATGCACGCCGCAGAAGCCGTTTGTAACTGGCCATCGGGAGGAATTTACAACGAGGACTTGACGTTATCGTTAGCCACCGGCGACGAAATCCGCCTTACATATACGACTCTCCGTATAAAATCCGACGTAATTTTAGGATGCATTCATGGCCTGTGGGCCGAAGACCGGGACGAAACGCTTCTCTACAGTATGTGCGGCTCACGTACACGCGAGCATTCCACCCACGGAGAATAGGGAGGTTCGATGAACCACAACGAATCGAGGGAAGAGTACGCTGAAGGTACGGGATACGGCTTGTGGAGAGGGGTGACGGTATGATCCCCGATCTTTCACAGCGAGCGTCGGCGACGGCTTCCAACCTAGTTGGGATGAGTCGAAAGCGTTTTCTGCTCGCCGCGAGCGGGATGCTTGGTGCGATCTCCGTCGGAGGATTGGCTTCCAGGAAGGCTCAAGCCGCAGAGGGTGTGCTCGGCTACTATGGCACGCCGCCGAACGCCACCGGAACCTACGTGCCGCCGGGCGAGAACCACTACCTGGCCTCGGATCGCCCGGAGGTCATTAGCTGGGGTTTCCTTCCCAATCGGGATGCAGAGCCGGTGATGGTCGTGCGTTCGGGAGATTGCGTGACCATAGAGCAGATCTCGCACGAAGGCATACTTCCGGATCAGGGAAATCCTTACGATTTTTTCGCTTCCTGGAACATTCCGCAGGAGGACATTCTTGATGATCAACTCATGGTCTTCGAGGAGGTCGAACAGAAGGGCGAGGGACCGCACGTCGTCACCGGCCCGGTCGCCATCGAAGACGCCGAACCCGGAGACATCCTCGAAGTTCGTTGTCTGGAGATAGCGCCCCGTGTTTATTACGGCGTGAACTCCGCCCGTCACGGTAAAGGCTCTCTGCCCGAGATATATCCGCTGGACGGCGACGATCTGTACAGCAACCTGCTCACCTTTGACCTCGACCGCGGCATCGGACACTTCCCCGCTGGCACCGGCATCGAAGTCCCGCTCAAACCGTTTATGGGCATCGTGGGAGTTGCACCGGATACCTCGGAGATGGTCAACTCTGTCCCACCGGACGTCTACGGCGGCAACCTTGACGTAAAGCGACTGATGACCGCCGGTTCGACGGCCTACTACCCGGTGCAAGTCCCCGGCGCATTGCTCTACACCTCCGACGGCCACGCCGCTCAAGGGAACGGCGAAGTAAGCCTAACGGCCATCGAGACCAGCCAGACACCTACGTTTCAGGTGATCGTCCACAAGAAAGATCGCCTGGCCGAAGAAGGCTTGCCTGTGCTGAAGAATCCGTGGGGCGAGACGCCGGAAGCCTGGATCGTCACCGGCATCGACAAGGACCTGGATTCGGCCTTGCAAGAGGCGGTAAAAGAGACCATCTCGTTCCTCACTCAGACACGGGGGCTCTCTCAAGAGGACGCTTACTCGCTGGCGAGCATCGCCATAGATTACGAGGTCTCGCAGGTCGTGGACATCAACAAGGGCGTGCATGGTGTCGTGCCGAAGATCCTGTTCCCGGACGGTCGCGCCTGACCAACAGGATAAAAACCAATGCCGTTTCGTGGCGCATCTTTGGACCGGGGGCCAAAGATGCGCGGGAGGATTTCTCTTAGAGTTATGAGCGTCGCTAGGGTTCCGCCATCCTGACGGATGGGTCCGTGACCGAGAGCGACGAGTGGCCGGGAGACAACCGGTCGCCACACGGAGGGATAAAAGCCCGGGAGGTCATCTCCTCGGGTGTTTTTTGCTCTGAGGAGGGAGGTAGAGCTACCGAAGGGAGCACGGCTTATGGGTATGGACCACGAACATCACCGCCGGATAGGGCCGCCGGACCAGGAGGCTCTAAAACGCTTGAAGGGCTACGAAGCTCGCGAGCGCGAGGCCGCTCTCGGGACGGCTCGTTGGGACGCGGAAGTCGAGCGAGCTCTAGAGATAGGTCTTCCGGGTGCGGACTCCATCGACGACAAGACGATATCCACCTTCGCCCGCACGGAGCTTCCACACTTCGCCGGGATCAACACTTTCATGCGTTTTCCTTACGTCGAAGATGTGCGCGAGGTCGGGGATTACGACGTGGCGGTTATCGGGGCGCCGTTCGATATGGGGACGACGTATCGAAGTGGGACACGCTTTGGGCCGCAGGCTATTCGGCGAATCTCCGGGTTGTACTCGACTTACAACTACGAGTTTGGCGTCGATCTTCGGGAGCAACTGCGGGCTTGTGATCTCGGTGATGTCTTCGTCATCCCGGCGAACATCGAGAAGAGCTTCGACCAGATCGCCAACGCCGTCAGTCACGTCGTCGAAAAGGGTGTATTTCCGGTGATCTTGGGCGGCGACCACTCTATCGGCTACCCGGACGTGCGCGGCATCGCCCCTCACGTCGACGGCAACATCGGCATTATCCACCTGGACCGGCACGTGGACATCCAGGAGAAGGATATGGACGAGCGGATGCACACCACTCCTTGGTTCCACGCCACGAACATCCTTAATGCTCCAGCCAAGAATCTCGTGCAATGTGGCATCGGCGGATGGCAGGTTCCGAGGGCCGGTGTGGAGGTTGCCCGCGAGCGGCAGACCACGATCATGACGATAGGCGACGTTGAGAATATGGGCATCGAGAAGGCCGCCGAGATGGCGCTAGAAGTAGCTTGGGACGGAGCCGAAGCAGTCTACCTCTCCTTCGACATCGACTCCGTGGACGCGGGCTTCGTACCCGGCACGGGCTGGCCGGAGCCGGGTGGTTACTTGCCCCGCGAGGCTCTGAAGTTTCTGCATCTGGTGGCTAAGGAGGGATTGTGCGGCATGGAGGTCGTGGAGGTTTCGCCGCCCTACGACATAAGCGATTCGACGGCGTTGTTGGCGGCGCGGGCGGTGGCGGACGTGTTGGCGACGCTGGTCTCCGAGGGGCATCTTGGGACTGGCGGCGGGGTCTCGTAGTGAGGCTCGGGCGGCTTCGGAATCCTGGAAGGAGTGTTGGTAGATGATCCTCATTAGCGTAGCGGTATTCATCCTGATCTTGATCGGGGTCGGGCTGTACGTCTCGAAGAAAGTGCAGGGCGATAGTACCAACTACATCGTCGCCGGGCGCGGTCTGATCCTACCTCTAGCCGCCGCCACTTTGATGGCCCAAGCCGTCGACACGAACGCCACTCTCGGCAACACGGACCTTACGGCGGAATTCGGCTTCTGGGCCGGTGCCGCACTCCCGATAGGGCTCGCGCTCGCCTTGTTTCTAACGGGACTGTTCTTTGCGAAGCCGCTCAACCGGATGAACTTGATGACGCTCCCGGACTTCTATCGCAGGAGATACGGGCGACCGGTCGAGTTGATCTCCTCGATCATCATGGTCCTGAGCTTTAGCATCCTGCTGGCCGGTAACATGGTTGCGGCGGGATTCCTCTTCAAGGTTTTTCTGGGAACGAGCTATTTAGTCGGGGTGTTTATCATTGCGGGGATATTATTGCTCTACACGATGCCCGGCGGTCTGTTCTCCGTGGTCTACACGGACATTATCCAGGTCGGAGTCGCGCTCGTGGGTTCGCTTGCTCTGATCGGTTTCGTGTTCTTTGAGTTCGGCATCTCGATCCCGAGCGGCATGGGACCGTTCGCCTTCGGGCAACTCTCAGACCCGGCGATGGGCGCGTACATAAATTGGGCGACGCTGCTGGCTTTGGGCCTCGGTGACATCGTCGCCATAGACTTTATGCAGCGAGTCTTCGCCGCCCGCAACCCGGAGACTGCCCGACGCGCTTGTTTCATAGGCAGCGCCGGTACGCTCGCCGTTGGCATACCGTTCTCGTTCGTGGCGCTTTCGTCGGGAAGTATCTTCAAGCAACTTGGCATCGAGCCCAATGGTCCGGTTCTTTATGAGTTGCTTCGGGAGGCGGCACCGGCGGTTCTTGTGGTGATCGTGCTGGCGGGTATTGTCGCCGCGTCGCTCTCCACGGGAGACGGTGCGATCCTGGGTACGTCAGCCGTCTGCGCCCGCAATATCCTCGGCATCGGCGAAGGCGATGAGGAACAGGGCAAGCTCCTTAGAACGACCCGCATCATGATGGTCCCAATAACCATCCTCGGCATCTTCTTCGCCATAAGAGTCCCGGAGACCGGCGTGCTGCTGACGCTCGCTTTCGACGTGGCTTTCGCCGGACTCCTAATACCGCTGGTGATGGGACTTTTCTGGTCAAAAGCAAACACGCCCTCAGCACTAGCCGCTATCATCTTTGGCTCCGGCACGCGCCTCGTGCTCTTCGCCCTCACGCCCACGGTCTACGGCGTGGACAATACGCTGCTGTACATCCCGAACGACTTTATAAGCCCCGCGTTCGATGGGCTTCCGACGCTCATAAGCCCGCTCGTTGGTCTTGGGGTTTTCGTGTTGATGGCTCTCTCGACTCAAGATACTTACGCACCGGCGGCGTTGGATCGAACCGGTCAGCCAGTGGCGGCGCTAGCTGTTTCAAAGAGTTGATGTTTACAGAATTAGCTGTGAAATTCTCAGAGAAAGCCAATCAGCCGATGATCACGTCGCTTCTAATGAGTATCGGACAGTCTAGAACAGAGTTTCAAGCAAAGAATCGAGCGATAACGAGGCCCAAGTAGACAGCCATCAGACCGGCTATGACTTGTCCTAGAGTATTCAAGAGGACCGGGGCAAGTGTGCCGTTCGCGAGTAGACCAAGCGTGTCATGGCTGAATGTGGAGAAGGTGGTGTAACCACCAAGGAGGCCGACGGCGAAAAAGAGCCGAGCTTCGCTGGAGATGTCGCCACTCTGGAAAAGTCCCAGGATGAAACCAATAAACAGAGAGCCGGTTACATTGACAAGGATCGTACCCCATGGGAAATGCGGACCCATACGGCCCTGGACGAAGCCATTCAGCAGATAGCGGGCGGCGGAGCCTAGAGCGCCGCCGCCCGCCACGAGCAGAACGTTCAGCATCAGGTGGTGGTGGCCTGACTGCCGAGGTCGCGGGAGACCAACTCCGCGCTCGAAGGATAGATGTCGAAGTCGAAGATCTCGGTCGGTATGTACAGCGTGGCGCAGGCGTTTGGAATATCTACCATGCCGCTGTAGCGAGCCTCTATCGGAGCGGCGCTGAGCAGCAGGTACGCTTGCTCGCCGGTGTAACC
>JBGTFQ010000087.1:0-34943 GCA_041747155.1 Rubrobacteraceae bacterium
GGCGAACCTCCGGTGGAGAAGCTGTCTCCACCGGAGGCCAGGAAAGGGGAGGTGAGTTGTGACGACCGCACCGGGCGAGAAGAAACGCAAGGGCTGGTTGAAGGAAGAATTTGGCAACCCCGAGCGCCGCACGGCCTACTATATGGTCATGCCAGCGCTTTTAATCATCGCCATCGTGGCGGTTTATCCTGTGTTGAGGTCGATCTGGCTGAGTTTGCACTCCGCCACCCTCACCCAGACCGGCGAATTTGTAGGGCTAGCTAACTACGTAGATATCTTTGGAAACGACGACTTTATATCCGGCTTAACGAACACGGTGATCTTTACGGTAGTAGGTGTTTTCTTCGAGTTCCTGATCGGGCTCGGCATCGCGCTGGCGATCAACCGGGCGTTCCGGGGTCGTGGCCTTGTGCGGGCGGCCGTGCTGGTTCCGTGGGCATTTCCGACTGTCATTTCGGCGGCCATGTGGCGACTGATGTTCCAGGATCAAATCGGCGTTATCAACGCCATCGCGAACGGCTTAGGAATAATTAGCCAGCCTGTTCTATCGGATGCCACGCTGCTGTTGATGGCCTCCATCGTAGTGGACGTTTGGAAGACGACACCGTTCATGGCGCTCCTGTTGCTGGCCGGACTTCAGACGATACCGGGAGAGGTGTACGAGGCGGCCAGGGTCGACGGCGCGAACGTGCTACAGCGGTTCTTCCAGATAACGATGCCGCTGCTCAAGCCGACGATACTCGTCGCGGTATTGTTCAGGACGATGGACTCTTATCGGGTCTTCGACCTCTTCTGGGTGATGAGCAACCGGCAACTCGAATCATTATCCACATTCGTTTACAAGACCGTCAGAGTCAGTCAGCTTCAGTTCGCGCAGGGTAACGCCGCAGCGGTATTCATATTCTTTACGGCGTTCTTGCTGGCGCTGTTCTTTATCTACGGTCTGGGTATGCAGACCTCGACGGAGGATTAGTCATGGCTAGCGCATCCGCATCCAGTAGTGGTTCCAAGACCAACTTCAACATGATCCTGTTCTACGTGTTCCTGATCCTTTTCGTCCTCGTTAGTCTCTTCCCGCTTATGTGGGTCTTCAAGATGAGCATCGTGACGAAGAGCGATCTCTTCCAGTCGCCCCTGACAACGCTTGTGGCGCCTCCGATCTCCGACAACTACGGCACCATCTTCGCTAACCCGGATTTCCGTCGAGCACTCATAAATAGCACGGTAATCGCCGGTACGACTACGGTTATTTGCTTGTTCTTCGGGGCAATAGCAGCCTACGCGATAGCCAGGCTCCGGTTCCGGCTCAAGAGCGTCGTGATGACGACAATACTCGCGATCAGCTTCTTCCCGGCTGTCGCGATCATCGGGCCGCTGTTTGTTTTATTCAGTAATACAGGGCTTATCAACACTTACGCCTCGGTCATCATTACGGACGTGGTCTTCGCATTGCCGCTGACTATTTGGATCCTCGTGGCTTTCTTCAAGGAGCTGCCGAGAGACCTTGAGGAAGCGGCGCAGGTCGATGGAGCCACGACTATTCAGGCATTCAGAAAGGTCATCGTGCCTCTAGCGGCACCGGGTGTTTTTACAACGGCGATCCTGACATTTATCTTCGCCTGGAACGAGTTTCTGTTCGCGGTCGTGTTCCTCTTCGACGCTACGACTCAGCCGGTGACGGTCGTGATCCCGAACTTCGCCACGACCTACACGACGGACTACGGGGCTCAGTCGGCGGCGGCGGTTGTGGTTACGATACCGCTCGTTATACTGGTCTTGATCTTCCAGCGTCGCATCGTCTCGGGCCTTACCGCCGGGGCAGTGAAGGGCTGATCGACAACCGAAATCGCCGGGAATTCCTCGGCCTAGAAGGGTAAGCCTCTTTGGAGAAAGAGAAGCTCTGGGTGCGGGAACTCCAGCCCGGCATGAGCCTGACATCGACTTTTGTCGCCTCGGAGACGAAGGTACGGAACGACTCTCGCGGGTCTCCGTACCTTCTGTGCAAGCTGGTCGACCGCACCGGCTCTGTGGAGGCCCGCATGTGGGGTCTCCCGCACGACCTAATGGATGGCCTGCCGGATCCATCCTACGTCCGCGTCGAAGGCAACGCCCACGAGTATCGAGGGATGCTTCAGGTAAAAATAGAGCGAATTCACGTGCTCCAGAGCGACCAAGTCCAAGAAGAGGACTACCTACCGGCCTCTGAGCAGGATCGCCGGGCTCTCGCGGACGAATTGCTGCTGGTCGGCGACGAGTTAGAGGACGAGCACCTGCGGAAGCTTTTCGAGGCCGTGGTCGGAGACGAAGAACTTTGGGAAGCGTTCTGTACCGCTCCGGCGGCCAAGACTATGCACCACGCTCATATCGGCGGATTGTTGGAGCATTCGGTGCAGTGTCTGCGGGTAGCTCGGGGAATCGCCGAGTTGTATCCGGTTGACCGGGATCTGTTTTTATTCGGTATGACCTTTCACGACATCGGGAAGACGAAAGAGCTTTCCTGGGATTCCGGCGGCTTTGCCTACACAACGGTCGGACGGCTTACGGGACACGTCGTGCTCGGCGACCGCATAATCAACTCTTTTGTCGAGACGATCGACGGCTTCCCCGAAGAACTAGCCCTTCGTCTCTCGCATCTGATGCTCTCTCATCAAGGGGAGTTGGAGTATGGCTCACCGGAGGTCCCGAAGACTTTCGAGGCGTTGTTAGTCAACTTGATCGACAACCTGGATGCTCGAACCGCCATGTTCGCCAATGCTACGGAGAATGTTAGCGCGGGGGGCTGGAGCCACCACGATAATCCGCTGCGACGCGCGCTATACGTGCCGGAAACCGCAGATGAGGAATATTCCTAGAATTTCTGTAAGTGAGTTAGTTCTTTTTGGTCTTGCGAGGGGTGTAGTCTTCTTCCTCATCCTCATCTTCGTCGCCTACGGCGGTGATCTCGGACTTGAACTCGTCGATGGATCTCCGAGCTTGATTGACAAACTTGCCTAGGTCGCGGGCCATTGTCGGTAGTTTGCTGGGGCCGAAGATCAGCAGAAAAAGTACGCCTATGATGACTATTTCTTGTGGGCCGACTCCGAACATGTCTCTTAATATACCCCGCCAAAGCCCACGCGGCAACGGCTCGACTGCATATTGGTGAGTCTCGCGCAGCGTATATACTCAAAACCATGACCAATAGACTCAGCGGTACAAAAATATGATCTCCTGGAACGCTGTCCGCATGATAGCGACGACGCTCGCCGCTCGTACCGAGCGTCGCGATCTAGTGGAGGCTTTCGATTATGAGAGCGCAGTCTCCCAAACCCTGGAGCCGTTGCAAGATTTTACTGGCATAGAGATACCTTCCGGCGGGCGCGATCTCCGCGTCACGGATAGAGCCGAGTGGATCGACTTCAACATCGAAGGCTTTGGGGCGTTGATGCAACCCGTCATTAGTCGCGCGTCATCCGGCGCGGATAATGTGACATGGGCTATCGGCGGCGCGACTCTCACGGCGCAAGTCGGGTTCTTGTTGGGGTTTCTCTCGTCGCGGGTTCTTGGGCAGTACGACACGGGGCCGTTGTTGAGCAAAGAGCGGATCGGGGAGCCCGGCAAAGTTTTCTTTCTGGACGGAAACATAGTCGCGGCTGCCGATAGGATCGGGGTTCCAGTAGACGGTTTGAGGCTCTGGATCGTACTTCACGAGATGACTCACGCCCTGCAATTCGAGGGCTATCCGTGGTTGCGCGAGCATCTCGGAAGCTTGCTCGAAGGCTTGATGGCCCCCCTAGCCGAACGCCTCGGGACCGTGGAGACCATCCGCCGCATCTCCCAAAACCTGCGAACCGGTGGTCGCTCCGTGGAACTCGTGATGAGCGCGGACCAGCGTCGAGCTTTCGATACCGTGCAAGCTACGATGTCTGTTATAGAAGGCTACTCCGACTACGTTATGCACCACGTCGGTCGCGGCCTCGTCCCGGACTACGACTATCTCACCGAGCGCATGTCCAAAAGTCGCGCTCATCGTCCGCCGCTTGAAACCGCGATTTTTCGCATAACCGGCATGGATATGAAGCTCGAACAGTACCGGCTCGGGGAAGAATTCGCCGACGCGGTTGTCAAACGTCAGGGCATGAGTGGACTAAATCGCGTCTGGGATCGTCCCGAGAACCTGCCGAGCCTTGAGGAAGTCCGCGACCCCGGCCTCTGGATGACGAGGATGGACGGCGTCTGAGATGCGCGAGGGATCGTCGCCGTTCACGCTAGGCTACGAGTACAGGAGCGAAGATGATGCCCGAAACGCCGCAGCCGAACTGGATCGTCGATTCCCCGAGCGCGAGTTGGCTGGACTTCGCATTTATAAAGTGCGTTGGAACGCCAACTTCATAGTCGAGGCCGCGTTCGACGAGCGAACCGAGGAAAATAGGCTTCAGGATGCTCGGGCGTTACTGGGAGAGTCCGGTTCTCCGGTTCATCCAGAAGACTTGGCGGATTACAAGCAGGCTACACGGGAACGGGGGGCACCGGGTTGGTTCCGCCGGTTTTTCGGGATGGATTGAGAGTCAGTCCAGGCGTTGTTCGAGGCGCGTGATCTGGTCTCTAAGTTCTTCGATCTCGTGCTCCAGATACCTTTCTTGACCGCGAACTTTCGTGTAACCGGACTCCAGCATCCAGCCTAGACCCCGAGTCGCACGAACTGCCGTTCGTCCAACAAACCGGGCCGAGATGACGATGCCATCCAGCGTGGTCTCACTGGCGGTACGGGCCGTCGGAGTGGCGACAAAGTATCCCAACGCGAAACCGCCTGCCGCTCCCGCGGCTCCACCTATGAAAAATTTGCTCGTGCCTTCGCGCAAGTGGAAATTCCTCCGCACCGTAGCGTCCCTTGACGACGCAAGTCTAGCATAACGTTCATGCGCGACAGTCGAGCGTTATACTTATCCGAAGTGCTGGAGACAGGGAAAAACGAGCTTCTTAGGGGACTGCCAGCGGTCGATGCTGTGCTGCGAGATCCAGCGGCGGAAGACCTGATCCAAACCCACGGTCGCGCATCTCTCACCGCCGCGATCCGCGCGGCTCTCGATGAAGCTCGGCGTTCAATCCTCGAAGGCCAAAAAACCACCGCAACTGCGGAATCACTGCTTGAGTCGGCTGCCATCAAACTGTCCAGTCGAGGTCTGAGGCGCGTCGTAAATGCGACCGGCGTCATTCTGCACACGAACCTCGGGCGCTCGGTTCTCTCGGAGCGTTCAGTGGAAGCGGTTTCTCGGACGGCGAAAGGCTACTCGAACCTGGAGTACGATCTCGTGACTGGAGAGCGTGGTTCTCGCTACGACCATGCTGTTCCACTGCTTCGCGAGCTTACAGCCGCCGAAGACGCGCTCGTCGTCAATAATTGCGCGGGGGCTACGTTACTCGCGCTTGCGGCGGTCGTCGCTGAAGCTCCGGGCGAGCCGGAGGTGATCGTCTCTCGCGGCCAACTCATTGAGATCGGGGGTGGTTTCCGTATACCGGAGGTTCTCGCGCTCTCCGGCGCAAAACTGCGCGAGGTTGGCACAACCAACCGGACTCGCCTCGCGGACTACCGGAACGCCATAAACGAGAATACGTGCGCCATTCTTTGGGTCCATCCATCCAATTTCGAGATCGTGGGGTTCACGGAGACTACCCCTGTCGATGAACTAGCCACGCTCGGTATTCCGGTCGTCGCGGATATTGGTAGCGGGGCGATATCGGCCATCGGCGACGAACCTCGGGTGCGGGACGCGCTCGACGACGGGGTGGATCTCGTCATTTTCTCCGGTGACAAACTCCTTGGAGGGCCACAAGCCGGCATCACCGTAGGCTCTTCTCATTGGATAAGCGCCATGCGACAACACCCGCTGACTCGCGCCTTACGAGCCGACAAACTCTGCCTAGCCGCCCTGGAAGCTACCTTGACGGCATACCTGGAAGGCACCGCGCAGGACGAACTCCCAACAGTGAAGATGCTGCACGCTCCACCGGAGGAAGTCGAAGTCCGAGCCCGGCTTCTAGCCAATAGTCTGACCGAAGCCATTCCAGGACTCGACGTGGATGTCGCGCCTTCTGTGTCACGCAGCGGCGGCGGAACGCTGCCGATCTTCGAGATACCATCGTTCGCGGTGCGCGTGAACGTTGCTGATGCCGAGGCACTTGCCGGTCGTCTGCGGGGAGCTGCAACACCGGTAGTTGGTCGGGTGCGTGAAGGACGATTGTGGATCGATGTCAGGACGCTGCTTCCGGGGGATGAGGAAGCTGTGATCGAGGCGATGCGGGGCGCGGTTGACTGAGGAAAAACCGATCTCGCTGACCATCGGGACGGCGGGACATGTGGATCACGGAAAGACCACACTCGTACGATACATGACCGGCACCGATACCGACCGGCTTGAGGAAGAGCATCGGCGGGGCATCTCCATAGTTCCAGGTTACGCGGTCCTCGATCTCCCCGGCGGCCATCGAGCCAGCCTCATAGACGTTCCTGGTCACGAGCGTTTCGTCAAGAACATGGTCGCGGGTTCTACCGGCGTGGACGCTTTCCTTCTGGTCGTGGCCGCCGATGACGGCGTAATGCCTCAGACCCGCGAACATCTGGATATCCTGCGAGTCCTGGGCGTGGAACGCGGCGTTGTGGCACTCTCCAAGACAGATGCCGTGGACGACGAGACCGCCGAGATCGCGCAGCTAGACGTAGAGGAACTCCTCGAAGAGACCGGCGTATCCGCTCAGATAATCCCCGTAAGCGGCACCACTGGCGACGGCGTAGACGCACTCTTGGAAGCTCTTGATCGGCTTGCCGACGAAAGTGTTGGGGAGTCTCAGAAAGGCGAGCTTGTGCGGATGCCCGTGGATCGGGCCTTCGTACTTAAAGGGATAGGCGTGGTCGTAACCGGGACGCTGTGGACCGGCGAGATACGCCCCGGAGATCAACTCCAAACCTCCACCGGACATCGCCCTCGGGTGCGCGGCGTACAGAACCACGGACTCCCGGCGGAGTCGGCCCAAGCCGGTGCTAGAACCGCGCTCGACCTCTCCGGCATCGACGCCTCTGAGATACAAGCAGGCGATGTTCTACTCTCAAGGCCCGTCGCCGAGAGCCGGACTCTGGACGCTCGCGTGCGCATCCTCGAAAGCGCGAAGCCTCTGCGACACGGCGTGCTTGTCCGGTTGCATCACGGGACGCGCTCGACGAACGCTCGCATCCGAACTTCCGACGGCACGGATGTCCAGCCCGGAGAGAATGTTCTGGCGCGGTTGCGGCTAGATGAGCCACTGATTCTTCTCTCGGGAGACCACTTCGTACTGCGCTCCCTGGCGCCGCCCGTGACCGTCGGCGGTGGAACGGTGCTCGATCCGATGCCCACCTCACGCCGCCCAGATATCAAATGGCTTGAAGCCTTAGAAAGCGGAAATCTCACCGAAACGCTGCCGATGCTCCTGGATCGCTCCGGGAATGATGGCCTGACAGCCGAGGAACTCTCACTAGCCCTGTCTTCGCCGCAAGAAGAAATCTTGCGTGCTGCCGACGCGAACCCCCAGATAAAATCCCTTGGAACTCTTTATGCACTTGCCTCCAAAGTAGCCTCCGCGAGCGACCGTCTGCTCAAAGAGCTAAAGCGGCGCGTTCGGGATCAACCCGAAAATCCAGCCCTCTCCGTGGCCGAAGCTCGAACAACGACCGGACTCTCGATAAGGCTCGCAGACGCTTTGTTAGAGGCATTATCGGTAGAGAAAATCCGGGTTTCGGAAGACGGCGTGCGCCTCCCTGGAGCGGACGAAGTCCCTCCGGAATTAGAAGCGGAAGCCCTGAAATTGTTGCAAACACTAAGCGAGTCATGGTCCGCGCCGCCAAACACACCACCTACGCCAGCACTCCGGTTGCTGCTCAAACGTGGGGAGGTCGTGGATCTTGGCGGCTCGATGTTTGCGGCCCGCGAGGTGGCCGAGGAAATTCTGGAAGATATCAAAACCGCGTGTCGGAAGGACGGTGAGATCTCGCTGAGCGGACTGCGAGACCATCTTGGCACCAGCCGCAAGTTCGCTCAAGCGTGGCTCGAATACTCGGACGCGCAAGGTGTTACCAGCCGCACCGGCGATGTCCGGGTTCTGACTCGTCGCTACCGCAAGGATTTGAATTAGAATCCGCCCGGAGTATCGACTTGGAATGCGTGGGCCTGGTGGCCCGGCTGGTCTTCAAAACCAGTTTGCGACCGTTATGCGGTCGTGGTGGTTCGATCCCCCCGCATTCCGCACCACGTACGAGAGGACTGCACATCGCACAACGTCTGACCGTAACAACGTACAACACCTACCGGGAACGAACAGGCCGCGACGAAACACTGGACGCGCTCCTCAGACACGACGGGCTTACGTGTCTTCAGGAGGCTTCTATCGAGCGTGCGCGAGAGTTGCGTCGTGAGTTCGGACAGCGCGTGTTTCTATCGCGGGTAATGTTTGGTTGGGAACTTCTAGCGATCGTTCTGCCGAAAGATGCTTCGTTTGTTGCGTGTCGGTCGGTTCAACTGAACGCACATCTAGGGCTGATACCCAAGGATTGGACCCTTTGGCGGGCGTGGATGTTGCGGCGCGGTCGAAGCCGGGCTTGGAAGGATGGTCTGATCGTCCGGGCCGTTCAAGTCTGTCACATAGTCTGGCGAGGCCGGGAGTTCATATTGCTCAACACACATTTGCCTTTTGAGTGGGGACTCAGAGACAGATGCCTCGGGATGTTGCCGGGGATGGTCGGCGACGGTAACGCCTTGTTGTGTGGTGACTTGAACGCGACCACCTCGGACGTGCATCTGGCGGATATGATGCTCGAAACGGTCCTACATCCGGCGGGGGATGAATCTCCCACGCTCGGTCGCCGCCGGATAGACTATGTGGCGTATCGGGGTGGCTTTCGGGAGCTGGAATACGATTTGTTTAGTGGACGCAGCGATCATCGTGGCGTTCGGGTCGAATTGGAGGTGGCGTAGCAATGACGGAGTTTTCGCATCTGGACCGGGATGGTTCGGCCCGCATGGTCGACGTTGGGGAGAAAGCCATCGTGCGCCGGACGGCCACGGCTGGAGGATACGTGAGGATGTCACCTGAGACGGTCGAATTGTTACGGGATCGGGCGTTACCGAAAGGCGATGCGTTGAATACTGCCCGAATAGCGGGTGTCATGGCGGCTAAGAAGACTTCGGAGCTTATTCCGCTGTGCCACGGGTTGAATCTTACTTCCATAGATATCGAGTTCGAAGTTGAGGATGACCGAATCGCCATTACCGCTACGGCTCGTCTGAGCGACCGCACTGGTGTGGAGATGGAGGCTTTGACCGCCGTGAGTGTCGCAGCTTTGACGATCTACGATATGTGCAAGGCTGTGGACAAAGGCATGGTGATCGAGGGCGTCACCCTGTTAGAGAAGACGAAAGAGACGGCTTCGTGAAGGCGTATACGGTAGCTTTCAGGGGGGTATGCAACACTTTGTTCGTTGATGATACTGGTGGAGTGGCTATGCTAGACTGCTCCGACGGACGGCGGTACGCGGGATAGGACGGGAGGGCGAGATCGAGGACAAGAATACGGTTCTTTACCCGATGTTTATGGACCTTTCCGGTCGTCGTTGCGTGGTGGTCGGTGGCGGGCCGGTCGCCAATAGAAAAGCCCGCAAATTGTTGCAAGCTCGGGCGGAAGTCGTGGTGATCTCACCGGATATTCTGCCGGAACTGGAAAGCATTTCGGTCGAAAAACACTACCGTCGCTACGAGACCGGAGACCTGCAAGGAGCGTATCTCGCCTTCGCGGCGACGGACTCCCGTGAAGTGAACGCCTCAATCTCAAACGAAGCGAAAGAGCTTGGCATTCCTGTAAACGTTGCGGATAAGCCTGTGGAGGGAGATTTCGCGCTGCCATCCACGTTGCGGCGCGGTGGATTGCAGGTGTCGGTCTCGACGGGCGGAGCGTCCCCGACGTTGGCGCGGCGGATACGGGCAGAGTTAGAGAAGACGTTCGGGCCGGAGTGGGCGGGGATCGTGGAGGAATACGGGCGGACGCGCGGGAGTGGATCGGAGCCCGAAGAGAGATTGGAAGGGGAGGTGGTTCGGTGCTTATCGCAGCTCTCGGGATGAACCATCGCTCGGCGCCCGTAGAGGTGCGGGAGCGGGTGGCGTTTCCGCCGTGCTCGGCGAGGCCGTTTCTGCGGCGGCTCATAGACGATGGAGTCGTGTCCGAGGCGGTTTTGATCTCGACCTGCAACCGAACGGAGATCTACGCCGTCGCTGAGGACGAGAGTGCCAGGTTGCGTATACTGGACGCTCTCGCGGACGACCGGAACGCGGATGTGACTTCGCTGCAAGAAGACACTTACTGGCTCACGGACGCTGAAGCGGTGCGGCATCTGTACCGGGTGGCATCTTCGCTGGATTCGATGGTCGTAGGCGAAGGTCAGATACTCGGCCAAGTCCGGGACGCTTACCGAGCTGCGACGGAAGAACGCAGTGCCGGGCCAATCCTGAATCGTCTGTTCCACACTTCACTGCGGATCGGGAAGGATGTTCGTTCTCAGACTGGGATAGGGGACAGTTCGCTTTCGATTCCTCACGTGGCCGCGAAGCTCGCCGGGGAAGTCTTCGGGACCCTGCAGGATAAGACTGCTTTAGTCCTCGGGGCTGGCGGTATGAGCGAGTTAGTTGTCGAGCACTTAAAGGACCGGGGCGTGACCGACCTACGCATCGCCAATCGCACCTCTGATCGCGCTGCCAAACTCGCTGAGGTTGTCGGAGGTCAAGCTGTGGCGTTCGAGGACATCCCCGACCAACTCGAAGAAGTGGATGTGGTCGTAAGCTCTACAGGCTCCGAGGACTGGGTGATTCGGCGCGAAATCGTCGAGCGGGCGATGCGGCATCGGTCGAGGCCGTTGTTCTTTGTGGACATCGCGGTTCCGAGGGATGTGGATCCCGTCGTCCAGAACGTCGAAGGCGTTTACCTCTACGACATGGACGATCTCCAGGCCGTCGTGGAGCGGAACGCGGGGGACAGGAGATTCGCCGCCGAGCAAGGCGAGAAGCTGATGGCCCCTGCGGTCACCGCTTACATGGCTTGGATCTCGACGCTGCACGTAGTACCCATGATCCAGGAGCTTCGAGGCGAAGCCGAACGGATACGCCACCACGAACTGTCCCGATCCCTAAAGCGCCTGGATCTCTCGCCCGAAGAAGCGGATGCCCTGGAGAAGATGAGTCATTCGTTGGTCAACAAACTGCTGCACGGCCCGATAGCTGAGATGAAAGCTCGTGCGGAGGCTGGTTCTCCGCTCGATGGCGCGGAGGTTCGGCGGCGGCTGCACGCGCTAGAAAATATCGAAGTGGAGCTGCACCGCTCGTCCCCGGAACGCCCATGAATCCAAAGAAATCCGTGGTGTTGGGTACGCGGGGTTCCAACCTTGCGCTGGCTCAGGCGGAGACCTGCGCCTCACAACTCCGTGAAGCGGGACTCGCGGTAGAAGTGCGAATCATCAAGACGACCAGCGAACGGCATCCCGAAACGCCGCTCTCGGTACTGGATCAGCGCGACGTATTTACCCGCCAACTCGACGAAGCCCTCCTCTCCGGAGATATAGACCTAGCCATACATTCGTTAAAAGACGTACCGACGGACCTCCCCGACGGCACAACCATCGCCGCTATCACCGAACGACATGACCCCAGCGACGCACTCGTTTCGGAAGCTGGTTACACAGTCGACGATCTGCCAGATGAGGCGGTTGTCGCGACATCTAGTCTGCGGCGGCGGGCGCAGCTACTGCACCGTAGACCGGATCTTCGGATAGTTGATATTCGGGGTAACGTGGAGACCCGCATCCGCAAGGTACGCGAAGGGACGGCGGACGCGCTCGTGCTCGCTCGGGCCGGGCTGGACCGACTGGGTCTCGAAGCCGCGCATACTGTCATCCCACCGGAGGTCATGCTGCCAGCCGTCGGACAAGGCGCTCTCGCTGCCGCGACGCTCGAAGATCATCCTCACCGCGACACAATAAACGCCGCGCTCGAACACGCGCCAAGTTCTCGCGCCACGCGAGCCGAACGGGCGATGCTCCGAACTCTCGAAGGCGGTTGCCGCGTTCCAGTGGGGGCGTTGGGTTCTGCGGAAGCTAGGGGAGATGTGAGGTTGCGGGGAATCGTGGTGTCGCCGGATGGCGCGTTGGTGTATGCGGGAGAAGCCGCAGGTTCGTCGCCGGAAGAAGTCGGGGATTGGCTGGCTCGGGAGCTGTTGGATCAGGGAGCGGCGATGGTCTTGGGAGAGATCCGGCAGGTGAGGAATTCGTGATCTACCTGGTAGGTTCCGGTCCTGGAGATCCCGGCTTGTTGACTGTTAAAGGGCAGCGATGCCTTCAGGAAGCTGACGCTATCGTCTACGACCGACTCGCCCCGGAAGCGTTGCTAGATCAGGCGCGGTCAGACGCCGAACTCATCTACGTCGGCAAGCTGCCCGGCGACCACAGCATGAGCCAAGAGGATATAAACGCCGTTCTCGTGAGGCTCGGCAAAGAAGGAAAAACCGTCGTGCGTCTCAAGGGCGGCGACCCGTATATCTTCGGGCGCGGCAGCGAGGAGGCTTTGGAGTTGATCTCCGCCGGACTCCCATTCGAGGTAGTTCCTGGCATAACGAGCGGAGTAGCAGCACCAGCCTACGCCGGAATTCCCGTAACCCACCGAAACGTCTCCACCAGCGTAGCCTTCATAACCGGCCACGAGGACCCGACTAAGGGTCGTTCGGACGTGGACTGGCAGAAGATAGCCAACGGTGCGGACACGCTCGTGCTGTACATGGGTATCGGGCGAATAGGTGAGATATCGCGCCAACTCATCGCTGCTGGTAAACCTGCCGAAACCCCGGTCGCCTGCGTTCGGTGGGGAACGAAAACCGAACAACGCACCATCACCGGAACCCTCGAAAATATAGCCGAAACCGTGCGGGAAGCGAAGCTGCAACCACCCGCGATCATCGTCGTAGGTGACGTGGTTTCCCTGCGCGAATTCGGCCTCGACTGGTACGAGAGACGACCGCTCTTTGGGCGGCGCGTAGTAGTTACCAGGGCGCGAGCGCAAGCTGGAGAGCTTTCTGTGGAACTCGAAAAGCTTGGGGCCGAGGTGCGCGAGTTTCCGACAATAGAGATACAGCCGCCGCAGGACTTTGGGCCGCTGGATGGCGCGATACAGGAGTTGGACTCGTTCGATTGGATCGTGTTTACTAGCGTCAACGGGGTGGATGCTTTTCTGGAGCGACTGCGGCATCTTGGGCTCGACCTCAGAGCCGTGCCCCGCGGGGCGAAGATCGCGGCGATAGGACCAGCCACCGCCGAACGCCTGATCGAAGCTGGCTTGCGCGTCGACGTCGTGCCGGATGAATATCGGGCCGAATCACTCCTGGAAGCTCTGGATATCGAGTCGCTCTCCGGCCAACGAATCCTCATTCCTCGCGCCAGAGTCGCTCGCGAAGTTCTCCCGGAGACGTTGCGCGAAGCGGGAGCCGAAGTCATAGTGCCGCCCGCCTACGAAACCGTCCCGATCTCCGAAGGCGCGGACGAACTTGCGAAGCTCTTAGAGTCCGGTGACATCGACTGCGTCACTTTCACCGCGTCATCGACTGTGGATAATTTCGTGGGTGCTTTCAGCGACGATGCCTCGCGGCTACTCAGCAACGCCAAAGTCGCGTGCATTGGCCCGATAACCAGCGACACCGCCCGCAAGCATGGCATTCGGGTGGATATCGAGGCAGACGAGTACACTATTCCCGGCTTGATCGAGGCGGTACTCGATCTATTCGAGTCCGAGGCTGCGAAGCGGGTTTGAGGGCTGTGCTGATAGAGGCTTCTGACCAGAAACTTTCCAGTGGCATCGGGTGGATCAGCCTGGGTATCGGACTTGCTCTCACGCTGGCACCTATCGGAACTGCCAAATTTCTGGGATGGGAGCGCCGCGAACGGTCGGCGCGGCTCGTCGGCGTGGCTGATCTCATCATCGGCACAGGGCTGCTGATATCCTCTCGACGCTCAAGGTGGATGCTGGCTCGTGCGATTCTAAACGCTGTGATTGGCGCGATCTACGCTCGGGCTCTGGCGGACTCCACGCCGCGTCGTAAACGTTTAGTCGGAGGTTTATGCTTTATGATCGGCCTGACTGCGAACGATTATCTTCTCTCGCGGCGATTGCGGGAAGCCGAGGCCTCGTATAATCTGACCGACATTTGGTAGAACTTTTCGTACTTTGTTCCACAACCCGAAAGGGGATCCCGTGTCATTTCCCGTCCAGAGACTCCGTCGTACCCGACGCACCGCCGCTCTGCGCGGCCTCGTGCGAGAGACGCAACTAACCCCTGGGGACTTTATCTATCCGATCTTCGTGGCCGCTGGCGAGGATGTGAAAAACCCGATCTCATCCATGCCAGGCATCTTCCAACTCTCCATAAATCACGCCGTAGCCGAAGCCCAACGGGCGCACTCTCTCGGCATCCCAGGCGTGCTGCTCTTCGGTATCCCGGATGAGAAGGATGAGGCCGCGAGTGGAGCTTATGATTCCGAGGGTATCGTACAACTCGCTACTCGGGCGATCAAGGACGCGGTGCCGGATCTCCTCGTAGTTACTGACGTGTGCCTCTGCGAATACATGAGCCACGGCCATTGTGGAGTCGTCGAGAAGGAGACGGGAGAAATTCTGAACGACGTGAGCCTGGAGCTTTTGGCGCGGACAGCTTCCTCACATGCCGAGGCCGGGGCGGATATCGTTGCGCCTTCGGACATGATGGACGGGCGGGTGTCTGCTATTCGGGTCGACCTCGACCGCGAAGGTTTCGAGAACACGCCCATAATGGCCTACGCCGCTAAGTACGCCTCCGCCTTCTACGGGCCGTTCCGTGAGGCAGCCGAGAGCGCGCCCCAGTTCGGCGACCGCCGCTCTTACCAGATGGACCCGGCCAACGCCCGCGAAGCCTTGCTCGAAACCCGTCTAGACGCAGACGAAGGTGCCGACATCGTGATGGTCAAGCCTGCTTTGCCATACCTGGACGTGCTACGACGGGTGCGCGACATGACAGACCTTCCGGTAGCCGCCTACAACGTCAGCGGCGAATACTCCATGATAAAAGCCGCCGCACAAAACGGCTGGCTGGACGAGGAACGGGCCGTTATGGAGGCGTTGACGGGTATAAAACGAGCCGGAGCCGACATCATCATCTCGTATCATGCCCCTGATGTCGCGGGATGGCTTCAGTAGAGCCTTCCAGAAGGAGAATGAGCCGTTGAGGGCGACGTAACCTTACTGATACCGAGCTACTTGTAAAGTAGGATATCCGACCCATCGAAGCCAGTTGCTGGAAGCATCGGGTTGTCTACTGTAAGCTCGTACACCACGCAACTGGGGACGACAAGTTATAAATGAGACAGTTTCGAGAGGAGTCCATAGGCTTTGCGCGGCACGAATCCCAGAGAACTACTAGCCCTCGACCGTTCCGCTCGCCTCATGGAACGGGCTATCGAGACGATGCCCGGCGGTGTGAACAGTCCCGTGCGAGCATTCCGCTCCGTCGGTGGAGACCCGCTGTTCATGCAACGCGGTGAAGGCTCGGTCATCTTCGATGTGGACGACAACTCATATATCGACTACGTGATGAGCTACGGGCCGCTGGTTCTTGGTCATGTCTACCCGGAAGTCATAGAGGCCATCGAGAAGACCGCCCGCAAGGGAACGACCTTCGGTGCCCCGACGGAGCTCGAAGTCGAGATGGCCGAGCTTGTGTGCGAAGCGGTCCCGTCTATCGAGATGGTAAGGATGACCAACTCCGGCACCGAGGCGACGATGAGCGCCATACGCGCCGCTCGAGGATACACGCGCCGCGAACGCATCCTGAAGTTCGATGGAAACTACCACGGCCACGGCGACGCTCTGCTCGTCTCCGCAGGCTCCGGTGTAGCGACGCTCGGATTGCCGGACAGCCCCGGCGTGACAAAGGGTGCTGCCAAAGACACCGCCGTTCTGCCGTATAACGACCTGGAAGCCGTGCGAGAGTTATTCGAGCGGGAAGGCGAGGAGTTTGCCGCTCTGATCCTTGAACCCGTCGGGGGCAATATGGGTTGTGTGCCGCCCGTCGAAGGTTACCTTCAAGGGTTGCGCGAACTTACGGAGCGATACGGCGTAATCCTGATCTTCGATGAAGTAATGACCGGCTTCCGGCTTTCTCGGGGCGGCGCTCAGGAACTCTACGGAGTTACCCCGGATATGACGTGCCTCGGTAAGATCATCGGCGGCGGATTGCCCGTCGGAGCTTATGGCGGCAAGCGCGAGATCATGGACCTAATAGCTCCGTCCGGCCCGATCTACCAAGCCGGAACCCTCTCCGGTAATCCCCTAGCGATGGCCGCCGGACTGGCTACCCTCAAAGCGACTGGCGAGACTGGATTCTACGAGACACTGGACGGTCTTGGTGAGCGTTGGTGCGAAGGAATGCACGAAGCCGCTTCCGCTGGAGATCGACCGTTCAGCATCAACCAAGTTGGTTCGATGGTGAGCATCTTCTTTACCGATGGACCCGTCACGGATTTCACCTCAGCCGCGCTATCGGACACGGACGCTTTCAAAGATTTCTTCTGGCACATGCTATCGCGGGGCGTTTACCTCGCGCCTAGTCAGTACGAGGCCGGTTTTATCTCGGCGGCTCACACAGGGGAAGACTTGGACCGTACTTTCGAGGCGGCGGCGGAATGGTTCGCGGGACGCGCCTGATGGACCCTCAAACACGCCGGACACCAGAGATCTCACTAGAGAAAGTCTTTCTGCGGGCGGTCGCCGAATTACCCGAGGATGATGGTCGGGGTGCGGTTGTGGCCGAGGCTCTGCGTCATCTGCAAGGGGGATTCGACGCTCATTACGCTTCGGCCTCTGAAGAGGCTACGAATGTCGAGATCCTCGAAGGCGACAACTCTTACGCGCTGGCCGTCGAGACCATCGCTAGGCTCGAAGAACCCGAGTTCGTGGCGGTTGCGAGCCGTATGATCCGGGACGGAGCAGGAGCCGTATCAGCCGGAGAGAACGTTACCCTGGAACTCTGGACCCCGCATCTAGTGGATCTCTTGCGGATCATCTCGACCGAGAGCCTCGCGGCATCCGAGAAGCGCTTGCGGGAAGCGGCCCGAAAGGTGAACGATGAGCGAAACGCCTAGAGCTTCCGGGAGACACCGACTACCGACCGGTGAAGCTCGCGCCCACCAAGTTCGTGAGATGTTCGACCGTATAGCAGGCCGTTACGAGCTTCTGAATACCCTGACGAGCTTTGGACTGAACCGACTGTGGAACCGGTCCATCGTGCGGGCAAGTGGGCTCAAGCCGGGTGAACGGGCGTTAGACCTCGCGTGTGGAACCGGCAGCGTCACACGAGCCTTGGCCGAGCGTGTCGGCCCGACGGGACACGTCGTTGGCATAGATTTCTCCAGCGAGATGTTGAACGCCGCGAAGACGCGACCGCTCCCAAATGGCGAGTATCGTCTCGGTGACGCTACGCGACTCGAAGGGATAGAGAGTGGAGCGTTCGATTCCGTTAGCATCGCTTACGGGGCCAGAAACATCCCGGACCTCGACGCGCTATTCTCGGAGATGGCGCGGGCGGCTCGCCCCGGCGGTGTGGTTACGTGCATGGAGATCACACGTCCCACCGGACGCTTATTCTCCGCGATATTCGGCCTGTGGTTCGATAAGGTTGTCCCCTGGCTTGGAGGCAAAATCTCCGGAGATCCCCATGCATATGCCTATTTGCCGGAATCGGTGAAAGAGTTCGTAGCACCGCAAGATTTAGCTGTCATAATGGAACGTAATGAATTACAAGATGTTACATGGCGCAGGCTTGCAGGCAATGTCATCACACTCCACCGGGGAATCCGTGACCGTGGAGCCAGATAACGTGCGTCGGTTCGAGCAGAGTGCGCGGGATCTCCAGTCCTCCTTGCCGGAGGAGGCTTTTTCGCTCGTGGAGGGTGTGGAGGAGCGTCTGATAGCGGTAGCTGAACGTGCGCCAGAGCATCTAATCGCCCCCGCGATGGAGTCCCTGACCTCCGGTGGAAAGCGTCTGAGACCGTTACTCATGGCCCTGAGTGCTGGGATGGGTGAACCCGAGCCCGAGGCGCTGTTGCAAGCTGCGACGGCCATAGAGGTTCTTCACACAGCGACGCTTATCCACGACGATATCGTTGATGGCGCGGCTACCCGGCGCGGCGAGCCGACCACGGTTGCGGCTTATAGACGCAGCATCGCGGTCGCCACAGGGGATTATCTGTTCGCGGAGTGTTTCTCGGACCTTGCGGGGATCGGCGACCCGAGGCTTGTGCGGGCTTTCTCCGAGGCATCTGAAGGATTGGCGGCGGGCGAGCTGGAGCAGTATCGGGCGGATAGCTCTTTCGTGGATCTGGAGGCTTATCTGGAGCACATTCGCAAAAAGACCGCCGGGCTTTTCAAGGCCGCTTGCGTAGCTGGAGGTTCGCTCGGTGGGTTGTCCATCCGTCAGATAGATGGATTGGCGAGCTATGGGCAGGCGCTCGGGCTCGCGTTTCAGATGTCCGACGATGTTATGGATCTCGTCGGCAAGCCCGGCTTGATGGGCAAGGGGATCGGCACGGATCTCATAGAAGGAACGGTGACGCTGCCGGTAATAGTCGCGCTGCAAGAAGGCGACGCGGAGACCATCCGGCGGGTCTTGATTACTCCAAACCCCGGCCCGGAGTTGCTGGAAGCCGGGATAGAGGCCGTACTCGCCACCGATGCCATCGAGAAAACCGAGGCATGGGCGCGGCGCGAGATCGACGCGGCTCTGGAAGATCTTGAACTGCTCCCCGAAGGACCGGAACGAAACTTCCTCGAATCCGTAGCCGCCGAGGTCGTCGGACGAGACATTTAGCGTGATCTTCACCGCCGATGTAGTATTTCCCATCTCATCGCCGCCGATCCCGAACGGTGCGATCCTAGTCCGAGAAGGTCGCATCGCCGCCATTGGAGCTTTAGAAGCAATGAAAGCCGAATCCCCCGAAACCGAAGTCCAGCACTATGAGGGCTGCGCCATAACGCCCGGAGCAATAAACACCCACGCGCACCTCGGGTTCCGCCGCGAAGACGCGCCGGAGGGCGGTACCTTCGCTGGCTGGCTCGGACGGCTCATAGAACGCCTCCCGGAGAAAGAGTCCTGGACCCCGGAAGCAGCGAAGAACTCCGCAGACGAAGCCACAGCCGCCGGAACGACATTTATGGCCGAGTCCTCGCCTTACGGCGAATGCCTGCCGCAACTCGCCGAGTCCGGGATGGCCGGAGCAGCGTTCGCGGAATTCTTCCCCGGAGACTTTCCCGACACGCAGCCAGAGGAGCGGGTAGAGGAAGTATTGAACAAAGTCCATGCAACGCGAGAGGGTCTTCCCGCGCGTGTGAGTGCTCAGGTCAGCGTGCATTCGGTCTACACGGTCGACCCGGACTCGGCGCGAGTAGCGGCGTTGAAGACTAGAGAGCTTGGAGATCCACTCGCCATTCATCTCTCCGAGAGCCCGGAAGAGGTCGAGTTTATCCGGGAGGGAACGGGTGGATTGGCAAACATTTTCGGCAGTAATACGTGGGGTGGGGCGGGTGTCTCGCCGGTTCGGTACGCCTCGGATGTGGGGTTGCTCGCCCCTACAACTATAGCCGCGCACCTGGCGACGGGCGTATCTGATGAGGACATCGACGTGCTGGCTCGCACGGGTGTCGCGGCGGCTCATTGTCCCCGGTCAAATGACTTTCTCGGCTGTGAGGTGTCGCCGGTGCCGGAGATGATGCGGCGCGGCATTCGGGTCGGGATGGGTACGGATGGCTTGTGGAGTAGCCCGAGCATGAACCTTTTCGAGGAGACGCTCTTCGCCGTCAAGGTGCATGGGTTCGATGGGGAGCTCGGATTGCGGCTCGCCACGCTCGAAGGTGCGCGGGCGTTGAATATCGAGCGGGAGACGGGGAGCTTGGAAGTAGGGAAATGGGCGGATCTCGCCATAATCCGGGTCGAGAGCGGCAACCTGGCTGAGTTGGATGTATTGGAGTCCGCGGCGGATGGAGGGGTGGCGGCGACTGTCGTTAGTGGGAACCTGATATACAATCGGGATTGAACGAGATCTCGATTTCCCTGGAGGATAGCGCACCATGATGATGAACCGCGACCGGCTAGGCTTCTGGACGAGGCTGATCGCCTTCAGTCTCGCGGGGGTGTTTATCTTGTCGGGCATCGTGTTCGGTGTCAGCGGAAACGCTTCCTACAACCTGTTCGACATGTTCGGCCAAAATCAGCAGCCCGGCGGACAGACCACGGACCCCCAAGAAGCCCTAAACAAGCAGACCGAAGAGGCCAAGAAAGACTTCGAGGAGAAGCCCGGAGATCCCGACAACGCCGTGCAACTCGCTGGGCTCTACTACCAAAGCAACCGCTACGACGACGCGACTAAGGTTCTTCAAGACGGCCAGAAAGAAAGCCCGAAGGACGGTGAGATACCGATGCTTCTCGGGCAGATACAGTCCCAACGAGCCCAGTCTTCCTCAAAGGACAAGGAACGCGAGGATTTTCAGAAGAAATCCGCCGAGGCATTCGCCAAAGCCGCTGAAGTAGAGCCAAAAAACGAAGAGGCATACCTCTTCGCCGGAGAGTCCTACAGCCAGATCGGGGAGTCTGGCCAAGCCATCAAATACTGGAACGGATACCTGGATCTCGAACCAAAAGGCGAGACTTCAAAAGAAGTTCGGCAGCGCATAGAAGACACGCTCAATGGCGAAAACACTACGTCGGGATCTTAAAGAGCGACGAAATTTGATCCACTCGTTGGCCAAAGCACGTATAATGTGAAGAGAAGTTCGATGAAAAGCTTATCAGGAGGAAAAATGAGTCTAGCTCTAATACCGGGAATTGGTTCGCTAGGTGGAACGGAACTAATTATCGCTTTAGTTATCATCCTTTTGCTTTTCGGAGCCAAAAAGATACCGGAACTCGCTCGCGGGTTGGGTAGCGGCGTTCGGGAGTTCAAAGCCGGTACCAAAGACGGCCAGTTAGAAGACGAGAAGAAAAAGGAAGAAGAGCTAAAGTCCGCCGACACCGACAACGAGACTGTCAATGTTGAGGCAAACGGTACGGACGCGCAGGCCAAAGAGGAAGCTTCCGTCGAGTCTGACAAAGCTGAACAGCAGCAGAGTCGGTAGAGAAACGGTCGGAAGCGTAACGTAGCATGGCCGGTCGGTTAAGATCTCCTCTGCGTGAGCAGACCCCGCGCAATGAGGCTCGAATGACCCTGATCGAACATCTGGGGGAGTTCCGGTCGAGGGTTATCAAGGTCGCTATCGCGTTCTTCGCGGTTGCGATTGTGGCGTGGTTTTTCCGGGAGCGGATCTTCGAGTTGCTTCTCTTGCCCGCAGGCGACGCGCTCGACGGCCAACTGAATGTAACGTCCATAACGGAACAGCTTCTCACTGACCTGAAGCTCGCGCTCTATGTAGGCTTCCTGCTCACCATACCGATATTCCTCTACCAGATATGGGCGTTTATAGCGCCAGCGGTTGGGGATCTCGGTCGAGCCTTCACCTATACCATCATCTCGTTCGCCTCCGCGCTGTTCCTGGGAGGTGTCGCCTTCGGGTATTTCGTGGTTCTTCCTATAGGAATGGGCTTTTTGCTCAACTGGGCACCAGAGCGCTACGAGACGATCATCACTTCACAGAGCTATTTGCAGTTCGTTACGAGGTTCTTGCTGGCGTTTGGGATAGTTTTCGAACTACCGGCTGCGACCTACGTGGCGGCGAAACTTGAGCTAGTGGACGCTCCGCTTCTGAAGCGTTATCGGCGGCACGCCATTGTTGCGAATACGCTGCTTGCGGCGGCGCTCACTCCCGGTCAAGACCCGTACAGCATGGTCCTGATGGCTATTCCAATGATCGTCATGTACGAACTCTCGATCATCGTAGCTCGCTACGTGAACCCGGTATCGGAAGTTAACGTCCGGGAACTTATAGAAGACGATGAAGAAGATGAGAATCTCGAAGACGAGGAAGAGACTTCGGAGCGTGATTCCGAGCGAGACCTCTAGGTTTCGTTTAGACGTTTTTCCAAGCGGCTTACGGAGCGTCGGAGCAGATCTTCGGTAACGGCCCGGAAAAAGGGTTTGTGCGCGATCTTATTTAGCCAGCCCGGTTCTACTTCGTAGTCGGTGAAGAGCGTTAGGCGCACGACGCGGGGGCTGGCTTCTTCGAGTGTCCAGCCGCCGGTGCCGATTGCCCCGGTGGTGTAACGCCAGGCTATACGGTTCGGTGGGTCTACCGCTGTGATCTCGCTTATCACCTGATGCGTAAGGCCGACCGCGCTCAACTCGAATCCAAGCGGAGCACCGACTGCTAGGTCAGTCTCACCGCCCGGTATCCAAGCTCGTTTGAGTCCGAAGGACCACTCCGGGAAGCGTTCTATGTCCATCATCGCCTCGAAGAGGTCCGAGCGTTCGATACCTCGAACCACATATCCGGCTCGAACGGGACGGTTCAAGTTGAGATCAGCGTTCCGACGAGAACTCCGACGGCATAGAGCAACCCGAATGTAAGATGCACGCCAGCAGTCGCTTTTACTATGGGATCCAAGCGTTCCGGTCGCGTCGAAGAGGAGATGCCCCGCCAAATTTTCACGGCCAGCGGCAAACTCAACACCACCAACCCCGCGCTCCACGGCACGACACCGAACAGCACTAGCAGCAACACTGCGGCATAAGCCTCCAGTAGGAGCCCTCGATAGAACCAGATCGCCATCTCTCGCCCGAACACGATCGGAACCGTTCGCCGCCCACCCCGACGGTCGGATTCCATATCCCGGATGTTGTTCGCCAGCAGTATCGCGGCCACCGGGCCACCGAACGGCAGCGCGGCGAATGGAACGTACAGGGGGAAGGATCGCGCCTGGACAGCGTAGGTTATTACCACGATCAGGACTCCCATGAACAGAAATACCGCAAGCTCGCTCGCCGGTGTGTAAGCGATGGGTTTCGGTCCCGCCGAGTACAGATAGCCGCCGAGCGCCGAGAGACACCCCAACACCAGGATCGGCCATCCTCCCACGAAGATGAGATATATCCCTATAAAAAGAGCTACCGTATAGCAGAACAACGCCCCGAGAAGCACCGTCCGGGCGTGCATCCGGCCCGCCACGATGGAGCCCGCTATACCGACGGCTCCGGTTACGTCGAGACCGCGTTTCTCGTCGTAGAATTCGTTGAACATGTTCGTTGCCGCCTGGATAAACAGGCTGCCGAGAAGCATCGCCAGCACGGGCAAGAACGCGAATACGCCGTCTTTACCGGCGAGGACGGCACCGAAGATCACCGGTACCGCCGCAGCCGTCAGGCTGAAAGGCCGGGATAGCCAGAACCACTCCGCTAGTACGGAACTCTGAGGATTAACGGTACTCATGGGCGCAAGTTTGTACAACGGGGAGCTATTTTGCAATCAAAACATTCACTGGAGGCTCTTTTATCCTGAAACGAGCAACCCCGTATGATAGAAACCCGCTGTTATGGACGCGAGTAAATCCACCGGATCGGCGGCAACGTACCTCAAACTCGCTCGGCCCAAGCAGTGGATCAAAAACGGATTCGTACTGGCGGGGGTCGTGTTCGCGGGGGAAGTTTTTTCCCCACCCCTAATGCTCGCCGCCCTGATGGCTTTCGTGGCTTTCTGTTTGTTGTCGAGCTCGACTTACGCGGCCAACGACGTTCTCGACATTGACGAGGACCGCAAGCATCCCCTGAAACGCTTTCGGCCTGTGGCGAGCGGGGCCATCTCTCGCAGGTCCGCACTCGCCTTCGCCTCGGTGTTAGCGATGGTCGGATTGCTGCTGGCGTTCTTGGCCGCGCCGGGCGTTGGGCTGGCTGGGATCGGTTATCTCGCGTTGCAGGTTGTTTATACGACGGTACTCAAGCATCAGGCCATATTGGACGTAATGAGCATCTCGGGGGGTTTCGTGATCCGGGCTCTAGCCGGTGTTGCCGCTGTAGGTGTCGCTCTCTCACCGTGGCTGATCATTTGCACAGGTCTGTTGACGCTCTTTCTCGGTTTCTCCAAACGTCGCCACGAGTTGGCTACGTTGGGTGATGGAGCGGTCGCCCATCGCAAGAATCTGCGGGATTACTCCGTGCCGATGCTGGATCAGATGATGAACATCATGATCTCCGCGACCATCATCGGCTACGCGCTCTACACTTTCACCGTCTACCAGCAAGACGAAGAATTTTTTATGATGGCGAGCATCCCGTTCGTCGTCTACGGCGTGTTCCGGTACATGCTGCTCGTGCATCGCGATGGCGGCGATAACCCGGACACGCTCGTGTTGCGCGACCGGGCCTTGCAAGTGTCGCTGTTTCTGTGGCTTTGCGTCGTGATGACCGTGATCTACATCCTCTAATCAATGGAACTCCTCCGAAAAAATCTGATCCCCGCTCTCGCGTTGGCTGTCGTCGTATATTTTGTCCTGGTCCTCGTGACGGGCTTCGGAGATCTATCGGCAGCCTTAGACGACCTGCGCTGGTCCTTGCTACCAGCGATCTTCGGCCTCGTGGCGATCTCCTACGTAGGACGTTTCTTACGCTGGACGTACTACCTGCGCCTCCTAAAAGTCGACCTGCCACTCGGCAAAAACATCGCCATCTTTACCGCCGGACTCTCCATGACGATCTCACCCGGCAAACTCGGGGAAGTCCTGAAAAGCGTCTTTATCCGCCGGGTCTCCGGCGACCCCGTAGCCCGCACCGCCCCGATAGTCGTCGCTGAACGGGCTACCGACGGCACCGGCATGGTCATTTGGGGACTGCTCGGCGCACTCACGTTCAGCTTCGGACTGTGGACGATTTTGGCTTTCTCGGTCCTAACGGTGTTCGGCATCGCCGTCCTGCGCTCCAAGCGACTTTCGCTACTCGCTGAGCGTGTGCTGCTGAAGTTGCCGGTCCTCAATCGGCTTGCGCCACATCTCTCGGACTTCCACGGTGCTTCCAACGAGTTGCTGGCTGCTCGTCCTTTGGTGGTCGGGACTGGCTTCTCGTTTCTATCGTGGGGGCTTGAGATCCTGGCGGTCTATCTCTGTGCCATCGCGCTTGGGGCGGAGTTGAGTTTTCTTCTAATTGTTTTCGTCTTCGCGGTCAGCTCTATTGGTGGTGCTTTGAGCATGGTCCCAGGGGGAATTGGGGTAGCGGAGGCCGGGCTCGCGGGTATGTTTGTCGGGCTGGGGGGGCTCGCCCAGGGACCGGCGGTCGCGCTCACGTTTTTGGTGCGGCTGGCGACGTTGTTCTTCGCGACGTTTATCGGGGTTTTCGGACTGATCTCGGTTCGCATATTGATCGGCGCGACACCGTCGGAAGCGGCGAAAACCACTCACAGTTAGGGCCGTAGCCGCCGTAGTACGCCAGATTTTGTGGGTGAGGTTACACGTTGCGGCGTTGTGTTATAACGAGTATCAATATGAGACTAATTATTTCAGAGAAGGCGAACTCGGCCAAAAAAGTCGCTCAATTCCTGGCAGAAGATTCTGTAAAAGAGGGTAAGCACCGCTCCGTGCCGCACGCCACGTTTATGTGGAACGGTGAGGAGACGGTCTCCGTTGGTTTGAAGGGACACGTCCTAAACCCGGAGTACCCGGAGCAGTATTCGAACTGGCAGAAGGTGGAGCCGTCGGACCTCATCGACGCGGAGATTTTGAAGTCTGTTTCGGAGAAGGGTGTCGCGGCGGCGGTCACGTCGTTGTCCAAGAAGGCTGACAGCGTCATTATTGCGACGGACTTCGACCGCGAGGGCGAGTTGATCGGGGTGGAGGCTCTCTCCCTGGTCTTCGAGGCGAATCCGAAGCTCGTGGACAACGTGCGTCGGGCGCGATTCTCGGCGTTGACGAAGACGGAGATTTCGCGAGCGTTCAACGAGTTGACGGAAGTGAGCAACGATCTTGCGGCGGCGGGTGAAGCTCGGCAGGACATTGACTTGATCTGGGGCGCGACCCTGACGCGCTGGGTTTCTCGCGCCACGAAGCGATACGGTCCCGCGTTCCTTTCGGTAGGACGAGTTCAGTCGCCAACTTTGGCTGTGATCGCCGCTCGCGAACGCGAACGCCGGGCTTTTATCCCGGAGCCGTACTGGGAACTCGACGTAACTCTTCAAAACGGCAAGCCTTTCGAGGCTCGCCACACCACGCAACGCTTCAAGGAAGAAGCGGCGGCCCGGCAAGCGCATGAGAACCTTGAAGACAACGCTACCGTCACCGAGCTTCAGCAAAAAGCCAGCACGCGACAGCCACCCGCGCCGTTCAACACCACAAGCTTTCTAACGGCGGCTGCGTCTCTGGGAATAGCGCCATCGCGGGCGGCTCGGCTCGCAGAGGATCTGTACACCGACGGCTACATCTCGTATCCGAGGACCGACAACACGGTTTATCCGGCATCGGTGGATCTCCGCGAGGTGCTCACTTTCTTGAAGCGAGTCGAAGAAGCGGGGCCACACGCCGAGAAGTTGTTGCAGCAGGACAAGCTCTCCCCGTCGCGGGGCAAGAAAGAGACCACGGACCATCCCCCGATCTACCCGACAGCCTACGCTTCCAAAGGTGCGTTGCGCGACGATCAGTGGAAGATTTATCAGCTCGTGATCCGACGTTTCATGGCAACGCTCTCTACACCATCCAAAGCTCTGCGCTCGACGCTGCGCTTCGATTCCGGTGGCGAGACGCTTACCACGGGCGGTACGGTCGTGACCGAAGAGGGTTGGCTCGGGGTCTACCCCTACAGCCGCCGCGCCGACGAGGAGATACCAGACCTCAAGGAAGGTGACGTGGTAAAGGTCGCGGAGGCCACGGTCACGGGCAAAGAGACTCAACCGCCGGGACGGTATGGTGCGGGTCGCCTTATCAACGTGATGGAGGATCTCGGTCTCGGCACGAAAGCCACGCGCCCAAATATCATCCAGAACCTCTATGACCGGGGCTACGTACACGACGATCCTCTGGTGCCGACCGAGAAGGGCATCGCGGTCGCGCAAGCTCTCACGGACTTCGCCTCGGAGATAGCGTCGCACGAGATGACCGCCGAGCTCGAAAAAAGTATGGACGACATCTCGGAGGGCAAGATCTCCAAGGAGAGCGTAGTCGATACGTCCCGCGATGTGCTGCGGCGAGTCTATGAGCATCTGCAAAGCTCCGAAACGGAGTTTGCGGACATTGTGTGGGGCGGCATTCGGGTGGACGAGACGCTGGGCAAGTGTCCGAACAGTGACCACAATCTCATCATTCGGCGGAATCGTAAGAGTCGGAAGAGGTTTGTGGGATGTGCCGGGTATCCAGATTGCACGACCACATATCCGTTGCCACAGCGAGGTGAGATCATCCCTCTAGGGACGCTATGCGATGCCTGTGGATCGCCCGAGATAAAAGTTCTCGGCGGTCGTCGCCCCTGGATCACATGCATCAACATGGAATGTCCGAAGAAAGAAGAGCAGCGCAAGGCCAAAGAAGCCAAAGCCGAGGAAGCCGCCAAGGAAGAGGAGAACCGCTCATCAGAGACGAGCGAGCAAAAACTTCAGAAGTCCACCACCTAGAAACCCGCATAGACCTGCATCTCGACGACGAACGACCGCCGAGGCGGGATTCGCGCTTCGTAAAGGTGATAGGACACCTCCTGGTCTGGACTCTAGCCGCCACCGTGTGCTATTCTGCCGCCTTATAAAGTTGAGATAAATTAAGACGCGGTTAAGGAAAACGCTAAAGTTTTTGCGGAACCGTGACGAATATGTTAGAGAAACGCCGAGAATCTGAGAGAGGGATGCGCTAAATGACTCCGGTAATTGGAGTAACAGCTACGCTGAAAGAGGACACGGAAACCGTAGCGGAGCGTCCGCTCGGTCGCTTTGTTCGCACGGACTTGGACTACGTTGAGGGCGTGGCTCAGGCTGGTGGCTTTCCCGTGGTGTTGCCGCCTATAGGAGAGCGGCGGGCGGCTGAGGCCGTGATCGGGGGTTTAGACGGGTTGTTGTTGAGTGGAGGTAGCGACCTTCACCCGAGTCATTACGGCGAGAAGCCCATCCCGGAGTTGAGCGTGACGATCCCCGAGCGGGACACGTTCGAGATGGCGTTGTTCGAGGTCGCGTTACGGGCCGGAATCCCGATCTTCGGTATTTGCCGGGGTATGCAAGTCTTGAATGTTGGGCTCGGCGGAACGTTGTATCAGGATATTCCCGCACAATATGAGGGAGATTTTCTAAAGCATCGTCAGACGACACCCAAATGGCAGGCGACTCACGCGATAAAGGTGGATGCCGCGTCGCAGATCGGCGGGATAGTCGAGTCCGGTGAGATCAAGGTGAACTCGTACCATCATCAGGCGATCAAGGATCTGGCCGATGGTTTGGTGGTATCGGCTACGTCGTCGGATGGGATTGCGGAGGCTGTCGAGTACCGGGATCTCTCGGAGCGTTGGCTCCTAGGGGTTCAGTGGCACGCGGAAGCCATGCGCGATGCGGGTGTCGAACATCGGAGCTTCTTCGAGGCCCACGTCAACGCCGCCGAGCGTCACGCGCTACGTCGGGCCGCGGCCTAGGAGCCTGACCTCGCCCCGAGGCATCTTTGTAACCGTTGAAGGCTTGGACTTCTGTGGCAAATCGACCCTGGTTGATTCCCTGAAACAGAACCTAACCGGCACACACTTTACGCGGGAACCCGGTGGAACTCCGGCTGCCGAGCGTATCCGGGAAGTTTTGTTGGACCCCGAGATCGAGATGGACGACTGGACGGAGGCATATCTGTACGCATCGGCGAGGGCGGATCACGTCAGGCTCGAACTATCGCCGCGTTTACAGAACGGCGAACACGTCCTCTGCGAACGCTACCTGGATTCAAGCGTCGCTTATCAGGGTTACGGACGCGGTCTCGGTGCCACAGCAGTACGGGATCTCAATGCTTCCGCTGTCGGAGCGACGATCCCGAACTTGACGTTCTATCTACGGCTGGAAGCCAGCGAACGTGAACGCCGGGCTCGGGAACTCGGAGCGCCGCTGGACCGCTTGGAACTGGTCGGAGCCGAGTTTATGTCGCGAGTAGAGGAAGGCTTCGAGGAGATCATCGCAGCCGAACCTGACCGTATCACCGTGCTGGACGCAATGCTCCCACCGGAGGATTTATCTGCGATGGTCCTTGACGAGATACAAAGATTGCAGAATCGTGGTGACGAGATTGGCTGATACTTCGCGAAGCTTTGAGGGCGTTGTAGGGAACGCTACGGTGCTTCGGATGTTGGAGAAAGCGTTGGCGGGTGGTGTGTCGCACGCCTATATCTTTCACGGTCCAAACGGTGTTGGGAAGCGGACGGTGGCTCGGAGGTTCGGGGCTGCGTTGGTCTCGGGAGGGGACGCTCCGGCGGAGGATCGAGCGCGGCGAGGGTTGCATCCAGATCTCGTCGAAGTGGTACCAGAGGGCGCGTTTACAACTATAGGACAGGTGCGAGAGTTGCTGCGGTTGGCCGCGAGTCGTCCGTTTGAGGGGGCGCGGCGGGTCTTTATACTGCAGGCCGATTCGCTCAATGTTCAGGCGTCGAACGCGCTGTTGAAAACGCTTGAGAGCCCGGAAGGGGAGACGGTCTTCGTGCTGCTGGCGGCATCGCGGGAGGGCGTGTTGCCGACGGTACTTTCGCGGTCTCAGCCCGTGCGATTCAATCCGGTGCCGGTGGATGAGGTGGCGAATTTTCTAGAGGAGCGAGGTATTGAGGAGCCGAAACTTGCTGCGGCTCTTGGGCGTGGGTCGGTTGGGCTTTCGTTACGATATTCGGACGAGGTTGAGTTGAAGGAGTTGCGAGAAGTCGCATTCGATGCTGCGTTCGGGGTGGGGGAGGATTTCGAGGCGCGTCATGGGTCTGTTGCTGGGATCGTGGGTCGTGCCGAGGCTGTCGGTGCGGCTCGGGAGGCTGCGATGTTGGAGGAAGTAGAGAAGCCGGATCGTCGGTTCAAAGATCGGGCCAAGCGAGTTGGGCGTGCGGCGCGGGATGCAGCGGTGGGGGAGGCCCTGGATCTCATCTCCCTCGCTTACCGGGACGCGGCTATGGTGGCTGCCGGGGTCGAGGATCTCGCAGCCAATGTGGACAAGTTGGAAGATATTCGGGCTCGCGTGGATGAGTGGCCGGAGGCCGACTGGGCGGGGGCCGCAGCGAGCGTCGGGGAAGCTCGGGCGGCGCTGACGTATAATGTCTCTTCGGAAGCGATTCTGGAGGTTGCGCTATCCCGAACACGACAACGGATACTCGGACAATCACGGGCGAGGAGCTACCCCGGCTAGTAGACGTTCGGCTCCCCGGATGGAGCGTGGCGAAGCTGTGTTACGCTCGGGATCTCGATCTGCGCGTCGGCTATAAGGTCGTTGTGGCGACCAGCGTGGGCGAGCTTGTGGGGAGTGTTTCCCTGACGCCGCGCCGCCGCGAAGCGTACACGGACCCTTTCGATATCGTACGCATCGTCACCGAAGAGGATGCGAAGCAGGAAGAAGCTCATCGGGACATGGCGCGGGACATTCGTAAAGAAGCTGTAAAGCTATTGCGGGATCACCAGATCGGGCAGGTCGAAATTATCGGCTGCGACGTTTCGCTGGATGCGTCATACATTGAAGTGAAGTATCAGTCGGAGCATGACCCGGAGCTTTCGCGTGTCAGAGAGGATCTCGAATATTTCTACAAGGCGACGGTGGAACTGCGGCGGTTCAGCTTTATCGAACGGTCGGGGGATGTCGGCGGGTGCGACACTTGCGGATTGCCGCTGTGCTGCGCAGTCTGGAGCGGAGCCCGGAGCATGGGTCCGGTCAACGTGCGGCTCGCCAAGCAACAAGGAGTGACGCCGAACGACAAGATCATGGGTTCCTGCGGCGAGGTGAAGTGCTGTATGCGCTACGAACATGACGCTTACAAAGAATTCAAAGAACGAGCCCCGTTCAAAAACTCGAACGTGAAAGTCGAAGAGCGCGAGGGTCGCGTAGTGGATTACTCTATGGTCCGAGACTCTGTCTTGGTGCAGTTCGGCACCAAACGCTCTGAACAAGAGATGGTGCCGCTCACCACGCTCGCCCGTTTCAACAAAGGCATAGAACCCGCCGACCCCGAAGAGCTAGAGTCCGAAGAATCAACCACCGAGGACTCGGACGACTGACTTCAGTTCTAGATAATCTATGCGATGTGCCAGGCGTACTGGTCGGCCACGCCACAGACCCCATCGGCCTAACCGGGTGCACCGCCATCATCTTCGAGCGTCCCGCTATCGTGAGCGTGGACGTTCGCGGCTCTTCACCCGGAACCCGCGAGACTGACCGCCTAAACCCCGCAGGCTCCGTGCGCGAGACCCACGCGCTACTTCTAACTGGCGGCAGCGCGTTCGGACTGGCAGCCGCCGACGGTGTCGTGCAGTACCTCGAAGAACAGGGTGTCGGGTTGGATGTCGGGGTCGTCCGCATACCGCTAGTCTCTGCGGCGGTTCTCTTCGACCTGATGACCGGCTCACCGGACGCTCGCCCAGACGCGAAGATGGGCCACCACGCTGCGAGGATGGCCGAAAGCGGCAACTTTCCTCAAGGCACGATCGGAGCCGGAACCGGCGCGACGGTCGGCAAAGTTCTCGGGCTCGACGGAGCGATGAAGGGTGGTGTAGGCAGTGCTTCCGTGCGACTAGATGACGGGCTCGTAGTCTCGGCGTTGGCGGCGGTCAACGCTTTTGGAGATATCAAAGATATAGATGGTTCGACGCTCGCCGGTCCTCGACAGAACGACGGTACCATTGGGGACACCGGAGATCTCTTACAAGACGCAGCCACCAGAATGCGGTGGGGTCGCAACACGACCCTCGGAGTAGTCGCCACTAACGCCGCACTCTCAAAGACCGAGGTCTACAAGGTAGCGCAGATGGCCCACGATGGATTCGCCCGGTGCATCGAGCCCGTCCACACCACTGTGGACGGCGACGTAATATTCGCCGCCTCCGCCGGAGACGTTTCAGCTGCGGCCGATGTGGTCGGTGTCTGGGGCGCCAGAATGATGCGAGAGGCTGTCCTACGCGCCATCCGGGCCGCGACGGGCGTGGAGGGTGTACCATCCGCAACCGAGTTTCATGGGAAGTGAGCCTGTCAGATAGTCAGCGAAGTGTTTAGGCTAGCGGACGTGGTGTTTGCCGCGTGAAAAATACTTCTCGGACTACATAGACCACTACAACGAACTTAAAGAGGAAGTCGAACAATACTACGAAGACCGGCGCGGCTCCTAGAGAAGTGGCCCGGCATTCACTGTCCGGGCCACGCTAGTCTGGTAGTCGGAGTCGCCTAGGCCGCGCTGTCGGGGATGAGGATTCCTCGGCCTCGAAGGTTGCCGCTGTTAAGGTCTTGTATGGCGTCGTTGACGGCATCGAGTGGATACGTCGAGGTGTGCAGCGTTACGAGACCGCGGGCTGTCAGGTTCATCAACTCGGCCAAGTCGTTGTAAGTTCCTACGAGGTTGCCAATGACGCTGCGTTCTGTGGAGATTATATCTATGGTCGGTACTTCGACCTTGCCTCCGTACCCTATGATGTAGTGGAAACCTGCCGGACGGGTCATGGTCCAGGCTTCGTCTTGCGCACCGCGTTCGCCCACGTAATCGAAGACGACCTCCGCGCCGCCGTTGGTCATCTCGATCACGGTGTCCGCGTATCCCTCTTCTACCTTGACCGTCTCGTCGGCTCCCCATTCTTTGGCGAGTGCCAGAGCTTCCTCGTTCGGGTCAACGACTATGATGTTGGTCGGGGTCATGGCTCGCAGGCACTGGATGCCGATGTGGCCGAGGCCGCCTGCGCCGATGACGACGGCGTTGGTTCCGGCGTACAGTTCGGGGACGGCCTTGCGGACGGCGTGGTGGGCGGTCAAGCCCGCGTCGGCGAGCGCGGCAATGTCCTTTGGTTCTAGGATGGGATCCAGCTTCACGCAAGCTCGGGCGCTGGTTTTGAGGAGTTGGGCGAAGCCGCCGTCCTGACTTATGCCGGGGAAGGCTCCGTTCTCGCATTGCATGTCCCGACCCGCCCGGCAGTAGCGACAAAGTCCGCAGGTGATCAGGGGGTGCAGTATGACGGTGTCGCCGACCTCGACGTTGGTGACCGCTGAGCCAACTTCCTCGACCCAGCCGGAGTTCTCGTGGCCTAGAGTGTAGGGGAGGAGATCTCCCTCGGTGTCTTGGATGGGAGCCCACTGTCCCTCTATAACGTGGATGTCGGTGCGGCAGAGACCGGCGGCCCCGACCTTGACTATCACGTCGAGCGGTCCCTCTATCTTGGGCTCTGCGATCTCCTCTAGCGTCAAGCTATTTGTGGGGATGCTGTCGTCGTATTTGTGTAGACGGGCTGCTTTCATTGAATAGCCTCCTCTTTCTCGGATATTCCGTACCGGGTTGCAAGTAGTCCCCGGCACAGGCTGGCGTTACCTTCGATGCTTACACGCGTCAACTTGGCGAACCGCAAGTGAGACACCACTGCATCCTCGGGGATGCGGTTTCCGTCCGGATCCACGAGTAGCGGATCGTCAGCCCCGATCCCCAATCCAAGCTCTGACCGGCGATCCAGATAGGTCTCGAAATCCCCGGATGGCGGCACGTCTTCGAGTGACATGGCTGAGAGATTCAGCGGCGTGAAACCGTCGGAGAGCATCGCCCGGCATAGTTGCTCTTGTCGGCTGACGAAGGACTTGCGGTGGAAAGTCGTACGGAGGGCTTCGAGATCCGGCCCTTCGGTCTCGCCCTCGAACGCCCCGTCGAATCCCTGTTCGCCATTGACACCCGCGTTGATCTCGTCCGAGGCGTAGTGATCGTCCAGAATGACTCTGGCGTTCTCTACGCCGGGGATGGAGAGTACGGCCTCCTTCGCATCCGCCACCATCAGATACGAGAAATTTGGAGCGCAGAAGTACGTCGGCAGGCGCAGGCGCACAAAGACCGAGTCGTCGTTTATCTCAAGTCCCGAGACGAAGTCCAGGTCGGTTATGGGCTCGTCGAGTTCCGGGTCCCGGACGCCGGAGAGGGCGTCCAGGACTGTTTGGCGGGTCGTCATTAGGCTGGGCTGGCTGGCTCGGCGGCGACTTGGCCGGTGGCACTGCCGGCGGTGGCTAGTTGCATCTCCTCTGGCACGTCGATGTCGTAGAGGGCGGCGGCGTTCAGGCCGAGGATCTTGCGCTTTATGTCTGTTGTGACCTCATCGTAGTCGTCGAACTCTGGGTCTTCGGGGTACTTGAAGTCCACGAACTTCTCGACCAGCCAGCCCGGTTGCCAGATAGCGTAGTCGCTGGCGAACATGATCCTATCCTCCCCGATCCAGTAAAGTAGCTCGCCGAGGATCTGGGCGAAGTAGCGGGGTTTGGCGTGGATGAAGGGCATCGCCACGGCTAGACCGCCGTAGACGTTTGGCTCCTGAGTACCGATCCAGCAGAAGTCTTCGAGCCTCGGGAGTCCGACGTGTTCGACGACAAAGTTGAGGTCCGGGAACATCGTTGCGATCCGGTCGACGTCCGCCACATCGAAAGCGTCGCGGTTTAGCGGCCAGATCGTCGGCCCTTTGTGAACGTGGACGTTCTTGATCCCAAGCTCCTCGCACTTCTCGAAGTGTTTGACGGCCCACGGATCATCTAGCTTCCAACCCCTGGACTCGCCTTTCCATTCGGCTGTATAGAGCTTGACACCCTTCGAGCCATACTTCTCAAAGTCTCGTTCGAGCATCTCGATCCCCTTCGCCTCGTTGCGGGGATCAAAGCCGAAGTTGGAGAGGAACTTGCCGGGATGCTTCTCCACCAACTGATGGTTGCGCTCGATGGTGTTGAAGCCATTGGTGTAGAAGTCCGTGAGGTAGGTGGACTGAAGGATTCCCACGTCC
>JBGTFQ010000088.1:0-14312 GCA_041747155.1 Rubrobacteraceae bacterium
CTCGTCAGTGTTGGCTGAAGTCTCACGGTACTCTACTTCGATCTCACCCTCGTTGTCGCTGTTGAACTGGTCGATCAGTTGCTGCAACGTCCCGGACTCATCGGGACCGAAGGTGAAGAGGATCTTGGCGGGTCCACCACCTTGACTCCCGCCTTCGCCGCCACCACAGCCAGCCGCGCCGAGCAACGTAGCCCCCGCGAGCCCCGTACCGCCGATCTTCAGAAAATCCCGGCGAGTGAAGGTCCGGCCTGTCACGCCTCTCTGTGCGCTCATGAGTTTTTCTCCTCTCTTCCTGTACTCCCCGGTCATTAGGCCCACCAGACCACGACGATGCCTGTAACCACGAGCAGCGCGATGGACAGGTAGCGGTAATTCAAGTACCAGGGTGTGCCGCGTAACTCCTCGGTCTCCTTGCGCCAGAGTTCCGGTCGCCACGTAAGGTTCTCCACGACTTCAGCGGACGGCGGCGCAGTAACGAGGCTAACGGCGATCAGCAACAGAACGCTCAGTGCGAACGAGACGCCGGCCCCGTAGAGGAACTGGATCTCGAAGATTTGCGTCGACGGTATCTGCGTAAATATAAACCCGACGACCCCTAGCGGGATCATCGTAGCCAGCGTCGTGAACGCGGCCGCTGCGCTAGTGCGTTTCCACGCGATACCGAGCAAGAACGTCGCGACTATCGGAGGCGTTACAAACGAGAGAACCGACTGAAGATACCCGTAAAGCGTACCGAAGCGGGCGATCTGCGGCGCCCAGGCGACCGCGAAGATGAGTGCGCCAACCGTCGCTACCCGACCAGCGAAGACGAGGCCGCGCTGAGTTGTCTCCGGGCGAAAAGTCTGGACGAAGTCCATCGTCACCAGCGTGGAGGCAGAGTTCAGAACTGAGTCGACCGTGGACGTGATCGCCGCGACGACCGCCGCGAGGATCAAACCTCGAATACCTTCGGGCAAGAGGTCGAAGGCGAGCGTCGGGAAAACGAGGTCCGGGTTGTCGAGGTTTGGGTAGAGAACCAACGCCATCGCACCCGGCAGAATCATCAAGAAGAGCAACGGAATCTTTAGGAAACCCGCGAAGATTGCGCCCCAACGTCCGTGATCCAGCGACTTCGCCCCGAGCGTCCGCTGCACGACGACCTGGTTGGTCGTCCAGTAGTAAGTTCCGATGACCAAAACGCCTGTAAGAAGACCCGGCCACGGCAACGTATCGCTGTTCGCGGGCTGAATGATATTCAACTGTCCCGGCGCCGCCGCCTGCTCCACAGCTTCCCAGGAAGGTATCGCCATGAAAGTCAGGATCGCAACTATCGTACCGCCAATAAACAGGACGATGGCCTGGATGGTGTCGCTAATGACAACGGCTCCAAGTCCACCGAAGATCGTGTAAACCGCCGCCAGAACCGCGAGCCCCAGGATGCTCACCCAAAGAGGTATGACCGGGAAGAGCGTCTGGAAAACAAGACCGCCCGCGTAGAGTGCAGAAGCCATGTCGATGAACATCATGGCGAAGAGGTTGAACGTCGAGAAGGCCAGTCGCGAGCGTTGATCGTAGCGTTGGCCGAGGAACTGAGGCATCGTGAAGGCACCGCTGCGAAGGTAGAACGGCAAGATAAAGAAGACAAAGATCACGAGTATCACAGAAGTCATCCACTCGTAGGAGTAGACCGAGATACCCTGACTGTAACCCGCGCCCGCCAGACCGACGAACGACGCGCCGCTCATGTTAGTGGCGAAGAGCGAGAACCCGATCAAGGGCCACACAAAGTTCCGTCCGCCGAGAAAGTAATCTCCCGAGTCTTCGCTCTTGGGCGTGAGCAACAACGGTATGATCCTACTGAGGATCAAATATCCTACGAGTATCCCAATATCTAACCCGGTAATATCAAACCGTTCGGACATTAACGCAACCTTTCCTTAGTCTCACCAACAAACGAAATTCCGACCTCTGACATCCCCACGGGCTACTCCTCGGGCCTTACGATCATCACTGGACAATGCGCGTGGCGGACGATGCTCTCGGCGTCGCTGCCGAGCAGTATCCGGGTTATCGTCGATACTCCGCGACTTCCCATCACGATAAGCCCCGCGCCTATCTCCTCGCCCAACCGAACGACTTCCGCGTCGGCCCGGCCCATCCTCAGGTGCGCGTGCGCGACTGTGCCCCCGGCCTTCTCTACTTTCTCAACTTGCGCGTCGAGTAGCTTCTGGGCCTCGCGCCGCAACCCTTGCGCCTGCTCCGTGCTAGTCGTATCGGGATAGACCCAGAAAGACATCAACGCGACATGCACGACATGCAAGTCCGATTCAGTTTTGTTTGAGAGATCCACCGCCGCTTCGAGCGCCAACGCCGATTCCTCCGAACCGTCTGTCGCAAGCAGAATCACCCTCGGAAAGAAACTCATCGTCTCATCCTCCCCACGTCCCCCAAGCCTGAAAATTCTTCATCTTCTCCACCGCAAACGCAGACATATTGAAATGTATGTCCGCTGAACCGTAGTCTGTCATGCCGCTCAGTTTCTATGCGTTACCTCCTCTTTCCGGAGTGCGCACTTCCCTTGTGCAGGCATGGTAGTCGCTATCCGAGCCCGGCACAAGTGTTCCATACAGAAAATCTCTTGGGGCTGCAAATTGCTTGCGCGGAGCCAACTTGGAACCTATCTTCGGAAGGATGAACAGGATAAAATATCCACGAGCAACGACGAAAGATAGAGAGCGAATGCTGGCTTCAGAGAAACTCGCACACCAACTCGAGAACCTCGACGCGGAGATCGAAGAGCTCCTGGATGCTCGCTTCGAGGCCGAAGACGGCCTTAGAAATACCGGAATCCGGCTCCGATGGTTTCGAGCCCTGAGAGTGCGTCTGCTAGTAAGAGGTCTCCGTAACCGGCTTCAGGACTTGCGTCAGCGGCGTGTTCTGGTTGATACTTGCTATGCGGAGACTAGAGCCTACGAGGGATGGTTGGATCTCACTGAGAAGAACAATCAAAGGGAAACCGCCGCGTTGTGAAGCCGCGATGAAGTCCACACTCGTCGTAGATACTTGGTCGACGTTATGAAAAGCTATCTCTCACTCGGTGGCGAACGTTCCATTCAACTGGCGGCCCTTGCGAGCATCATTGGCGGGTCGCTGTGGGGTGCCAAGGTGATCCTTGACGGCATATCTCCGGACGGCTCAGTCTCGGAGGCCACGGACTCGTTTTTCTATATAGCTCCACTGTTGTTGATCTTCGGACTCGCGGGATTTCACTCCCGACACGCCGCCGTTATACAGGGCATGGGGCGCACGGGGTTCGTGAACGCGTTTATAGGGTTGGCGATGCTCGTCGGCGGTTTCGTAGGTGGGTTCACCTTCGGGATAGAACAGGCCATGCGGATATCATCTTTCGGGTTCCTGATCCTGGCTTTCGGGCTCGTGTTGCTGGGGCTTGAGACCATGAAAGCGTCCGCTCTGCCATATTGGAATTTTCTCCCGCTCGTGATGGGACTGCTAGTTCCGCTAAGTGTGATCTCGGGCGACGCGGCCCTGCTCCGCGCACCACTCTCAGCCCTGTTCGGACTTAGTTGGGTACTCCTGGGACTTGTGCTCCTCTCAGATGTGAAGAGCAAGGCTTGATCCCTGCTCGCATACGAGCTCCTTACGCATCCAAATCCCAGTAACCTTCGTATGCTGATATGTAGATCGTAGCCTCAGCGATACTAGCTAAAGCTTTCGGTAACAATGGTCGATACCTAAAGAGCGTGCAGAGAACTGCGGAGCTGAGGATTAGATGAATTTTAGAGATAGATTGGGTACTATAGAGAGTCGGCTGAACCTCGGTTACGCGCTGCTATTGGGGATGTTGTTGTTACTGGCAAGTTTAAGCGTCTACCAACTCTACTTGATCACAAGCGACTACTTGGACAGTCAGCAGCGGGCGACCGACGTCTACGAGGCGTCCGAGTCCGTGGAGACGGATCTTCTGGACATGCAGAACGGTAAACGAGGGTACACTGCGACCGGCGATGAGGCTCTATTGAAGTCTTACCAGCAAGGTCTGGAACGTTACCCCGTTAACCTGGAAGAGATGCGGGACATCAACTCTCAAGGCGACGAGATCCTTGACCCTCAGACTATAAATACCCTAGAGGCCAACATAGAGAGTGTCAACACCCTGTTCGAGGAACAGATAGATCTTCGACGCGCTGGCACAACGAATCCCGACAAGCTGCGTGTTGGAGAGGGTCAGGTACTGATGGACGAAGCCCGGAACACGCTTCTACAGGTCCAGGACACTGCGAACACCGCTCGCTCAGACGCCCGAGAGGCTACGCGCCGGGCTATAAGCCAGTCCATCGTAACCTCGGTCGTGGTTGGTCTCCTGGCGCTAATGGTTGGGATATTCTCCCTACTCTTCGTCCGCCGGAGCCTGGTATTGCCGATCCAACACCTCAGAGACCGCATGTTCGAGACGAGCCGTGGCCTATCGCGCCAGGAGGAAGAATCGTCGTTCTCAGCGGTCTCGAACGGCAACTCTGTTCTGGCGGAGTGGGAAGAGGGCAGCCGGAACGGCTCGGTGAATCTGCGGGAGTTGCAGGAGGTGGAGGAAGCCTTCGGCCTCGTGCTCGGGCGCTTCGAGGTCCAGACGGGACGCATAGCTTCGATCATCTCCGGCATAGATGACCCCCTCCTGGCCGCGGATGGGAGCGGTCAGGTTGTCTATTTCAACGAAGCGGCCTCACAGCTGACGGGCTTTAACCCCGATGAAGTCCGGGGAAGACCGGTCTCGGAGTACGTCCAGTCTGCGAACGGCTCGGGCCTCGTAGCCCTGCAGGCGCTCTCCAGCGGGTCTTCTTTGCGAGGTGCGGAGGAAGTCATCCGTCGGCGCGACGGGAGCGAGGTTCCAGTCCTCTCCACGGCCTCGGCCCTCACGGAGAACGGCGGCGTGGTCGGCAGCATAAACATCATGCGCGATATCAGCCGCGAGAAAGTCCTACAGGAAGAGCAACTGCGGGCACGAGAGAGTCTGGAGACGGCGGTCGCGGAGGTGCTGCGCGTGAGTGAGGCGCTGGCCGATGGGGATCTCTCGGGCGAGGTTCCAGAGATCGGGGAGAACGAGCTGGCCCGATTGCGGGACGCTCTAAACAGCACTATCATCGGTCTGCGCAGTCTGATCCTGGAGCTTCAGGACGGCGCGACTCAAGTGAACACAGCGACGAACGAGATCCTCGCGACCAGCGAAGAACAGGCACGTGGAGCTTCGGAGCAGGCTACCTCTACGACCGAGTTGATGGCGACGATGGAAGAGCTCGCTACCTCGTCGCGGCGTATCTCGGAGAACGTGGATACGGTCGTGACTCAGGCCGAAGACTCGCGGCAGGCGGCGGAGCAGGGCCGACAGAGCGTGGATACTACTATCGAGAGCATCACTCAAGTCTCAGAGACTCAAGAACTCTTGCAAAAGAGGATCGAGGAGTTGGAGGGAAACGTCCGGCGCATCGGCGGGGTCGTGGAGATCATCAACGGCATCGCGGACCAAACTAACATGCTGGCCTTGAACGCAGCTATCGAGGCGGCGCGGGCCGGAGAGGCCGGCCGAGGGTTCTCGGTAGTTTCGGTTGAGGTGCGGGAGCTTGCGCGGCGATCCGGTCGGGCCGTTGGAGAGATACAGGAGATCATTGGCGAGATCAACGACGCCACCAGTTCTACAGTCTTGAGCATCGAGCAATCTACCCGGCAAGTGGATGCGAGCGTTGCTAACACCCGCCGCTCGGGCGAGGCTCTGGAGAGCATCGTGGCGCTGGTCGGGAAGACGAGCGAGGCGGCTCGCCAGATCTCGCTCTCCGCCCGTGAGCAAACCTCGGCAAGCCAACAGGCAGTAGAGGCGGTGGAGGGCGTGGAGTCCGTCACCCGGCAATCCGCGAGCGCCGCCCAGCAGTCGAGCGACGCAGCCGCGAACCTGAGCGAGTTGGCGGATCGCCTGAAGAACCTGGCGGGAAGGTTCAAAACCGGCGACGGCGCCGAGTAACCCCTCCCGGTGAACGGAACGCTCGAAACCCTCGAACAAGCCATCCTGAAACAGCTCGGTATACAGGTCCGCGAGAACCGCCGGGAAACTCTACAAACAGCCCTGGAACGACGAGCGCGTGAGCTGCACCGGAGCCCGGCGGAGCATGTCTCGCGGGCGGTCGAAGACCGAACGGAGCTTGCTCGGCTCGCGGGGGCCATCGCCGTCGGGGAGACATACTTCTTCCGGCATCCACAACAGATAGATCTGCTAGAAGAATTACTAAAGGAGCGCGCGCGGGAGCGGCGGCAGTTGAGGATCTGGTCCGCCGGATGCTCCTCGGGCGAGGAAGCATACACGGCGGCTATGGTCGCTCGCGAAGCAGCCCCGTTCAGAGACCTGCAGGTCGTTGGCACCGACGTGAACGAAGAGACGCTCGAAGCTGCCCGAGAAGGCTTCTACCGCGCACGTTCGATCAAGAACACGCCACCTCATTATATGAAGACCTACTTCGACAGACCGGCAAACGGAGCCGCCAAGGTCTCGGACAAGATACGCGAACACGTCGTCTTCCGGCGGCACAACCTGTTCAGCGACCCGTATCCTAGGGGTTGGGACATTATCTTGTGCCGCAACGTGCTCATCTACTTCTCGCCGGAGACCGCCGGGAGGACCTTCCAGTGGCTTCTGGACGCGCTGGAGCCGGGAGGGTTCTTGATCCTCGGTCCCTCCGAGAGCGCGACCCGCGAAGGTGGAAAAACTCGCTGGAACTCCGCTGGTACGGCCTTCGCCTACCGTCGCCCCGAAGCCGAAGATCTCGCCCCCATCACCGTTGAGACGCCCTCTCGCATTCAACCGTTGCCACGCAACGAACCCTCGCCGCGAACCGAAAGCTCCCCCTCGCCTACCGAAAAAGACTCGGGCCGCAGAGGGCCCGAACGCGGGATCGAAGAGGCGATTCGTCTGCTCTCGGAGGACTCGCCAGAGGCGGCGCTTAAGGTCCTACGCCAGATGTTGTACCTGCGCCCCGACGATCCGACGATCCACCTGCATCTGGGACTCGCGTGGCGGGCGCTCGGCGACGAATCCGCCGCCATCCGGCATCTCAGACTCGCCCGAGACTTGGCGGATAACGGCAGCGAGAGTGGATACGATTCCCGCCTGGTTCATACTCTCAGCGAACAAGCGTTGGAGGGCCGGTAGTGACGACGGGCGTGGTCTTCCGCGCCGGAGAGGAGCGGTGGGTGATCCCCGTGGAAGACGTCCGGGCCGCCGTGCGCGCCACCGATCCTGTGAGAGTTCCGGGAGCGCCGCCGGAGATCGCCGGCCTCGTCAGCGTGCGCGGCGAGATATTGCCCGCCGTGAGAACCGCCTATATGCTGAAGGCCAGAGGAGTCGGCGGTGAAGAGTGGGCGCTGGTGGTGGAGACTGCGAACATACGTGCAGCGCTCCTGATCGACGAGGTGCAGGACGTGTTGGAGGTCGAGCTGGAGAACGGCATGGCCCGACTGCCAGACGGCGGCATGGCGGGCGCCGTGAAGGCCGACGAACTGCTGGGCCGCGTGCCTCGGAGCGGTGAAGATGGACTTTAACCCAGAAGAATTTGTCGAGGAGTACCGGGAGGAAGCCCTGCCCCGCCTCCAGACGATCGCCGAATGCCTGCTGCGCCTCGAAGCCGACCCGGACGACACGACCGTCTTCGACGAGATGCTGCGAGCCGCACACACCCTCAAAGGCTCTTCCCGGATGATGGGCTTCGTCGCAACCGGCGACGCCGCCCACCACCTCGAAGACCGCATCCTGGAGATAAAACGCCGCGAGGTAGAGGCCACCCCGGAGCGCATAGACGAGCTACTCGGCCTCACCGACGCTCTCTCAGGCATGGTCATGGCTCCTGTCGGATCCGACGAAGAACTGGGAGAACAGCCCGCTGAACCTCCGCCGGAGGCCGTCCCGATAGAAGAATCCCTGCGGCGAGAGCCGGTAGCCGAAACTGCCGCGTCCGAGACTAACTCCGCACTCGCGCAAAGCTCTGTGCGCGTTAGGGTGGAGAAGCTGGATCGCCTAGCGGAACTGGTGGACGAGACTATCCTGGGCGAGAGCCGAACCCAGGTTTCAGCGACGAAGTTGGAGGAACTCGAAGACCTCGCCCGGAGCGTGGTCCGCTCCGACGTACAGGCCGGTATCTCGGACGATCTGCGGCGACGCTCCGAGTCACTCTATGCCGGGCTGCGGCGGCTGCGCGTGGCAGCGGAGGGTGAAGAGTTGAGTTTCAGCCTCGTCACCGACGAGTTGCGGCGCTCCGCCGCCCAGATCCGAACGCTGCCACTCGCCACGGTCTTCACGCCCCTGCCCCGCCTCGTCCGGGATACTGCCCGCGAACGCGGGAAGGAAGCCGAGCTCGTAACCGAGGGAGGAGAGGTGGAGCTTGACCGGACCGTACTCTCCGCGCTTCCCGAACCGCTGGGACATTTGATCCGGAACGCCGTGGACCACGGGATAGAGCCCCCTGACGACCGCGAAAGCCTCGGTAAACCCCGCACCGGGACCGTAACGCTCACAGCGGAGCAATCCGGCGGCTGGGTGGACGTAACCATCCAGGACGACGGCGGTGGCCTGGATCTCGATGCTCTAAGACGAAAAGCAAGCGAACAGGGGCTTGACCCAGATCTCGGAGAAGACCTCATTTTCGCCCCCGGCCTCTCGACCGCCGGAAGCATTACGCACACGTCCGGTCGCGGCGTCGGGATGGACGTGGTGCGGGCGCAGGTAGCCGCCCTCGGCGGTACGGTGCGAGTAAATAGCGAGCCGGGACGCGGCACGACCTTCACACTCCGGCTTCCCTTCACGCTGGGTGTGACCCGGGCGATCCTGCTGCGCTGCGGTCCTGAACAATACGCCCTACCCACCGCCGCCGTCGAAGAAGTGGTCCCCGCCGGTAAACTGGATCGAGTGAGCGGTCGAGAGTACCTGGACTATCGCGGAAACGCTATCCCCGTTCTACGCCTCGCCACAATCCTCGGAGTCTCGGAGAATGGAAGTCGCATGACGATCATCCTACGTTGGGGCGCGGGCCAGGTGGCGCTCCTTCTGGATGAGGTAGTCGAAGAGATGGAGATATCGCTCAAGGGCTTTGGGCCGCTACTATCCGGCGTGCCGGGCCTCAGCGGGTACACGGTGCTCGGCAACGGCGACGTAGTCGTCGTCCTCGATCCTGGCTACCTGGCCGGAGGAAGCCCAGTTCGCGCCGCAGCATCTACGGTTCTCTACACATCGGAGCCCGCCGCCAAGAGGATGCTCGTCGTGGACGATTCACCACCGACGCGGGGGATGTTGAAGAGCTTTCTGGAGCGCGAGGGCTTCGAGGTCATCGCCGCAAAGGACGGACGTGAAGCCCTGGCAGCGCTCGACGTACAGGAATTCAGCGCTGTCGTAACCGACGTAGACATGCCCGTGATGGACGGCATACAACTCACCGAAGGCATTAGGAGCCGACCAAACCTGCGGCGTCTGCCCGTGATCGTCCTCTCATCTCGCGGCGACGAGCGAGATATCCGGCGTGGACGCGAGGCCGGGGCCGACGCCTACATAATCAAGCAAGATTTCACCGCCGCCAAACTGCTCGGCACGATAGAGAGGTTCGTGGGTTGAGCGAGGACGCAACACGAGTGCTCGTAGTGGACGACTCACCTCTGGCGCGGGCCATGATCCGGCAGACCCTCACCTCGGACCCGGCACTGGAGGTCGTCGGGTCCGTCGCCTCCGGCGAACAGGCGATACGCGAGACCGAGCGCCTAAAACCGGACGTCATCACAATGGACTTGATGATGCCCGGCATGGGCGGCCTCGAAGCCGTCCGCGAGATAATGACCCACACTCCCACGCCCATCCTGGTCCTCTCCTCGGTAGAGTCTGGCAGCGCCGAAGCTCTACAAGCCTTGAAGGTCGGGGCCGCCGAAGTAGCAGAGAAACCACACATGGACACCCAGACGGAATGGACCACCTCCGCCGAAGCCCTCATAAGCCAGGTAAAGTCGCTCGCAAACTCCAGAGCAAACTCCGGCGGGCTTTCGAGCGCTCCTATCCGTCAACGTGCAAAATCCGACCGGCCCCCTGCAAGTAATGGTCCCCTCAAGGTGGTGCTCATCGGGGCTTCCACGGGGGGACCCGGCGCTCTCGCCACCGTGCTGGGTGGCCTTCCAGCGGACATTACGGTTCCGGTCGTGGTAGCGCAGCACATCTCTCAAGGCTTCGTGGATAGCCTCGTCCGCCACCTCGACACCCGATGCCAAATAAAGGTCGTCGTCGCCCAAGACCGCGAAGCCTTGAGACCGGGGACGGCGTACTTCGCTTCTGGAGGCTGCGACATCTCCATTAGTGGTTCGCGACTGGCGCTTGCGGAGGCGGGTGGGAAGACCTCGCCGTCCGTGGACCGGCTCTTCGAGAGCGGAGTGCGGCTCGGAGATCGCGTGCTCGGGATCATCCTTACGGGCATGGGCGATGATGGCGCGAAAGGGTTGGCCTCGCTGCGTGAAGCCGGGGCGCAAACGCTCGCCGAGAGCGAGTCTAGCGCCGTAATCTACGGTATGCCCCGCGTGGCTCTGGAGTCCGGGGCCGCCGAAAGAGACATCCCGGTAGAACAGGTGGCCGGTGAGATCCTGGCCTGGGCGGGAGTCCCCGTTGGCTAACATACTCGTAGCCGACGACAGCAACCTGGTGCAGAAATTTGTAGGTCGGGCTCTCGAATCTCGCGGCCACGAAGTCGTCCGGGCCGATGACGGCGTGGAGGCCGTCTTCAAAGCAGGTCAGGAAGGTTTTCATCTCGTCTTGCTGGACTTGAATATGCCCCGGATGCAAGGCCATCAAGTAGCTCGGCTGCTCAAAGACCCGGAATCCGGCTTCGGCGCGCCGATCATCATCCTCACATCCAGCACGGATCCCTTGGATCTCTACCAGGTGCGCCCCGTTTCCGACTACATCGCCATCAAAGACGCGGATCTCGGCGGTCTAATGGAAGTGGTGGACCAGGCACTCGCGGGCTCGGACGGCCTCTCCGCCATCTTGAAGAACCCACTGGGGACGGAAGCCGAAGTCCTTGACCGGGTGAACCGACTCATGGACCGCGCCTACCTCGAAACCAGCGTGGCGCATGAGATATCGCTTCTCGCCCAGGGCGCAACCGGTTTCTCCGAGGTGGCGGAAAGTGTTCTGGAGATAGCAGGCGACGTTATGGACGCCGCAGGATTCCTCCTTACTTTGGGCGACACCCTACACATGAGCGGCGAATCCGGTCAGGCACTCTACGAGAGAGCCCGTGAGCAAAGCCTTGTCCCCCATCTTCTAAACACCCTCGACAATAACAAGCCCGTACCAAACCGCGGTGAGGCGGTCTTCGAGCCCCTGAAGACCCGAGACCTGGAAGGCTGGCTGGGAGTCTGGGGAACTTTCGACAACGGGGAACTGGCTCTGTTCCAGAAGATCGCCGAAGCAGCGGCTCCGGTACTGGAGAACGCACGTCTCCTGGAGCGTCTGGAGCGCGAGGCAACCACGGACCCGCTCACCGGGCTCGCCAACCGCCGCTTCTTCATACTGCGCCTGGAAGAGGAGATCGCCCGCGCCCGGCGCGCCAACGACGACCTCTCACTGATCATGCTAGACATAGACCACTTCAAGAGCGTCAACGACACCTTCGGACATCCCGCCGGAGATCACGTCCTCAAAACCATCGCCCGACTACTCGAAGAGAGCGTCCGCTTGGAGGATATTGTGGGCCGTCTCGGAGGAGAAGAGTTCGCCATCCTCCTGCCAAACACCGGACGCGAAGGCACTTTGGAGGTCGCCGAGAGAATACGTCAGGGCGCACCGGAGATGGACGTCGACCTAGACCGAGATATCACCGTCAGCCTTGGTGCCGCCACCGCCGCACGTATAGACAAGGCGGACACCCTCATCAGCCGCGCCGACGACGCCCTCTACACAGCCAAACACACCGGAAGAAACCGCGTGTGCTGGGCCGATGAGATCCCCAAAAACTAAAACTCTCTCCCGTACCTAATCTGAGACGTGGTTCTTTGCGCCGTCAGCGGTTCGAGAGTCCTGCAATATTGTGCCGAACAGCCCAGCATGAGATGATTTACACAAAGGTTGGCGGTACGAAGGAGCGAGTGTGGCGAAGGCGCAGACAAAGAACAAGAACACCAAGAAAGCTTCTGAAGGTAAGAATTCAAGCAAAGCCGGGGGCAAGAGCAACTCGGGCAAGTCGGAATCCAAAGCGAATGGACGCATGGCGCAGGGTACTGAGGCGGCAGAGAAGGCCGTCGGTAAGCTCAAGAAGAAAGACTACGAAGCGGAGCTGGAACGTTTGCAGTTGGAGTTGGTGAAGCTCCAGGAGTACATCAAGGCCGAGGGAATGAGGGTTGTCGTTATCTTCGAAGGCCGGGACGCAGCGGGCAAGGGCGGCTCGATCAAGCGCATCAGCGATGCCATGAATCCCCGTGTTTGCCGCGTTGCAGCACTCCCAGCCCCGAGCGACCGCGAGCGAACGAGTTGGTACTTCCAGCGATACGTAGCCCAGTTGCCGTCCGCCGGTGAGATGGTTCTTTTCGACCGCTCTTGGTACAACCGGGCCGGGGTCGAGCGGGTAATGGGCTTCTGCAACGAGGAGGAGTACCAGGAGTTTCTGCGGGCTACGCCGCTCTTCGAGGAAATGTTGCTGCGCTCCAATATCAAGCTCATAAAGTACTGGTTCTCCGTTTCGGACGACGAGCAAGAACGTCGGTTTCAAGACCGGCTCGAAGACCCGAGCAAGCACTGGAAACTCAGCCCGATGGACCTAGAATCCCGCAAACGCTGGGTGGATTTCTCACGAGCCAAGGACATCATGTTCGCCCACACCGATACGCAACTCTCACCGTGGTGGGTTGTCGAGGCCGACAACAAGAAGAAGGCTCGGCTCAACACCATCAGCCACTTGCTCTCAAGCATCCCCTACGAATACGAGCCCAAGCCACCGCTCAAGCTGCCGAAGCGACAGACAAACAAAGACTACGAGAGGCCACCCCGCGAAACGCAGAGGTTCGTGCCACAAGTTTATTAGGAGTTCGAGGATCGCGCCCGCCGGTTATGGTGGGCGCTTCCCAAAGATAAGGTAGACCAGTGCGATCACGACCGGCGCGGCGACCAACATGATGGCGTAGGTCGCGATGTATCCTTCCCAAACCGAAAACGTCTCCATGACAAGCCGGCCCTTTCTTCGCCTATCTCAACTCCTGACTGCCCAAAGACAGCCGCAAGACACTTTACTCGTCGGATTACACCACACGATAGTACCCAAAGTAACTATCATGGTATATGATTGAACGACCAATCAAAGAGAGGTTTTGTTGTTGCGGCGGGTTGAGATCTTAGAGGCGGCGTTCGAGGAGTTCTCTGGCAAAGGGTACAAGGGGGCGACGATCAAAAGCATCGCACGCTCGGCGGGGTTGCAATCTCCGGCTTTGATCTACCACTACTTCCCGGATAAGGAGGCTCTTTTCGACGAGGTTCTGGAAACGCACGCGCCAATAGTAGGGGTGGTTTCGGACCCAGAGTCCATGATGAAGCTCCCGCCGGAGAAAGTGTTGCGCGTCATGGGAGAGGCTTATCTGGCTTTCGACGGATCCAACACCAGGTTGATGAAGCTTGTGATCGGGGAGGCCGTCCGCCGCCCAGAGGTTGCCGAGGCTTTCATCAAGGGTGGTCCGGGGCGGGTACTGGAGTTTCTTAGAAACTACCTGAAGCATCAGGTAGAGAACGGGCGGTTTCGGCCCCACGACGTGCGGTCGAGCGCCCGGTCATTCATAGGAATGCTCATGCCGCAGGTGGTAGGAAACGTGCTCTTTCCCGGTCTGGTCGCCGACGGCCTGACCGACGAAGAGCACCTGACAGAGGTCATAGACACATTCCTCCGTGGTTTGGAGCCTGAGAGTTAGGAGCCGTTCATGCACGCCATCGAGGTTGCCGGGCTGACCAAGAATTACGGGAAGGTCGAAGCTCTACGAGGCGTGGATCTCACCGTCCCCGAAGGGATGGTGTTCGGGCTGGTCGGTCCCAACGGTGCGGGCAAAACGACCCTCATCAAGGCTCTCGCCGGGACGCTGCGGCCTTCGGGCGGCGAGGTTCGGGTACTCGGGTTGGAACCGCTCACAGATAGGACGGAGCTACGGCGCAGGATCGGCTACATGCCGCAGTCTCCCGCACTGTACGAAGACTTGTCGGCCCGTGACAACGTCCGGTTCTTCGGCGCGGCCCATCACACGCCCGAGTTGCGGAAGAAGGTCGCCGAAGT
>JBGTFQ010000089.1:0-32651 GCA_041747155.1 Rubrobacteraceae bacterium
CCATCACGCCGAGGTACATCACTCCGATGCGATCCTAGTTGTACTTGACCACCGAGAGGTCGTGGGAGATGAAAAGGTACGTCAGCCCCTTCTCGCGTTGCAGCTTTTTCAGGAGGTTGATGACTTGGGCCTGGATGGAGACGTCGAGCGCGCTGACCGGCTCGTCCGCCACTATAAACTCCGGGTCCACGGCCAGGGCGCGGGCAATACCTATCCTCTGGCGCTGGCCGCCGGAAAACTCGTGCGGGTAGCGTCCGGCGTGCTCCTCGGAGAGGCCGACGGTCTTTAGCAGGTCGTTGACCCGCTCGCGGCGTTCTTTTTTATTTGCGGCGAGGCCGTGGATGTCCAGCCCCTCGGCGATGATGTCCTCGACGACCATGCGCGGGTTCAGGGAAGCTTGCGGGTCCTGGAAGATCATCTGCAGTTTGCGGTTCAGTACCTTCGCCTCCTCACCTTTGGCCTCCGTCAGGTCCTTGCCGTCGTAGACGACGCTCCCACCGGAAGGCTCGTACAGCCGCACGAGCACGCGCCCAGCGGTGGACTTGCCGCACCCGGACTCGCCTACCAGCCCGAAAGTTTCGCCCTTGCGTATCTGAAGCGAGATGCCGTCCACGGCCTTGAGCCTCTCGCGGCCCACCTTGAAGTGCTTTTTGAGGTCCTTTATCTCCAGCAGGACCGGCGCTTCACCGTTCTGAGAACGGCCGTTCGTCGTATCCGTCACCGTACCCCTCCAAGCTTTACGGGCGGTTCGACCTTCGGGGCCATCTCGTGGTGCAGCCAGCAGGCGGCCTGGTGCTCCTCGGAGAAGACCGTATAGGCCGGCATCTCTTCGGGGCAGATCTTCATGGCGTGCGGGCAACGGGCGGCGAAGGGACAGCCTTTCGGCGGGTCCAGGGCATCCGGCGGAGAGCCGGGGATGGGAATAAGCTCCTGCGAGCGGTCGGCGTTCGGAAGCGGGATGGAAGCCAGAAGTCCCCAAGCGTAAGGATGTTTGGGCGAGTAGAAAATCTCGCGGAGAGTCCCCGTCTCGATCACCCTGCCCGAGTACATGACCGCGACCCGATCCGCGACGTTTGCGACCACCCCGAGGTCGTGAGTTATAAGGATGATCGAAGTCCCTATCCGGTCCTGCAAGTCCCGCAACAACTCAAGTATTTGAGCCTGGATCGTAACGTCCAGCGCCGTCGTTGGCTCGTCGCAGATAAGTATCTGCGGGTCACAAGCCAGCGCGATGGCTATAACGACCCGCTGTCGCATGCCGCCGGTGAACTGGTGCGGGTACTGCCCGACGCGAGCCGCCGGGTTCGGGATGCCGACAAGTTTCAACAGCTCCACGGCTCGCTCCGTCGCCCGGCGGCCCGTCATGCCGAGATGCTTTCTGAGGCTCTCCTCGATCTGCTTCCCGACCTTCATGGTGGGGTCGAGAGAAGTCATTGGATCCTGAAAGACCATTGATATCTTTGGACCCCGCACTTTCTGCATCTGGCGCTCCGAGAGCTTCAGAAGGTCTTCATCCTCGAACAATATCTGTCCACCCCGTACAAGAGTGTTGGATGGCGGATTCAAGCCCATGATGCTTCGCGCCAGCACCGACTTGCCCGAGCCAGACTCCCCAACGATCGCAAGTGTTTCCCCGCGCCGCAACTCGAACGAACTCCCGCGTACCGCTTTCACTTCACCAGCATAGGTCTTGAAGGAAATTTGCAGGTCTTTGATCTTCAGGATGCTATCCGCGCTCATAGACACAGCTACTTCCGCATCCGAGGATCAAGGGCATCGCGCAAACCGTCACCCAACAAATTGAAAGAAATCATGATCAGGCAGAAGATCAGCGACGGGAATGCCAGCAGATAGAAGTGAAACTTCAATTCTCCGGCCCCATCGCTAATTAACGATCCAAGGGAAGCTTTTGGAACCTGTATCCCGAGTCCGATGAAGCTTAGAAACGCTTCAGCAAAAATGGCCGACGGTATGGTGAACATAAGATTCACGATTATCGGCCCCAGAGAGTTAGGTATGAGATGCTTCCTGATTAACCGGGAACCACTCGCTCCCAGGGAACGCGAAGCCAGTGCGAATTCCTGGTTTTTCAACTGCATCATACGACCTCGAACGACGCGGGCCATGAACACCCAACCTGTGATGCCTATAGCTATAGTGATCGTGATGATGCCAGGGCTGAACACCACCATTGCCAGTATCGCGACTACAAGGCCCGGTATACCAACCAATATCTCTACGATCCGTTGCATGACGTTGTCTATCCGACCTCCCTTGAAACCTGAGATAGCCCCGTAGGTAACGCCGACGAACATGTCAAGGGCAGCGGCGAGAAGCGCAATATATAGCGAGACTCTCGTCCCTGCCCACACTCGGCTCCACATATCTCGTCCAAACTTATCCGTTCCGAACCAAAACTCCGACGATGGCTCAATGAAGCCGCGGGTGAGATCCTGCTCGAACGGTCCTAGTTTTGCCGTTAGCGGCCCGATAATAAAAGCCATCAGGAACAGTGCGACTATAAAAAATAGGCTGACCACTGCCCCGAGGTTTTTTCTGAGGCGACTCCAGGAGTCTCTCCAGAAGCCCACGGAGGGACCCGCAATACGCTCGTTCTCTCCATGCTGGACCTCGGCGGGTTTGAAGAGATCCGCTGTTAAGTTACGTTTCGCAGTCTCCATAAATTTATTCTACTCCTTGCCACTGCTTACGCGGATACGCGGATCAATAATCCCGTAGAGAATGTCCTGTATCAATAAGGCTACGATGAATAAGACAGACAGAAACACAGTCGTGCCGAGAATCATTGAGTAGTCATTTACGCGAATTGCGGCCACAAATTGCTCGCCAATACCCGGTATGGCAAAGATCTGCTCGATCACCAGCGATCCAGTTATGAGGTAAACCGTTAGCGGTGCCAGCACCGTAACAAGTGGAATCATGGCGTTTCGCAACACGTGGCGGACGATTACCGCAATCCCCGAAAGTCCTTTGGATTTCGCAAGCGTCACGTAATCCTGTCCCAATACCTCCAACATTTCCGAACGCACGAACCGTGCAACCGTCGAAACGACGAACACCGAAAGAGCAAGTGACGGCAACACCGAGTGCATCCAACTCTCGAAGAAACCCACCGGAAATATCTGGAACCTCACCGCGAACAAATTTTGCAGTAGAGGTCCAAGCACAAAACTCGGCACCGAGACCCCTAGCACCGCTATGAGTACCGCCGCGCTGTCCCACAGACTATTGTGCCGCAGAGCGGAGACTATACCCAGCACCAAACCTACGACGAGTCCGAATACAACTGCCTGAACTCCCAAAAATGCTGAGACAGGAGCACGTTCGAGGATCATCTGCGTCACTGGACGTCCCTCGAAATAAAACGAGTTCCCCAAGTCGCCCTGCACAACGTTGAGCATATATTTAGCGTATTGAACAAAAATTGGCTGGTCGAGCCCGTACTTACGAAACAGAGTTTCGCGAATTTCCGGCGTCAGCTTTTCGTCAGCAAAAGGCGTACCGGGAAGCATCTTGCTTATAAAAAACGTTACACTAATTATTATCAGAAGCGTAATGACCATGTAGATCAAACGCTTCCCAACATATTGAAGCATCTAAAAACTCACCTCCTCGAAAAACCTCGAAGATTGTGGAACGGACATGGGGACGTTTCGTCAACGGAGCGTCCCCACTGCGTGCACGATTGTCCGGTACCGTTTCTAGCCTTCGACGCTATACAGCTTCAAGTCCAGCGAACCGCCTGATCTGTGGTAGATGAAGTTCTTTATGGTTGGCCGTATAAGACGAGTCGTGCCCTGGAAGAACATCGGAACACAAGCAGCATCTTCTTCTATAAGTATTTTCTCCGCCTCGCTCATCTGATCCATGCGAGCTGCGAAGTCAGTCTCCTTCTTGGCCTGATTGATCAACTCGTCAAACTGATCATTCTTGTATGAGCCTGTGTTGAAAGAGGAATCCGAGAGCCAAAGGTCCAAGAACGTCATCGGGTCGTTATAATCTGCGCCCCATCCCTGGTAAGAGAACTGGAAGTCTCCATCGGCCTCAAGTTCCAGCTTTCGGTCGAACGGCTGAATCTTGACGCTCATCTCAATTCCGAGGTTCTCCTCGAACTGCGACTGCAAGAAAGTGGCAATATCCCGCGCCGTAGAGGTTTCGTAGGATAGTAACTCGATCTTGGGAACTTCGCCACCCTCTTCCTCGATACCCTGGTCAAAGAGGCGCTTGGCCTCCTGGGCATCGAACTTGGGCATTGTATCGCCCACAACCTCTCGAAAGGTCTGGTCTTCAGGCCCTGCTATACCCGCTGGCACGAGCCCAGTAGCAGGCACGGAACCATCGTTGATGATCTGCTTTACCATAGCTTCACGATCAAAGCCGAGCTGGAATGCTTTGCGAATGTTTACATTCTTGAAGATTGGGACCGCTTCTTCATTGAATACCATGTAGAAGCAAGTCAATTCCGTAGCCTGATTAAACGCCGGCTCACCCTCATATTCGGTAACAAACTCCTGGGTGATCTCGGTGATGTCCAGATCGCCGGACTCGAAGAGATTAACCGCAGTGTCAATTTCCTTGACGATTCTGCTCTCGACCTTGGGAATAGAAACATTGTCTGCGTCCCAGTAGTCTTCGCTCTTGACGAAGGTAGCACCTTTAGTCGGGTTGTACTCTTCCAAAGTGTAAGGTCCGTTAGTGAGGACGCTATCGACATTCTGACCAAACTTCTCGCCCTGCTTCTCAACGAACTTCTGATTCTGAGGGAAGTAGGTCCAGAACGAGGTCAATCCCAACCAGAATGGCGCCGGAGCAACTAGCTTCACTTCTAGTGTCTTGTCATCGGGTGTCTCAATGGCTACATCTTCGGCTTTTCCTTCGCCAGAGTTGTACTCGGTAGCTCCTTCAATGAACTGAGCGACAATGTAAGCGTACTGAGCCGCAGTATCGGGGTTTAGAACCCGCAACCAACCGTATTTGAAATCCTGAGAGGTTACAGGGTCACCATTGCTCCAATTAGCGCCGTCGCGTAGCGTAAAAGTGTAGGTCAGCTTATCTTCACTGATGTCAACGCTTTCAGCCATACCTGGTATAGGCAGATCATCCGCATCGAGCCTCTGCAAGCCCTCGTAAATGTTGACGGAGACATTCGCCGAAACCTCGTCTGTGAAAACGGCTGGGTCCAGATCGCGGATAGAGTCCTGCAAATTAACCGTGATTGGACCACCGCCGCCTCCACCACCGTTGCCGCCACTCTGACCGCCGCCAAACACGTCGCAGCCCGTAGCACCAAGCAGAGTCGCTCCAGCCAACCCCGCGCCACCGATCTGCAAAAACCGCCGACGGCTTATCCTCATAGCCCGAAACGCGCTCTCCGCCTGGGAATGTACTTCGTTCTTCTCCTGCATCCTCGCTCCTTTCTTCTCTAGGCTTACACTATAAGCGAGTTTTCGGAATAACGGGGCTGGAAAATAATCTCTACTCTCCAACCTCGTGCTCGAAAACCCATAACCAACATTGCTGACCGACATTTTACAGAGTTTTGACTTGGTTGTAGAAACTGGGATCTTTCTTGTACGCTCTTTGCGTAGTTCGGACTCCGGTTTCTAGGCTTTGATCTTCGGTCCACATTCGGGATCATACGCTCGCGTTCGTAAGCGGTCTTTGGCCGCTGGGACAAGGTTTCTCTTTCGAAAGCGGGAGATTTGACTACTCCAGTATGGTTGACGAGCTACGCAGCACCCCAAAACACATATCGCCGCCATCCGATAACCGAGCTTGATGCTTGAACTGAGCGCAGTATAGACGTATTCTGCAAATCGTTGCAACGAGGATCAAAAACTTGCAAACCAAAAAGGAAGCGCGAATGAAACGACCCATCCTCAGAGATTTCCCTGAGAGCTTCGGGACCGAGCGACTGACTATACGCTCCCCGCTTCCCGGCGATGGCCCCGAGATGTACGCCGCCGTGAACGAGTCGATGGAGGAGCTAACACCCTGGATGCCGTGGCCGAAAAATCACAAAACCATCGAAGATTCCGAGAAAGACATGCGCGAGGCTCGGGCGCGTTTCGTAGAGCGTACGGATCTGATGCTGCTTCTCTTCTCAAAACAGACCGGGACGCTAATTGGTTCGAGCGGGTTGCACCGCATGGATTGGGATGTGCCTAGGTTCAAGATCGGGTACTGGTGCCGCACGTCGTTCACAAACCAGAGCTACATCACCGAAGCGGTTCTCGGCATCACGAATTTCGCGTTCGAGGAGCTTGGGGCGCGACGAGTCGAGATAAAGTGCGACACTCGCAACGCCGCGAGCGTCCGCGTCGCCGAAAAAGCCGGATACAAACTCGAAGGCACGCTCCGCAACGAACAAGTTTCAACGAGCGGCGACCTCCGCGACACGTTCGTGTACTCCCTGATACCTTCGGATCTCCGATGATCCACGGCCTGCATCACGCCCAGATAACCATCCCCAAACATGCCGAAACCGAAGCCCGAAACTTCTATACAGGTGTTCTCGGATTCGAGGAGATAGACAAGCCCAAATCCCTGGCCGGGCGGGGCGGCTTCTGGATGATAGCCGGAGAATCCACGATCCACGTCGGCACCGAAGACGGTGTGGACAGGCACGCCACAAAAGCCCACCTCGCCTACGAAATACACGATCTCGCACTTTGGCGTGAGTGACTCACGGAGGCCGGACTAGAGATCCTGGATTTGGTCCCAATCCCCGGCCACGACCGGTTCGAGACCCGTGACCCGTTCGGCAATCGGCTGGATATTTATTCAGCGTCTCGACTTAAGGTAGGTTGCGGAGTTTTATTGGAAAGCCTAAACCTCTCTACGCTCCTCGACGTAGGCTTCGTAGGAGGGCGCGGGGGTTCGTGAGCGGCGATGGTTAAAGAGGGTGAGTATGGTCGCTCCGAGGCCGAGTAGAGCCAGGGCAGGGAAGATGATGTTCCCGACGAAGGGGATAGCGTAGACCACTGCGACGAGAAGAGCACCGACGATGGCGGCTACAGCGTTGCCGCTGTGGTAGCGGCCCGTGGCGAAGAGTAGTCTGCGGCCTGCGAGGAAGGCGACTACTATCAATCCGAAAAGGGCCAGTGCTCCGTAGGCTGGGATGAACAGCAGGATCAGGGGTGAGCCGATGATGGAGACCGCCAGGATTATCATGAGCATCACCGATATCGGCATCGAAAGAACTCCGAAGGCCAGTGAGATCCAGGGTGCCGCCTCTGCTTGCCGCGTGACGGATTCGAGCTTGCGCGGCATTAGAACCGCTGCGAGTACCGTGATCCCCACGAGTGCGAGCGTTCCCAGCACCCAGGCTACGAACCCCACTACCTGAGAAGCGCCGGGGCCGGGGTTGTCGTCGAAATCCCTAGTCATCCCGGAGAGCGTCTCTCCGGCGACCACGGCACCAGCACCGTTCTGTATCCGCCCGCTAGAGCACCGAAGATCTCCACCGATCCAAGCTTTGTCTCCGAATTTCACATCTCCGCGACCTACATCCACATCGCCTTTCACCGTGGCGTTTATGTAAACGTCGCCGAATCCCGCCCTGACATTTCCCTCCACGGGAGCCTCTATCTTGATGTCCCCTTGCCCCGCTTTTATGTCGCCACCCACGGGTCCAAACACCTTCACGTTCCCGGAACCGGTCTTCACGTCTTCCTCGACAGACCCACGCACCATCACGTTTCCCATACCGGTATAGACTTCGTTGATGTCGGTACCAACCGGTACCGTTACGTCCCCGTAGGTCTTGTTCTCGGTGGCCTGGGCTGGTATCGGGGTTAAGAGAGTCGCCGCGACCCCCGCCAAGGCGCACGCTATTACAAGCCAGCGAAACGAGGCCCGGATCTGGATCCGGGCGGGTAGTGCTATTGCCGGGTTCATGTGCGGCGGGCCGCCGAAACTATGGCGGCGGCTATGACCAGGTCGATCAGGGCTCCAACCGCAAGAGCCATCAGAAGCGTGGAACCCGCGACAGCGAGCATCGTGCTCAAGTACGCACTGATACCCGAGATATAACCCCAGAACTCACCAACAACACTAGCCCAGTAAGTCGCGGGCGAAACACCGTCGACCCCGATAGCGACCACAGCACCAAGCAACATCGCGACCGCGAGAGCCGCCCACAGGAACCGTACTCTGAAGTGCCGGGTCGGCAAAGCCATCGCAACTCCCCGACAGACCGAGCGCTCCTTCGACTCGACAAACTTCATCGCGCCTAGCGTCTCGTTCAAGCCGCGCTCTCGCTCGTAAAGCCCGGCGCACTCGTCGCAGACCTGTATATGCTCCCGTACTTCACTGCGTTGGTCGGGCGTGAGTGCCCCATCGGCAAACTCGAAAACTACTTCCGGGTCGCAACACCCGGTATCCGGCTCGTGGCGCAGGCTCATCCGGCGGCCTCTCGGTCTCCAAGCCTCTCGGCGAGCATGTTGCGGGCTCGGAAGAGTCGACTCTTCACAGCGGGGACGGTCAGTTCTAGAACCTCGGAGATCTCCGCATAACTCATCTCTTCGTTGTATCGGAGTACCAGGGGAACGCTGTAGGTCTCCGGCAAAGTCTTTATAGCCTCTTGAACACCCTTGGAACGCTCGGCCTCCAATACCTGCGTATCTGGTGCGCTAGCGTCCGACGAACCGGGATAATGCGCGTGGATTTCGGGGTTGAACTCGACGACTTCGCGCCGTCGCCGTAGAGTATCGACACCGAGGTTGTTGGCGATAGCGAGCAGCCACGTCTTGAATCGGTAAGACGGATTAAAGGTGCTCAAGCGGTCATAGGCCCGCAGAAAAGTCTCCTGGACGAGATCCTCGACCGATATCTCCCGTCGAGCATAGGAATACAGTACGCGCCCGACCAACCGCTCGTACCGCCGCACCAACTCTTCATACGAACGCAAGTCACCCTTCAGAGTCTGGGCGACGAGATCTTTATCCTCCAGACGGCCCCGCTGAGCCGAGAGCCCCTTGAGCCTCGCTCGCCAACCGCCCACAGCTACTGTCGGTGCGTAATCCATAACTGAGAATATATACGCTCCTCACCAAAAAAGGTTTCCTAAACAACGATTTTCTCTCCAAAATCCACCGTAAAGCCCTGAAAATACCTATCCATCCCCCATGTTACGACGTCGCGCCACCACCAGGCCACCAAATACCGCAAGCACCAGCCCCCCAGCCACAAGCAAGTTCACGAGTCCTAGCCTCTGGACTTCTGGGCGACCGTCAACGTTCAGGGTTGGGGCGACGGTGCTGCTGGAATAGACTTTTATGAGCGGCACGCCGCCTTTCTCGTAGGCGTAGCGAGGTGTTTTCTTTTCGAGGGCGAGCATTTGATCCGTATAGACTGCTTGACGTGGCAGCAGCAGAAAGAACGACTCGGCACGCGGAGCTTCGTCGCTGATGTACTTGCCTTCCGGGGCGATTGGTCGGAGATACGCTGGACGAAGATCTTCGCGCATCGCACCGGTACGGCGGTAGGTTTCGAGCGCGGCGTAAGTTCCAGCCTGAGCATAGACTGTGGCGTTTGGCTTCGCGTTTTCGTTTAGCCAATCGACGGCGGGCTTGTAAGTATCCGCGAGGTACGTCGTCTCGAAGCCAAGAGTGTTTGCGCCGGGGATCAGACCGACCCCTTCCCCGTAGTATTCGAGGGAGTTGGATGCTCCGGTCCATAGGATTCCCGGCAGTGAGAGCGCGGCGTAGATCGCCAACACGACCGGCATCCTAAGCCGCGTCCGCGAGACCAACCATCCAACGCCAATACCGGCGCACATTGCCCACAGCGGGAACGCAGCCAGAAATTGCCGAGGGCCACCGTAGATCGGCACAAGCCCCGAACCCGCCACTCCCACGACGAGCGCGAGGTTGATGAGCAACCAACCAGCAGCCGAATTACGAGCATCCCGGGACAATCTCCACGTACCGACAATACTCATTAAGGCTACGGCGAGCGGCACGATAGCTACCAGCATCACGACTGGATAATGCCAGGGCGCACCCGCCCAGAGAGTGCCGAGGTAGTAGGTGAAGCGTTCATCCTGGAGACCACTCGCCCATGTCACAAACTCCCATGTACGTCCGAGGGGGTCCCGCCAGAGCCACGGCCACATTCCGAAGAACACTACCGCTCCCAGTAAAAGACTCATCAAGAGTCGAGTCACGGCGGGCCATCCGGGGCGGTAGATCGCAATCATCAGCAGGGCAGCCGGGATCAGGGGGAAGACGTTCAGTTTGGTGGCGAAGGCCAGCCCGATCAGGATGCCGGTCCAGACGACTTGTCGGCCTCCGTTGGTGCGGAAGAGTAGATCGTGGATGGCTAGAGCTGAGATCAGATACAAGAAAGCCACCGCTCCATCCAACTGCCCGAGCCTGGCGAACCCAAACAAAACCGGAACAAGCGGCAAACTGATAGCCGTCCCCCAGGCCGCCGCAACTCCAAACTCCCGACGAGCGAACCGAAAAGCAGCCACCACCGCGAACAGGAAAAGAACATAGGAGCCCATCCTGTAAGAGTTTCCGATATTCGAGAGATCTTCGGTCCCAAAAACCAACGCCCCAACACCCGCGAACAATCCCGCCCAGAGCTTCAGAAACGGTGGCGCTTCATGACTCGGGCGCCAATAACGGTCGATAGAAGACCACCAATCAGCAGGCTCGCTCGCCACATGAGCGAACCACTGAAGATACGACAACGACGAGCCAAAATAATTAGGCTCGTCCCAGGTAACCCCGATCCGACCAACCGTAAACATCCCCAGAACCAACAACCCGAATATATACACGACAAAAAGCCAATCCCAACGACCGCCTGATGTTTTCTTGTACCCGTCCACAAACGTATTCTAAAGCGTCGAGAACAAGTGGAGCGTGTCAAGTTTTCTGACCGGCTGAATTGCCGAGAGCCGCTGCAGGCGACTAACTAGGCGTCGCCGGGCTGGCGTTCGCGGGTCATGAGGACCCAATTGTCGTCCACCTGGAAGCCATTCTTCTCGTAGAAGTGCCGCGCTCGACCGCCCCCGGTGGTTAGGAGGACTATTCGGACTACTCCAGCTTCGGCCAGGTCTTGGCGCAGGCGTGCCATTAGCCAGTTGCCGACGCCGCTGCTTCGCGTCTCCGAGTCAACACACATCTCGTCGAGAAAGTAGAAATCCCCGCCGGGTCGTCGCCGTCGGTATCCAAAGGCCAGGCCGACTACTTCCCCACCGCGCAGGGCCACGAGTCCGTAGAAGTTCGGGCTGTCGGTTACCTGCGAGAGTCGTTCGCGAGCCGAGTCCTCCGTCCAGGCTTCGTGCCAGGGTTTCTCGCCAAAGGTCGCCGCGTAGAGTTTGGCACAGCCATTCGCGTGCTCTTGGGCGAAAGTGCGGATCTCATCAGCTGGTCCGGCCAAGACAGACGGACCTAAATCGAGATTTGTCCGTCGACCAGCAGTCCAGAAGGTCCGGCGTGCTCGGAGAGAACCTCGCGATCCAGAATGACTATGCGACGATTTCGGGTCTCTATAACGCCGTCGCGTTGAAACTCGCTCATAACCTTTGAGACAGCTTCGCGGGTAGAGGCGATCATGTTTGCGAGATCCTGATGCGTGAGTCGGACATCGACCGTGATCCCAACCCCACCGTTCTCCCCGAAACGCTCACCCAAGTTCATTAGCAGAGTAGCAAGGCGCGTGGAGACCTCCCGGTGCAACAAACTCTCTATCACTTCGTCGGACTGACGTAGACGCTCGGCGAACGACGAGAACAGCTTTAGGGCGAAATCTGGATTGGTCTTGACGGAACGCTCAATGGAGTCCTTCCGAATACTCGCGACGCTCACATCGGTCACGGCTTCGGCGAAGACATCCTGCCAGCGGCCTTCAACGAGGCTTAGCTTTCCGAAGATGCCGCCCTCACGCAACATTGCGGTAGTCGCCTCTTTGTATTCGCCGTAAAGTTTGTAGAGCCGTATCGTCCCGGAGAGAAGGAAATAGAGTTGATCGTCGCGGTCGCCGGGAGCGAAGATCATATCCTTAGCTCCAAACCGACGCTCCACTACTCTGAGGCCCGCAGCCTCGAAATCCTCGACGCCGAAACCCTCCGGTGCGCTAGTGGCGGCGAAGCCTCCGGTGTCGTGCTTCATCAGCATGTTTGCAACCACCTCTCTCGCGGACTTATGATGAGCCTATATTTCCGTATACCCTCAAGTGAGACCATTATACCCACTACAACACTACCTCACCTAAAGCCACAGCCCTCAAGCGGCTGTCCGACCCCACTTCAATAACACGCCTTCACGCTTGGCGACGAACAGCAGATCGTCGCGTAGGGCTTCGATGTCCTTGTCGAAGATGGTCACAATGCAGAATCCACAGTAGCGATACGACCACACGAACGGCGCGACATCCCCCGAAAGTTCGTGCTCCGAAGCCATCCCCCAGGCATCCGTCAATTCGAGTCTCCTGGAAGGGAGATCCAGGGTCATGCTCCATCCCTCGTCGGTCGGCACATCGAAGTATCCGGGCAACATCCCCGCTGGAACCATGCCCTCGGAGAGATCCTTGGCAAACGCTTGCTTGTGCGCCTCGGCCCCCGCAAGGTAATCGGTGTCGTCCACGAGCTTAGGCGAAGTCGGGGTGTAGACCCGATTCTCCGTGACCTTCACGCCCTCCGGCGGATAGAACCCTAGAAACGGAACCGGCGAACGCCACAGATGTTGAACCACGCCCACCGCGAGGTTACGTCGCCCGGCGGGGTCCGTGACAGACTCCGCGAATCGCGTCCCGGAGAGCTTCATGTGCCTGGGCTCCCAGGGATGCGGTTCGCCAACGTTTCGGAGCCGCCGCTGGCGTTTCGTTATCTTCTTTACGCCGTCCATAATAGAGCGCATTTTAGCACTGCCCACCAGCATCGCGATAGATAAGTTCACAAGATGATTTACGAATGGGGCAACAAGTCACCCTGAAGATTTCTTTGTCTGCCCTAGCGACGGAGAGCCATCAGAAGGCGCACGATGTAGAAGTACATCAGGGCGACGCTCGCGAACAGCGAGAGGGCTGCGGCCACGTACTGGTCCGTTCGGTAGTCGCGCATAATCGCCGAGGTGCTGTAGAGGATGTAGCCACCGGCCAGCCCGATCATGGCTACCGAGAAAATCACACCGAGATTGAACCCGAAGATCAAACTAGCCACGATCAGACCCAAAGCGACGAAACTTCCGATCACCAGAGCCCCCCGCATAAAGGAGAAATCGGCCCCCGTAGTAAAGACAATCGTCGTCAGCCCGAGAAACAGGACAGCCGTCAGAACTCCCGCCGCCGGAATAACCCCCGGAGCGAACGAGCTTGCCACGTACATCAACGGCAGAAAGATGATCGCCTCGATCACGATATACAACCCGAGCCCTGCGTACTGCATCCCCCGCGAAACATTGCTTCGAGCCCAACGATCAGCCAAAAACGAGACCACCATGAACAACCCGATCGTCAGCAACCAACTCCACGTCAGAAGACCGACCAGCCGCTCGACACCCGGCACGTTGAGCAACGCCGCTTCCAACAGGGCGAAGACAAAGATAGCCCCAGCCAGATGCGTGTACGTCATCCGAATGAACGCCGCTCGCTCCCCCGGCACAGCCTGAGCCGCCGTCGAGGCGTAAGAAGTTTGCCGGGCAGTCCCAAAACTCATCTGGCGTTCTCCTTCGTAGAGGTCTTACTCATCATCGAAAAAGGGGGCGAAGCTTATGCTCCGCCCCCTCATTGAGTGGTTCTATCGTCGTTCTAAGTCTACTGACGGCTCAAGAGCAGCAGGTAGAGCAGCGTCAGCAGCGAAGTTAGAGCTGCTGCGATGTAGGTGCCAGCCGCCGCCGAGAGCACTCGCTTGGTACCGCTCGCCTCGTTGCGCGAGAGAATGCCGTAGTTGGTCAGAAGTCCGTAGGCTCGGGTGGAAGCGTTGATCTCCACCGGCAGGGTTACTAGGTGGAAGATCAGCACACCTGCGAAGGCGATAACGGCCAACTGGATCAACAACTGCCCGAAACCGGTACCCACGCCTATAACTATCGCCATGATGAATAGCGGGGTCCAGAGCTGTCCGCCGAAGTTAACTATCGGGACGAGCCCGGAGCGCAACTTCATTGGCAAGTATCCGTTGTGGTCTTGGATGGCGTGGCCGACTTCGTGGGCCGCCACGCTGACACCGGCGATGGACGGCTTGGAGTAGTTCGCCTCCGAGAGCCGCACGACCTTGCTGCGCGGGTCGTAGTGGTCGGTCAGGTTACCGGCCACCGGCTCGACGCGAACGCTCGTCAGGCCGTTGCGGTCCAGGATCATGCGGGCCGCCTGCGCGCCCGTCATGCCGCTGTTACTCATCTGCTGCGAATACTTGGCGTAAGTGCTTCGCAACCACAGAGCAACGAGCCCTGATATTGCCGCTCCCACGATCATTACTAAGAAATAACCGAACACTTGGTCCTCCTCGAAAGGGTTTCTGATTGCAAGTATTTTACTACACTCTTATACGGATCAGCCGCTAAAAAGTCTCACTTTCCGCACCAAAAAAGGAGCGGCCCTTTCGGATCCGCTCCTCTTCTATCTCGCCGGTGTATCGTTTAGCTCTGTTTTGAGGCTTGCTCCTGCAGTGTGTCCACGACGCTTGGGTCAGCGAGCGTGCTCGTGTCACCGAGGTCTTGTTCACCTTCGGCGATACCGCGCAGGATGCGGCGCATGATCTTGCCGCTCCGCGTCTTAGGCAGCTCGTCCACGGAGACCACCTGATCCGGCCTCGCCGTCGGCCCGATCTCCTGCCCGACGTGCTTTCTCAACTCGCTCATCAAATCTTCGCTGGTCTCTTGATCCCCACCGAGAATGACGTAGGCGAAGATTGCCTGTCCCTTGTCCTCGTCGTTCTTGCCGACGACCGCCGCCTCGACTACAGCCTTGTGCGAGACTAACGCGCTCTCGACTTCCGCCGTGCTCACCCGGTGGCCGGAGACATTCATCACGTCGTCCACGCGACCGGTGATCGTGTAGTAGCCGTCCTCATCGCGCAGGGCTCCGTCACCGGCGAAGTACGTGTCGCCGTACTTCTCCCAGTACGTCTCCTTGTAACGCTCGGGATCTTTGTAGAGCGTGCGGAGCATTCCCGGCCAGGGCTTCTTTACGACGAGGTTGCCTTTTCCAGCACCCTCGATCTCGTTGCCCTCCTCGTCGTAGAGGCCAACTTCGATGCCGGGGAACGGGAACGTCGCGCTACCCGGCTTGGCTGTCGTAAGGCCAGGGAGCGGTGTGATCATGATTCCCCCGGTCTCCGTCTGCCACCAGGTATCGACTATCGGACAGCGTCCGCCACCAACGTTGTCGTGGTACCACTCCCACGCCCGAGGGTTGATGGGCTCTCCCACCGTCCCGAGAAGTCGCAGCGACGTGAGATCGTGCTTTTCGAGCGGCTCGGTCCCGTTCTTCATGAACGCCCGTATCGCCGTCGGGGCCGTGTAGAGCACCGTGACTTTGTGCTTCTCGATGATGTCGAACCAGCGGTCGTTCTCGGGATACGCGGGCGTTCCCTCGAACATGACGCTAGTCCCACCATTGGAGAGCGGTCCATAGACGAGGTACGAATGTCCCGTCACCCAGCCGACATCCGCCGTGCACCAATACACGTCGTCGTCCTTGAGATCGTGGACCCACTTGTTGGTCGCCTTGACGTGCGTGAGGTATCCCGCCGTCGTATGGACGATGCCCTTCGGCTTACCCGTAGAGCCGGACGAGTACAGGATGTAGAGCATGTCCTCGGAGTCCATCTGTTCGGCGGGGCAATCGTCGCTCGCGTCCGCCGTGAGGTCTTGCCAGTAGTGATCCCGCCCTTCGGTCATCGGCACGTCGTCGCCCGTGCGCCGCACCACCACAACGTTCTCGACACTCGGACTATCGTCCAATGCCTTGTCGGCGTTCTCCTTGATCGGCGAAACCTTGCCGCCACGAGGCGCAGAGTCGGCGGTTATAAGAAGCTTCGCTTCGGCATCGTTTAGCCGGTCACGCAGGGAACCAGACGAGAACGCGCTAAAGACAACCGAGTGCGGCGCTCCGACGCGGGCGCAGGCCAGCATCGCGATGGCGAGCTCCGGAACCATCGGAAGATAAATGCCGACGCGGTCGCCTTTGCCGACGCCGAGGTCTTTGAGGACGTTAGCGAATTTCGCTACCTCAGCCATGAGCTCGGAGTAGGTGTAGGTCTTCGTATCGTCCGGCTCGTCGCCCTCCCAGATCAGGGCTTTCTTGTCGCCGTGGCCTTGCTCCACCTGATAATCCAGGCAATTGTAGGCGACGTTGAGCTTTCCTCCGATAAACCACTGCGCGTCCGGCGGGTTCCAGTCGAGCACCGTGTCGAAGTCCTCGAACCAGTGAAGCTCGCGGGCTCGCTCCGCCCAGAACGCTTCGTAGTCGTTCGCCGCTGTCTCGTATACCGAGGCGTCGCTGACGTTCGCTTGTGAGGCGAACTCTTCTGGCGGCTCGTAAGTACGTGTCTCGCTCTGCTCTTCGCTCATGCACATCCCTTCCCTCGTGCCGGTAAAAGTCCGGCGCTTGTCTATCACTTCCCCATTTTCCACACGTCCGGCCACCCAAAACCGTCCCAAAGGACGCGGCGACAACGCACGCTCCGTCCGAAAGATAGCTGTCCGGGGATTTCCGGTCAACCCGAGCGGCTTGTGAACCAGGATTTTCGAGCTCCCAAAAGAAGCTACGTATGAAATATTTGTTAAACTTTTTCGATCTTTATGGATACAAGTTCGGGCAGAGCGGGAATTTCGGCAAAACTGCGGTCTCTTTTAACCAGGGGGGACTGGATCTACTTGCTCGCTCTTCTCGTCCCTATCTTCACGTACAGCATTGTGTTGAAGATCGTACGTGTCTTTACTCAAGCATCCGTGCCAGGTCCGCTCGGGTTTCTGGATCAGATGCGTTCGGACGTCTTCTTCAACCTGGGTTACGCGGTGTTCTGGCTCGGGCTCTTCGCCATTTTTCACTCCCGAATACCGAGAGGTATTTTGCTGGCTCTCTTCCATCTGACAAGCATCGGGCTCGTGCTGCTGGTCACGGTCGCGCATTTCTTCTTCCAGACTACAGGCTCCGCGCTCGACTACAACCTTCTCGCCGTATCGTTCTCTACCTTCGACGAGATCCAGGCGGCGGTAGGCTCCGAGATGACCCTTCTTCACTGGACCCTGATCTCACTGGTCCTGTTCTACAGTCTTGCCGGTCCACTGCTGGTCACGCTCTTCGCCACCGGCTCCTGGCATCTGCCGACGGATACAGTCGAAGACTCCACTGATTCGAATTCCCGCCCGGTAGTCGGCTCGGGCGTGCCGGTAATCTTGTGCGCCGCGGCCATCCCGCTGTTAGTACTCTCAGCGTTGCCCAGCATGACAGGAGCGAGCAACTCCTTCTCACGGGCGGCTCTTGTCAACATCTTCGTCGTCGAGCTAACCGCCCCAGACTTTGAGGAGATCAACGACCGCGTCCGGGCGGATATGGAGAATGAGGAACCGCCAACCGACACCCGACTGGTAGAGACTCCCAAGACCGACAAAAGGAATGTGGTCATGGTCTTTCTGGAATCGACCCGCGCCCGTTCGACAACCCCTTACAACGAAGACATAGAAACCACTCCGTTTCTGGATGAGTTGGCCGACGAGAGCCTAATGGCCGAGAACGCCTACGCGGTTGTGCCGCACACCTCCAAAGCGCTCGTAGCGACGCTGTGCGGCGTTCCGCCACCGCTCGACTCCCAGAACAGCGAGGCCGACCCCGGTGCCATTCCCTCTCGCTGCGTCGCGGATCTACTCGGGGAACAAGGCTACAAGAGCGTGTTTTTTCAGTCGGCGACCGAAGAGTTCGAGCGTCGTCGAGAACTAGTCGGCAGCTTCGGCTACGACGAGTTCTTTCCCGTTGACGGCATGGACAAAGCTCTCTACGACCGAGCGAATTACTTCGGCTGGGAGGATGAGATCATGCTAGACCCCAGCCGCAAGTGGCTGGAAGGAACCGGCAAGAATCAGCCGTTCCTGGCAACCTACCTGACGGTCACGCCCCACCACGACTACGTCGTACCCGAGAGCTACGAGGGCGAGAAACTCTCCGACGACGAGACCGTGAACAACTACCTGAACACCATCGCGTACCAGGACCGCTTTCTCCAGAAACTCTTCCAGCAATATAAAGACCTCGGACTGTACGATGATACGGTCTTCGTGATTCTCGGCGATCACGGCGAGGGTTTCGGGGAGCACGACCTCTTTCAACACGACAACACCATCTACAACGAAGGACTCCACATACCGCTCCTCGTGCACGATCCCCGTAAAGACAAAGCCCGCCGAATAGAAACCCCCGTAAACGAGATGGATGTACTACCGACGGTGGCCGACGCTCTGGACTACGAGGTCGAGGGCGGCGAGTATCCTGGAGCTTCGATGCTAGCCCCATTAGAGGACCGAACTCTGGTGGCGAGTTGCTACCGCGAGAGTTCCTGCCTGACGAGCATCAAGGGCGACGAGAAGTACATCTACCACTTCGGCAACCGCCCGGAGGAGGTCTTTGATCTGTCAAAAGACCCCCTCGAAAAGAACAACATCGCCGAAGAACGAGACAAAGAGAAACTCAAGGACCAGCGCTACGATCTGCTAGCCTGGCAAGCCCGCGTAAACGCCTTATACGCCCGTCAATCCCTGGAACAAACAAACGCGAAAGAGTAGCTGCGCCGACCGGCCCGATCAGTCTCTTGTCCGTTCGCGGCGGACTACTTCGTAGAAGATACCCTTCTTGCTTGGAACGAGATCATAGCCTGCTTCGTTAAAAATGCGCGCATTGTTGGCGGCCGATGTGCCAGGAAAGATTATGTACACCCTGCCATCGTCTAGGTGCCTCTGGGCCACGTCGAGCCAGCGGGGGCTGCGAAGAGTCCAATCTCCGGCGGGGAACGGGTCTCGCACGGTCAGGTCGGTGCGGCGCCCCTCTACGAGTGGTAGATACCAGACGGAGCTGCCGTTATGCAGGATAGTCGAATCCTTCTCGGCCTCGCTCGCTACGGACTCCACGATCTCGCGTCCTCGATAGTCTTCGGAGCGGTCCACAGCTGTCGCGGTCGACTCGATGCCGGGTATTGGCGCGAGCAACATGAGTACCGCGAGGATTCCCAGTACACCCACACGTTTGACGTCCGAGAAATCATCCATAGAAGCGGCGGCGAGGTCCAGAGCCGTCCCAAAACCAACCGCCACAAACAAACAAATAATGAGATAGGTCGGTATGTAATACAGATACACGTCAATTATGTTGTACTCCAGCGCGTAGAACAGCCACCCGAGATACAGAAAAATCAACATCGCGAACACGGCTCGGTTCTTGCGACTCAGGTAGAACGCCCCGAACAAAGCCACCGCCAGAAACGCGGGGCTGAATTGATCCACTAGATGCCCAAAGTAAGACATCAGCCTTCCAGGAAGCTCCAGCGGCGAGTAGACAAACATGCGGTTCTCGAACTTCTGGCCGCTTACGAGTGCGATGAAGTTCCCCAAAGTCGACGGGTCCATCTCGTTGACTGGAGGATTCATCGAAGCTCGTATCGGCAGATAGAGATACGGCGTAAGACCCAGAATAAACAGTCCGGCACCCTTCAGGATCAAACGCCATTCTCTCAGACGGCTACGATCCACCAGAAAAACGAAGACGATGGCCGCAGGCAACAAGAGCCCGCTGGTCATGTGGTTTGTCATGGCAAAACCTATCAAGAACGCGGCTAGCAATAGAAGCCTGTCCGTCCGGCGACGCTGCCAGTACAACAATGTAACCAGCGCCAGCATCACCATCAGGACATTCAGGGTGTAGACCTCGGCGATAACCGCCTGACTCCAGAAAGCCTCGCTCACCGCGAAGAGCAACGTCGCCCCCGCCGAAGCCCAACGCCGACCCGTTATAGCCAGACAAGCCGCGAAGACCAGCAGAACCGCAGCCGCCCCAAAGACGGCGGAAGCCAGATTAACTCGGTACGCCACATCCCCAAACGGCAGATAAGTAAAGAGATGTGCGAGCATGGTAAACGTCGGGTATCCGGTAGGATGCGGTATATCCAAGATGTAGGAATAGACCTGAAAGGTAACCGAATCGTAGATGCCGCGCGGGTCGTAATAGAGAACCGTCGGGGCAAGCGTGCCGATGTACAGCGCGAGTGCCGTCAGGGCGACTCCGAGCCCGAGGAAGATGCTGAGAGCTTTGTGCGCCACGGGAACTTTAACGGAGGACATCTCTTCGAGAGCTTCAAGCGCGGAAGGTGGCCCAGAGAGAGCCCGACGGGCCAACCCGGTGTAGCGTACTCGCATGCGTTCGGCAAAATTCACGAGGAAGATTCTAAACTTAAATCGACCGGCGCGTAACTCCGCCCTCCAAACAAGCTGGCGAGCCTCCGAGTCATCCCCTAGACTATTCGCGGCCAGAGACCTTTAGTTGGGAGAGTTTGATGAGTGGAATCCTTGAAGGCAAGAAGATCCTCGTAACCGGAGTTCTGGATCGGAGATCCATCGCTTACTCCGCCGCCCAACTAGCCGTGGAACAGGGAGCCGAAGTCGTGCTATCAAGCTTTGGCCGGGTCGCCAGCCTAACCAACCGCACCGCCAAACGCCTGGACCCGGTCCCACCTGTCTTGGAACTGGACGTGAACAAACCCGAAGATATCGAAGCCGTCGCGGCAGACCTGAAGGAACGCTGGGGAACGCTGGATGGCATCGTTCACGCTATCGCTTTCGCCCCGGATGATGCTCTGGGCGGGAACTTCTTGACGACCGAGTGGCCGTCCGTGGCGACCGCCGTACAGACCTCTGCGTACTCGCTCAAGGCGCTGTCGGTTGGGTTGGCGGACATTATGCCGTCGGGTTCTTCGATCGTTGGGTTGGACTTCGATGCTCGCATAGCGTGGCCCGCTTACGATTGGATGGGCGTGGCGAAGGCCGCGCTGGAGAGTACGTCACGGTATCTAGCGCGGGATCTCGGGGAGCGGGGCATCCGGGTGAACCTCGTGGCCGCCGGGCCGGTCAAGACTCTGGCCGCCAAAGGCATCAGCGGGTTCGAGCAGATCGAAGGCGAGTGGGGAAAGCAAGCTCCGCTGGGATGGAACACCACTGACCCCGAACCCGTCGGGCGAGCGGTCGTCAGCCTGCTCTCGGACTGGTGGCCCGCCACAACCGGCGAGCTAGTCCACGTTGACGGCGGGTATCACGCGATGGGAGCGGCGATCAAGTAGAAGCTCATCCGAGCTTCTCGACCCACTCCATGCGACGCTTTTTGTAGTGCTCGTCCTCGCGGGCGAGCACGTATTTTTCGTAGAAGATCCGGGCGGCTCGGGCTTTCTCGCCATCAACAGCTTCCGGGTCTTGCGGTCGCACTTTTCCGTCCGCATCGTACTTTTTGCCGGATTTGTGGTTGGCGTAGCGGCGAGCGCGAGTGTAGCCCATCTGTAGGAACTTGCGGGACATATCCATGCCGGGAAAGTCGTCGGTCTCACGATACTCGACAAAGAGAGCATAGATCTTCTCGGACGATTCGCGGGCGACTTCCTCGTTCTTGAAACGCCAGTGAGGGAGGATCTCCGCCTTATAAGGCTGGACCATGAGAACGCCCTGCTCGCCTTTCCCAACCCGGTACAGATGGGGCGATTCCCGAAAGTCCGTATTATCGAAATCCAGCGAGTAGTCGAACTTCTCCGACGACAGCAAAACGCCTCCCAACAAGGTTTCGCCAAACAAACCTACCGGGATGAGATTCTACTAGCTGCAGGCCCCCACAGCGTCTCCATGCCTCACGTGAGCTCCCTCGGCGGGCGCCCCGACACTCAAGGTTTTCTTGCCCTTGTGGCACACCGTAACCCTGCCCGCCTTGCTACCGATGCCCTTACCAGCCTTCTTCGCCGGTTTGCCGTCGGCCTTCTTGACACCGGACTTCTCAGACTTTTCGGACTTCTTAGCCGAGGATTTTCCGACTCCCGCTGGCTTGCCCTTCTTCGGCTTCGAAGCGGCTCCGTCTGGCTTATCGGAGTCATCGGGTTCTTCGGCCTCGTCAGTTTGGTCCCGGTCATCGGGCTCGTTATCCGTAGTCTCGTCTTCTTCGGATCCGGGGCGTGAAGTCTCATCTTTCTCGGGTTTTTCGGCTACGGTATCTTCGGTTTCGTCAGATTCTTCTTCGGGGGTTGTGGTTTCTTCGGACTCTTCCTCAGTGGCCTCGACGGTTGTGGTTTCTGGGGGTGTGGAGGTTCGTTCTTGGGCGACGGTTACACCGGCGGCGGTCATCAGCAATACGACAAGGGTCGAAAGTATGATCGAACGCCGCATATTTCTCTCCAACTCTGTATATTTTTGTACCGTGGTCGTGGTTATTGGCACATCTTCTGAAAAACTTTAGCGCCGAGCGAGGGAGGCGAATTTGGTGTACTGCTCCAGCCAGGCTAGCTGGATCTTGCCGGTAGGACCGTTCCGGTGTTTGCCGACTATAACTTCGGCGATGCCCTTGTCGTCGGAATCCGGGTTGTAGTACTCGTCACGGTAGAGAAACATCACCATGTCCGCGTCTTGCTCGATTGCGCCGGAGTCGCGAAGATCGGAGAGCATGGGGCGTTTGTCATGGCGGGCTTCGACGGCGCGGCTTAGCTGCGCTATGGCGAGGACGGGTACGTCGAGGTCGCGAGCGAGCACTTTCAGTCCGCGGCTGATCTCGGCGATCTCCTGCTGTCGGTTCTCGCGACCGTTGCCGATCATCAACTGCAAGTAGTCGACCACGATGAGCGAGAGCGGCTGTCCCCCGGCGGCGTTTAGCTGCGAAGCCAGCCTACGAGTCTTAGCTCGCATCTCCATCAGCGAGACTCCGGCGGTGTCGTCGATCCAAATAGGCGCCTTGCTGACCTCCGCCACCCCATGCAACAACTTCGGCCAGTCCTCGGCCTTTACGTTGCCGCTACGCAGTGATTGTGTCGGTATGCGAGTGGTCTGGGAGATAAGCCGCTGCACGAGTTGCTCCTTGCTCATCTCAAGCGAGAAGATCGCCACCGGAGCTTTTTTCTCCCCCGCCGCGTGCCATATGGCGTTCAGGGCCATCGCGGTTTTCCCCATGGCCGGACGAGCAGCCAATACTACGAGGTCGCTCTTGTGGAAACCCGTGGTTAGTCGGTCGAGATCCTCGAAACCTGTCTCTACCCCGGTGACTTCGCCTTCTTGCTCGTAGAGCTTCTGGATCATCTCCAGCGCGCTCGAAGCGAGTTCCGAGACTGGCGCGAGGTGATCCCGCAGACTTCTGTTGGAGACGCTGTAGATTAGCTGCTCAGCGGAATCCAAAGCCTCTCCAACGTCCTCGGGCTCCCGGAACGCATCCTCGCTGATCCGGCTGCCCGCATCTATAACGGCCCGCAACAGAGCCTTGCCCCGCACGATGTCAGCGTAACGTCCGGCGTTTGCGGTGGTCGGTACGCTCTCGACGATCTGGAACACGTAGGCTCGCCCGCCGACCCGATCAAACTCCCCAGAACTCCGGAGCTCGTTGGTAAGCGTCAACTGGTCTATGGGATCCCCACGCGAGTAAAGCTTCATCATGGTCGCGTAGATAACCCTATGCGTCTCAGAGTAGAAATCCCCCGCTTCGACCTTCTCGGCAACCGCCGAAACCGCAGTCTCCGAGACAAGCATCGCACCTATGACAGCCCGCTCGGCCTCCAGGTCGTGGGGCGGCACGCGGGCCGCGTCAGCCCTCGTTTCGACGCTCCGCATCCTCCCTCGCCGCTCCATAGGACTACTTAGGATGCACCAAAAAGGACCCCGTTACAAGACGGAGTCCTTTACCTTTTGGTTCAGGTTGTGCCTGAACTTATGATTGAGCTTTAGGCCATTGCCTAGAGTTTCGGTACGACGATGACCTTTACGGTAGCTTCGATGTCGCCGTGGACTTGCACGGGAACTTGGTGAGTACCGAGGGATTTTATGGGCTCTGTTAGCTGGATCCTCCGCCGGTCGATTCGAACTCCTCGGGCTCGTTCGATGGCTGAGGCGATATTGGCGGCGGTTACGGAGCCGAAAATTCTTTCGTCTTCGCCCGTGCGAGCCTCAATGGTAATGACACTCTTGTTGAGGGTCGCGGCGATCTCTCCGGCCTGTTCGGCGAGGCGACGGTCGCGTTCCTCGGCCTCCGCCATCTGGCGGCGAGCCTCTTCCATCTTCGCCGGAGTCGCTACTTCCGCGAGACCCCGAGGGGCTAGGAAGTTGCGGATATACCCGCGGCTCACGTCCACGATGTCTCCGCGCTGCCCGATCTTCTCCACGTCCTGAATAAGGATGACCTGCATGATTCTCCTCCCGGCTATCCGGCCACGTAGGCCAGGAGCGCCATCTCGCGGGCGCGCTTGATGGCTACGGCGGCCTCACGCTGGTGCTGAGGACAGAGCCCCGTCACGCGGCGGGCACGGATCTTACCGCGCTCCGAGGTGAATCGGCGCAGGGTATTGTAGTCCTTGTAGTCCACGTAGTTGATGTCCTCTTTGCAGAACACGCACGGCTTTGGCTTGATCGGGCGTTCCCGCCGCGGACCGCCTCTTTTACGACCCATCTAACTTACCTCCTGAATGGTCATTTAGTCCCAGTTTCCCTAGCTCGCGACTTCGGCGGGTTCGTCGTCCAACGCGCCTTCGGAGAGCGTTTGGTGCGCGTAATTCGGGGGGAGCTTGACGATCATGTGCCGCAGAACATCGTCCGAGACGCGCAAGATGCGCTTTAGCTCCGTCAAGGTGCGCTCACCGATGCTGAACTCCATCACGACGTAGAAACCGTCGGCCCGGTGGTCTATCTCGTAGGCCAGCTTGCGCTTGCCCCACGGATTCGGGTCACCAGCCTCACCTCCCGTCCGGTCGATAACCGTCCGAAAACGCTCCACCGTGCTCTCGACCTGTTCCGCGTCGAGTTCCGGGATAACTATAAGCATTACTTCATAAGTGTCGATCTCTGCCTCCTCTGGTCTGGATGCGGCTTCGAGGGTGTATCCCGCGAAGCAGGGGCTTATAGATTTGCGAGACGGAGTCTACCAGCAACGTAGGAGAGTTACAAACAGTATCGAGCGTCTATACTCGGCTCGTGGAAGGTCAGAGAAACTCAGCGGTAGAAGCGCGGAATCTCATAAAGACCCACGGCGAAGGCTCCACCGCCGTACGAGCGTTGAAGGGAATCTCATTGGACTTCCCACCCGGAGAGTTCGCCGCGATCATGGGTCCATCCGGCTCCGGCAAGAGCACCTTGCTGCACCTTCTCGGGGCTCTCGACCAGCCTTCCGGCGGAAAGGTGATCGTCGGTGGCGAAGACCTATCCGGGATGTCGGATAAGAAGTTGACGCACCTGCGCCGCGAAAGAATGGGCTTCGTATTCCAGTTCTTCAACCTCATACCGACGCTGTCAGCCGAAGAGAACGCGCTGCTGCCCGTCCTGATCTCCGGCGGTAAGCCTGATGGATACGCGGATCGCCTAACAGAACTACTGGATCTCGTCGGGCTGGAGAACCGTCGAAACCACCGACCGGACGAACTCTCCGGCGGCGAACAGCAGCGCGTTGCCATAGCCCGAGCCCTCGTAAGAAACCCAGACATAATCCTGGCCGACGAACCTACCGGCAACCTCGACACAAAGACCGGCGCCGGGGTTTTAGAGTTACTTCGGACCTCAGCGGCGCGTTACGGACAGACCGTCGTCATGGTCACCCACGATCCCCGAGCGGCGGCAACAGCGGATAGAGTCGTCTTTCTCTCGGACGGTCAGGTGGTAGATGAGATGCGCGACCCAAACGCCGATAGCGTCTTCGAGAAAATAAAGAACCTGGAGTCGTCCGGCTAGAGCTTCTAAGTCTGAGCCCCCGCCGCACTAAGAACTATTCCGATAATGAACAGCAATACAACCGCCAGCAGGACCAACCCATTCAGGACCGCCCCCAGGATACCGAACAGCCGCTTCTTGCGACCCTGGAAGATACCGACCACTCCCAGAACTAGGCCCAAAAGGTATAGTACAAAGCTCCCCAGGATGCCGACTCCAACGATAGCCAGGGTGGTCGCTTCGGGGGAGCTTTGTATGCTCTGCGGGTCTATGTTCGCTGGGTCTTGGCCCTCGAATAGCGTGCTTGCCACGGAGCCCGCGACGATAAAGAGAATCACGATCACGAACGTCGCCAAAACGGCGATGATTACCGATGAGATCCCAAGCTTGCTGTGCCCCTGACGCTCCGGAACTCCGCCTCCACCGTACTCCATAGAAAATCCTCCACGCTCTTCGGCCTTGTCGCCATGAGTCTAGCCGATAACACCGGCCAATGATGATGGGCTAGACTCGCGGCATGAAGTTGCGCCGTTTTGGAGACCTCTCGCTGCGAAACCTCGGTGGCCGACCGCAACGAGCCCTGTTGACCACCGTCGGAATCGTGCTCGGCGTTGGCATCGTTTTTGGGGTGTTGACCCTCTCCTCCACGATGTCCTCGACGTTCACGAACCTCTACTCCAAAGCCTACGGAGCCGCAGACATCATCGTCACCGCCGCCGGAGGAAGTGGCGCGTTCGACACGAAGGCCGTCGATAAAGTCCGCGAGACAAACGGTATAGCCTCAGTCGCGCCACGCCTCTCGCTTCCAGCTTCGTTACTCGTAGAGAAAAAGGGGGGTTCGCCCGAAGTACGCGGAATGCGGCTCTTTGGTGTGGAGCCCGAGTCGGCGGCGTTGGCTACGGGGTTTGATCTCTCCACCGGAAGGTTCCCAAAGAACGGCGCGGAGTTGACGTTAGATGAAGGCGCGGCCAAGGAGATCGGGGTTAGTGCCGGGGATTCCGTGACCGTCGCGACTCCAAAAGGGTCGGAGAAATTCGAGGTGGTCGGGACGCTCCGAATACCGGGTGGCTCTTTTGGCGGTTCGGCCTTCGGTATGGCACCGCTGCCTTTCGCCCAAAAGGCTTTCGATAAACCGGGCAAGGTTTCGGGGATCGCCGTGGAATCCAGTGAGGATGGAGCCGTGGCGGGGTTGCGGAAGACGTTGCAGTCGCGGCTCGGGGATGGGTTTCAGGTAGAGCGTTCGGAGACGCGCACGGCCCAGGTTGGGAGTCAGTTGCAGGGGTTTCAGATCTCGTTGTTGTTCTTTGCGGGTACTTCGTTGTTCGTGGGCGCTTTTCTGGTCTTCAACGCACTCTCCATGACAGTGCTTGAACGAACGCGAGAGCTTGGGATGTTGCGGGCGCTCGGGGCTACGAGGACCATGATCGCCCGCTCCGTAGTCCTTGAAGCCGTAGCACTTGGGATCGTCGGGTCAGCGCTCGGAGTGCTATTTGGTTACGGGATGGCTCGGGGGCTCGTCTTCCTCTTTGGAAAAGCTTTTCTGTTCGAGATCACAAGCCTAGTCCTCTCCCCCTTCGCCCTGGTCTCGGCGCTCACCGTAGGAGTTCTCGTTACCGTGGCGGCGGCTCTGTATCCGGCTTTGCGGGCTGGTCGCGTGAGTCCGGTTGAGGCGATGCGAGCCCGTGCTGGTGTTTTCTCCGGTCGCTCCACGAAGACCGTTTCCTGGGTTGGGCCGGTGATAGGGTTGGCGTTGATCGGGGTTGGAGCGCCCTGGATCCTCTACCTGTCCCGAAACCTTTCGACAGACTTGGATGGTTGGATCTACGCCTCCGGCATCGCGGGTGTCGTGGGCACTTTCCTGGGTGTGTCGCTCCTGATCCCGGCTCTGGTCACCCCACTAGCGACTCTCTTCGCCCCGATCCTGGGCCTGTTCTTCGGCGTGGAAGGCCGTATGGCAGCGGCCAACGCGACCCGCAACCGCAACCGGACTGCCCTCACCGCCTCCGCCGTCATGGTCGGTATCTCACTGGTCGTAGCCTTCAGCGCCCTGGGCGACAGCGTCCTCGGCTCCATCAGCAGCTATCTGGAAGACTCCCTGGGTGCGGACTACGCCATAAAACCAGCCAACGAGGACTCCGGCGTGGTCTTCTCGGCCACCTTAAAGAACAGAATAGACGAAATTCCGGGCGTGGAGGAAACGACAGGATTAGCTTCGAGCGTCCGGCGCGACGGCGCGGAGACAAGCTTCGTCTTCGGGGTCGAACAAAGCTATGAGAGCATCTTCCGGGTAAATTTCGTATCGGATTCCGGCACACCGAAAGATGCTTTCTCCAAGTTGCGGGACGGCGAAGCTCTCGTAGGTCAGCAACTCGCCGCTTCCCGAGATCTCCGGGTCGACTCAAACCTCGCGCTCTCGGGCTTGAAAGGTCGCGAAAAGTACCGGATCGCGGGGATCGTGGACAACGATGTGTTGGGCGGCGGGGCTGGTGTCTACGTCTCTCGAAAGACGCTTTCCAGTGATTTCGGTGTTACGGACGATGAGTTGCTCGCCATAAAAGCTGCGCCGGGAGCTCAGAGATCCCGCCTGACAAGCGACGTCCGGGCGGTCCTGAAAGACTATCCACAGTTCACGCTTCTCTCGAATGCGGAATGGAAGGAACGGATAGAGCAGGATTTCGGGCGGCAGTACGTGTTTTTCTACGCGATCATGGGTGTTTCGGTAGCGGTGGCGGCGTTTGGGGTGGTCAACACTTTATCCATGAGCGTCTTCGAGCGAACACAGGAGATCGGGGTTCTAAGGGCCATCGGCGCGACACGGTTTCAAGTCGGGCGGCTCGTCGTGGACGAAGGAGTGGTGATCGGGGGTCTCGGCTGCCTGATAGGCGTGATCGTCGGCTCCCTTCTGGGATATCTGTTTGTCCGGGGAACCTCCGCGAGCGGCTTCGAGGTGACCTTCCACTACCCAACCACCGCCGCGTTACTGGCCCTGTCCGGCGGTCTCTTTATCGGGGTCTTCGCTGGCCTCCTACCCGCCCGAGCAGCAGCCCGCAAAGACATCGTCGAAGCCGTTCAATACGAATAGCTCCGCAAGCAAGGAAAATCCCCGCAGGATCAAGCCTACGAGGAAAGGAAATAAAAATCGGTCAAGACTGTTTCAAACGCTGCGGGCTTTCCGTAACCTCATCCCCGACGTAATAACCAGACCGCCGGGGAAGGTCGAAGGTCCCTAGCCCGAGACTTTCGTTAGCTCAGTGTACTCGTCATCCGTCAGTTGCAGTGAAGCTCCGGCGACGTTCTCTTCGAGGTGTTCGACCGAAGATGTGCCAGGTATCGGGAGCATCACGGGCGAGCGGCGAAGCAACCAAGCCAGGGCTACCTGTCCCGGCGAAGCGTCGTGGTTGGCGGCGATCTCGTCGACCGGGCCACCCGGCTGAGACAACTCACCGGAAGCGAGCGGGAACCACGGGATAAACGCTATACCGTCGGCTTCGCAGGCTTCGAGGACGTCTTCGGAACCCTTGTCGGTTAGGTTGTACCGGTTCTGGACGGAGGCTATCGGCAGTATGCCCTGGGCGTGACGGAGCTCGTCCACGCTGATTTCCGAGAGGCCGACGTAGCGGACCTTGCCTTCGCTAACGAGATCGGACATCGTGCCGAGGGATTCCTCCGCCGGTACTTCCGGGTCAATACGGTGGAGTTGGTAGAGGTCCACGGTTTCGAGCTTCAGGCGACTGAGGCTGCCTTCTATCGCGTCGCGGATGTGCTCGGGGCGACCGTTCGGCTTCCAGTCTCCGGGACCGCCGCGCACAAGTCCGGCTTTCGTCGCGATCACCATATCGTCGGAGTAGGGTGTGAGGGTCTCCCCGATCAAACGCTCCGAAACATCCGGGCCATACGAGTCAGCGGTGTCGATAAGGTTGATGCCAAGCTCGACGACGCGCTTTAGGACCGCCTTCGCCTCTTCCGGGTTCTCTGGCTCGCCCCAGATCCCCTCGCCCGTGATCCGCATAGCACCGTATCCCAGGCGATTTACTTCCAGATCTCCGCCGATGGCGAAAGTTCCGGCCCCCGCCGCATTCAAAGTATTGTTGCTATCCGTCATACTCTTCCTCCTGTTGGAACCTCATAGTGTTTCGTCCTTGCATCGACTCCGAATCAACCGTTAACGTCAACGCTCTGTTCCAAGACGATCCTGACGAGACCTGATGCTACCCCCGGCGAAGTGCTTTGAAAAGCAGCACAACGTCAGACCCAAAGTCAGATCTACTTATGTAACCCGTCCGAAAGCTCGCCGGAGTCGTTTTCCACGAGGGTTAGAATACGGTTTTGCGTTCGTCAGAAATATTTTTAGAGGAGGTGTAGCTCCGGTGACGTTTCGGTGGTGGTTTACGGCGGCGTTGCCGGTGCTTGTGGGTGCTGGGTGGTTGGTCCTGGCGGTTCGGCACGGAGTGCCGGGGTTCTTCGCCGGGGTGTTACCCGGAGTTTTGCTGTTAGGTGCGGGACTCTCCAATCTATTGTTGTTGGTCGACCCCCGGATCTTCCAGTACATGTCAATCGGCGCGGCGGTCGGAGTATTATTGGCGGTGCCGGATATCTTTGTGCTTGGACCGGCGGCGGCGGTCGGGTTGCTGGTAGGTTCCGGGGCGAGTTTTCTGGCAGCGGGGTACCTGGCTCTGTTCCGCCAACCCGTTCCGCCGGGCGTGCCAGAGCCCGAGATAAGCTTGGATCTCGCCCTCAACGCAGCCCGGGACGAAGCGTCGATGGCCGGGATCGTGCTGACGAGTTGGCCGCTCGCCGTTGGCTCGAACGCCGCCCGCATCCGGCGCGAGATGGACAATGCCCGCACCCTGTTCGACGAACGCGGCTGGCTCCAGAATCCGGCAAGCTACCATCGGAAACTACCGGGGCTGGCGGCCAGCGAAGTCCAGAGGACGCGGAGCGGAGATCGAAAGTTCGATCACCTCGTCTTCGAGAGCGGGTACGAGCCGTGGCCAGAGGAGCCGGGTCGAGAGCGTTGGCTCTCTTACGAGGACAATCGGACCGCGCACGCTTACGAGATGCGGCATCCGGGGCCGCCGAGACCGTGGCTCGTGTGTGTGCATGGAATAAGGATGGGCTCGCCAAAGGGCGGTTTCAAGCTATTCAGGCCGGATCACCTGCACCACGGACTCGGCTTGAACCTGCTCTTGCCCATACTCCCGGTCCACGGCCCTCGCCGCGTCGGTCCCGTCAGTGGAGACCGCATCCTCTCGGGCGACGTGATGGACTCTCTGCACGCAGGCGCCCAGGCCGTCTGGGATATCCGGCGCATGATCCAGCATCTGAAAGAGTCTGAATCCTCCCCGCGAATTGGTATCCTGGGCGAATCCTTGGGTGGCTACGTGGCTGCTCTCCTAGCCTCGTTGGACGACAACCTGGACTGCGTAGCCGTGTGCAATCCCGCCGTCGATCCATCACGCCTGTTTTGGAGCAACGCGCTCTCAATAACCAGCCATCAACTCCGCAAGCACGGCGTCACCGAAGAGAAGATGAGCGAGACTCTACGCCCCGTCTCCCCTCTCGCTTTAAACCCCCTTGTTCCCAAAGCGAACCGGGCGATCTTCGCCGGAGTAGCCGACCGGGTCGTGACCGCCGCCGAAGCTAATTTCCTCTGGCATCACTGGGACGAGCCTCGGATCGAATGGTTCCAGGGCACGCACCGGGGCTTCCTTAGCACTCCACAAGGCCGAGCCCTACTCGCCGAGACACTCGCTAACGCCGGACTCCTCGTCAAGAGCTAGCGTGCTCAGGCTCCAACACCGCAACTAGCGCATTGGCGTAATACCGCAACACCTCCCCCTGTCCCGGTGTTATGCAATATGCTCCACTCCTCACTACGACAAGACCTCGCAACAACAGCATCCGCAACCCTTCTTCCACTACTTGAGCGGCCTCAACGACTGGCAAGCGAGCTTCCCGTTGCAGAAGACTTTGAATTAGTATCTCGACCTCGGATTCGAGCGCTTTTCTGGACAATTCCTCGTCCGATTCCAATAGGACGTGTGAGAGAAGCGGCACGGGAAGGATCGGCGAGACGGCGGAGATTCGCCACATCATCTCCTCGGCGAATCGGGAGACTTCCTGGATGCGATCTTCGCGTTCGAGTACACGCAAGTCAAGCCCGTGCGAAGCCGCATACTCCCGAAAGGAGACCGGCGAACCAACCTCCACAACGGCGCGTCCGAGTCGGTCACGTCCGCCACGAGTATAGAGCCTGATGTTGCCCAGGGCGAAGCTCGCGAACGCCTGACTAAGCCATCCGCGTTTGGGTCGTCCTCCGCCTTGCTTTCTTAGCTGGATCAGGGAAATATCCTCCAAAATGCGGTCGTACCCCGCCGCGACCGGTACAAATACTATATCCGGACTATTGTCCGGGTCGAAATGGCGGAGCATATAGTCGAGCAGACCTATCTTCGGTGCGCGGAGTAGGCCGGTGCGGGTCAGGCCGCCTTCGAGGAAGATCGCCTGGGTAAGACGGCTCTCCACGGCGGTTTGAACGAAGCGTTCCAGGACACGGCGGTAAGTGGAATCCCCTGAGTCACGGCGCACGAAATAGGTGCCGAGCCCCCGGACAAGGGGTCCAAGCACCGGGCCGCTCGCCCACTCGCCAGCTGCGAAACTCAAGACTGCCCGTCCATCAAAGAGGTGCGCCAGGATGACGTAATCCAGGTTGGTTCGGTGGCTCATCACGACTACTACGCTGTCGCCGTCGAGCGTGTGTAGATC
>JBGTFQ010000090.1:0-5627 GCA_041747155.1 Rubrobacteraceae bacterium
CTGGCCCAGGGCTACTACTTCTCAAGACCACTCGCCAGCGAAGCGGCAACCCTCTTGACATCGAACTCTGAACCTAGTTTTAGTGGCGTTTGTATTGACCCACTTTCGCGGATCGATCAGAGTTGAGTGATGGGGTTCTGGTTTCCGGGAAGTGGGATCACACCGGACGACCTCCCCCCGGAGATGGCTGACTATTATCTCTACGACCTCGAAAAAACGGAAGACGGCTACCGCCCCAAATGCGTATCGGAAGCTGCTAGCGAGGATTCAGCGAGTGTTTCGTCTCAGGCGCCGACGTTGGATGAGATGCGGGATATCCAGTGTCCGGTAGCTTTAGTTCGGGCATCCGAGGGTTGCTTTCCGGGGAGTCGGCCTTTGATCCCGGACACCACCCTCGAAGCGATGTCCGAAGCTCTGGGCATACAACAAGAGATCCTGGTAAAAGGCGCGAACCACTACACTCTACTCTTGCCGGAGTTTACGAGTGCCTGGACCGATATCCTGACCGAAGACGGACCCTTCCAGTAGAGAGTTTCGACTTAACGCACGGATTCGGCGATTTGGATGGCTTTATCCTTAGAAATATCCGCTTGCAGTCGTAGTGCGCGCCCATCACTCTCCCACACGAGAACGTTGCCTGGCAGTTCCTCGGCGGTGCCTAGCGGCGACGTAGTGCCGATCCCACCTGGCGACCAATACCCTCGGCCATCGCCGACGGTTACTTCTTCAATGCTGGTTGCGCTAGTGTCGGTTGTGTATCGTTGCACACCCCCGTCCAACGCGGTCAAGATGGCTCCGATCTCCGAATCTCCTAGTTGGGGAGAGGTCTCGCGGATGCCGTAGACGAGCACTAGGCCGTCTTGGTTGGGCTGGCTTCCGACGTAGATCTCATCCGGGCGTTTGTATCCCGGAGATGTTGGCAAGAGAAGCGGTGGGTTAGAGAGTTCACGGGCTTCCTTTAGGGAGATGACATATCCGAATTCGAAAGGTTCCCCAAGTGACTCGGAAGAGGCTGCAGAGGAGGAAGACGCAGAGGAGGCTGCGGTCCCTCCAGCCGATTCGGCCAACCCTTGATCCGCTTCCTCTTCGGCCATCGTCTCTTCTTCGGAGAGTGCCGAGGTTTCCTCAGCGGGAGCGTCCGCTTGTTCCGTCGTCGTTTCTCCGCCGCTGGAGGCTCCGCTGTCCGAAGAGCTCACTGCGGCTCCTCCGCCGCTTCCCAATCCGCCAGAGAATACGATACCGGCCAGGATTGGCAGTGAGATCAGGACGACGACCGCCGCCGCTACCCAGCCAGCTAACGAGGGACGCAATTGATCCTCTCCCTGGAGTCCTTCGCGGACGGAGGTGGCGAGATCGGGCGTGGGTGGATATTCGACGTGGTCGCCCAGGTCTTCGAGGCGGCGGTCGAACTCGTTGTCCGGGGGTTGGCCGTTATCCGGCATCTTCCTCCTTCGTCATCTTCTCGCGCAGTTTCGCTATCGCTCGTGAGAGTCGAGATTTCACTGTGCCACGGGCGCATCCCAGGGTCGCGGCGGTCTCCTCCTCAGAGAGTTGCAGGAAATATCGGCAGGAGATCACCATCCGATCCCCTTCCCCGAGCGCCCCGACGTTCATCAATAACTCCTCTCGCTTTTCGGAGACGACCGCCGCGGCATCCGGCGACATCTCGGAGACCGGGCTCTCCTCCGCCGCTCGCACCACGAGCCCCATCTGACGGCTCGCCGAACGCCGACGGTTGCGGGCTTCGTTAGCGACGATAGCCAGAAGCCACGGCCTGAAAGGAGCGCCGGTCCGGAAGCGATCCAGGGCTCGGTACGCTTTTATAAACGCATCCTGGGCCGCGTCTTCGGCCTCGGCGGCATCGCCCGTAATGCTGTAAGCGGTGCGGAAAGCTACCGTCTGATGCTCGCGCACCAGCCGTTCGTATGCCGCAACGTCTCCGTTTCTCGCCTGCTTGGCGAGCCTCGCATCCTCCAAATCGCTCTATCTTTGGCCTCTCGGGTCACCAATGCTTCTAGTATCCATTACAACCCCGGTGAAGGAAAGGTTCCATCCAAGCTTCCAGAAAGCGTGCGAGTGATTGAAGGGTTTCAGCACGTGAGCCGATAAGTTGTCCAAGCGGATGACCCCAACCCGCACACATACCTCCCCTTGTGAGGACCAAAGCACACGGGGTCCCTTCCGCTATTCGGGGCTCCTTTGGGGGTCCCGTATCTTCTGTCTAAAGAAGTATGTAGCGGGAGATAGCGAGGTAGTGGCAGGCGCTCCCGAGGACGACGAAGACGTGCCATAGGGCGTGAGAATATGGCACGCGACGGTTGTGGTAGAAGATCGTACCTGCGGTGTAGACGATGCCACCGGCTAGAAGCCACAGTAATGCGGCTCGCGGCACCATCTGTAGCATTGGTCCTATGGCGATCACACAGACCCAACCCATCAAGACGTAGACAGCGGTCGAGAGGGCGTTGAGCTTGCCGGTAAAGAAGACCTTGAAGACGATACCAGCGACGGCTAGGCCCCACACGAGCCCGAAGAGTGTCCAGCCCCAACCGCCGCGGAGGCTTACTAGAGTGAACGGTGTGTAAGTTCCGGCTATCAGGAGGTAGATGGCGCAGTGGTCGAAGACCCGGAGCCGACGCTTGGCTCCCGGTCGCTGCACACCGTGGTAGAGCGTGGAGGCTGCGTAGAGTGTAATTAGCGTTGTTCCGTAGACGGCTGAGCTGACAATGCGCCAACCATCGCCCCCGATGGAGGTAAAGACGATCAGGATGGCCGCTGCGGCGATGCTCGCCGCGAGGCCCACGCCGTGGGTTACGCCGTTGGCGATCTCCTCTCCCGAGGAGTAACGGAGATCTTGCTTCAGCTTCGTATCTTTTGTTGGAACGTCTTTCATCCGACTGATGATACTAGCGTTGACGCTCCGATGAGGGTCCCGCAGTGTAACCCGCTCACGACGGCGAGTCTCGGGGTAGCGTATGATCCCGTTGGCATCGCGAAAAGGCTCGGAGCAGAGCAGTTGGATCGGATCGTCTAGTAGGAGGCAAGTTTGTCGTCTGAGTTGTGGCAGTTCGCGGCGGTTCTCGCGGTTTTCGCCGTAGTGGGCGTGCTGTGGATGTTCATTGTCTACTTGCCCGGTCGGACGATGGAGCGTTGGGAAGACCAGCGTCCAAAGCGCCGGAACAATTCAGACTGAGGTCGCGCTAACCGGACTTGAAATGGCGAGCCCAGATCGACTTGTCCTGACGGGCATCCACCGCTTTCGAGAGCAAGCCATCCAGCGAGCTACCAGACTCCTCTTCCCAGGCTCCCAGGACTTCGTTGAATTCTAGGACGAGATCCCGCGTCCCTACCTCACTTAGAAAACTCGTAGCATCTTCTCCGGAGATTTCCTCTTGCTGCGCGAACTCATTCACGACAGCGGACATCAGGGTCATCAAGAAGCGTTGAACCTCTGTCTCGCCGGTGCTCTCGGGAAGCTCGGCGGCGCGGCGGTCGAACTCTTCAGCGAAGATCACGGCGGCGGTCACGATGCGCTGGCGCTCCCGAAAAGTCCGCTCGCCCCAGGCGCGAGTCATGGTCTCTTCGGTCAATCTGTCTAAGAGTTTGTCGGCTTCTGTGGAGATGCGCGTCCTTCCGGAGATTGGCGCGTATGGTATCACCGAGGGATGAGTTTGAGATTGGACCATCTGGTGATCCTCGTCGACGACTTGGAGACCGCCGTCCGACGCTACGAAGAGCTGGGATTCGTTGTAACGCCGGGTGGCGAACACGCGGATGGACTCACTCGGAACGCCTTGATCCCTTTTAGCGACGACACCTACCTGGAACTCGTAGCTTTCACCGACCCCAAAGATACCCGCGATAATATCTGGGGCTGGCGGTCTTTAATCCATACCGGCGGCGGTCTAATAGACCACTGTCTGACCTCCGATGACTTGGACGCGGATGTACAGCGGCTTCGGCAGGCTGGGTTCGATGTCGATGGTCCCGACGAAGGTGGGAGGACGCTACCGAGTGGGGTCCAGATACGGTGGTTGAGTGCCAGGATCCTGCAGGAAGGAAGAGTTTTACCGTTTCTGATACAAGACCTAACATCCAGATCATCCCGCATCCCCGCCGACGCACATCACCCAAACAACACTCGTGGAATATCCGAACTGAAGATCTCTGGTAACCCGTCGGATACCAACGACTACGCTAGACTTATACAGCCGCCAAACGGCACTTCGAGCCTAGAGATAGGTCTTTGTTCGGTGGGTTTCGAGCCGAAGTCAGACTCTAAAACACGTTCAGGCCCGATGTCTGCAGGGTTGCTAGTGGAAGGAGCCGAGCTAACTTTGAGCCTGACGCATTTGCCCAACGCTTCTCCGCAGTTTGGGTAGGATGGTCATGAACTGCGCAAGCGTCCGAGTTAAGTGAACCACGATACGGGTCGATAACCTCTGTAGAATGCTAATGTCAGATGGAGTGCTGAATCCCGTGAATGATAGCGAAGGGAATGAAGCGGCGAAGATTCGAGAGCGTCTGAATCGACCGGAGACGGACGAAGCGTTGGTCTGGTCGGTGACCGCGGCTTTGCAGGCGCATATTGGCGAGTCTACGCTGTACTTGCCACCTGTTCTAGCCGGTGCTTCGTTTGGTGTCGCGCTGATGGATAGTGACGGCTCCCTGATTGAAGCAAACCCGGCGTTCGCAGCATTGCTTGGCCGCGAGGTGGATTCTCTCACCGGGGTTTCCTTGTCCGAGATCTCCTCTGGAAGCGAGCATGAGAAGCGTCGCCGGGAGCTAGTGAATGGCGAACGTGAACATTACGATGTGTATCTCGGAACGCCGGATGGCGGCTCTGAATGCTTTACGGTTTCCGTAGTGCGGGCTTCGGGCGAGGGTTCCTTCGTGGCGGCTGTGGTGGGTGGTGGTTCGTCGGAGGAGGTCGAGTGGCATGGGGCCATTTTCGACCAGATGGCCGATGCGCTGTTCGTTCACGATATAGAGGGGAGGATACTCAAAGTAAACCAACAGGCTTGCGAGTCTTTGGGATACTCAAGGGGGGATCTCCTGTCGATGAACGTCACGGAAATCGAGCACGGTTTGACCCCTGCAAAACTCGACGAGATGTGGCGCAGCCTCACGCCAGGCGAGCCAGTGACCGTAGCTGGAAAGCACAAGCGTAAAGATGGTGTCGTGTTTCCGGTTGAAGTGCGAGTAGGTCTCTCGGAAGAAGGTGGCCGGACGGTCATGGTCGCTCTGGCCCGTGATGTCACCGAGCGCGAGGAAGCCCAAAGCGCCCGCGAGAAGGTCGAGAAACGTTTCCATCAACTCTTCGAAAACTCCATCGACGCGCTGTTCGTCCACGATCAGAACGGGCGCTTCGTGGACTGCAACGCTGAGGCTTGCCGGTCTCTCGGATACTCGCGAGGTGAGTTGCTGGATCTCACAGTATCGGATATCTCGGTAGATACGCTGACCGAGGAGGAGAAGGCTGAGCGCACGGAACCTACGCTATGGGAGCGAGCTATGGGTGCGGAGCTGGGCCGGATAGTCGGTTTCGAGCGTACTCACTTGCGGCGCAAGGACGGCACGGTATACCCCGTGGAGGTAGGCGTGGGGTCCATAGACTACGAGGGGCG
>JBGTFQ010000091.1:0-9459 GCA_041747155.1 Rubrobacteraceae bacterium
CGCCGCCAACGCGACGGAATCCCAGTTGAAGTAGATAGGCGCGGCTGCTGCGCCGGTCAAAAACAAAACCGGTATCGTCGCGCGTATGGCGTACCGGCGACGAGCCCGACGCGGGAGCCGTTCGAGTCGCGGCTGCACGGCAAACTCGGGTGCGGCGGCTTCGAGCAAAGCTTGGGCCTGTTGGCGAGGTATTAGAGGGAATAGAGTCGTCGAGACACCGGCGTCTTCGCCGTATCCGGCACTCTCAACGCGGAGCATCGCGAGCCCGAACGGACGGCGCAGCACTCCTTCCACTATGCGAACCGCCTGGATACGGGCGAGTGGGATCGTGGCTTCGCGGCGCTCTAGCAGACCGCGTCGAATGTAGAGGAAATCTCCGTCGCGGGAGAGGGTGAATCCCGAGTAAGCCAGGACTGTGCCAGCGATGGCGAGAAACCACGCAAAGAGCCCTACCAGTAGGATCAGGACTAGAACCGTTGATACGGAGCGCGGAGCCAGAGTCTCGAAGATTCGCTCGACAAACCTCTCGGAAAAGAGGTTGTCAGCGAACTGAGAACCGATAGCTACCAGGGATAAAGCTACCCCGATCTGTCCGCTCGTCGCACCGGCTATCAAGAGATCTCGCATGGAGAGCTTCCGGATCACCGTCGGCCCGGAAGACTCGATCCCAACTTCCGGCATGGCGCGAGAGCCTTCGATCTCCCACCGCAACCTCTCAACAGCGGAACGGTCGAGCGCGGAGAGCGCGGCATCGGGCTCCGCAACACCACCGCCCGCCGTCTCCACCCGCACCTCGTACACCCCGAAAAGACGCTGCAAGATCCCCTGCACCGTATCGACAGACTGGACGTGTTCGAGGGGAATGGTTCGCTCGTTCTTCTGGATCACACCATCGCGCAACCGAAACGAACCGCCGGAGACATCGTAAGTCGTGGCCCGCCAGGCGAGCACACCCCATAGAGCGGACAATACAACCACAACGAAGACTCCGGCCCCGATCAGGATAACGGTCCAGAAACTCAAGCCTTCCCGAACAAGAGTAAAAACTCCGTAGAACGCGACCGCACTAACCCACTGGCGCAATGACTTGACGGCCCCAACCAACATCGCAGCCGGGTGCAACCGCCGGATGTCTGGCGGCCTCTCCGCAGTCGTCTCTTGCGGCTCTTCGGTTAGTTCCTCCGTGGGCTCTTTCTGGAGGTCTTCTTGCGGCTCGTTTTGATCCGTTCTCTCGTTGAATTCGTCTTCAGAGTTCATCGCGTTCCCGAGCCAGTTCGGAGATACGGTCGCGTACTTCGGCGGCTATGGGTGCGGAGAGTTCGGGGATGTGGTTTGGTCCAGCAGCCGTGTAGAAGATGACGGTCGCGAGCCCAAAGCGTCGTTGCAGCGGGCCTCGTTGAGTATCGACGTGTTGGATGCGGGCCAGGGGGACTAGAGTACGGTTGATCCAGACTATCCCCCGCTGAAGGTCGACTTCCTCGGCCCGGATCTCATACCGCCACCGCCGCCAGCGGACCGCCGGTACGATCCCAACCAACAAGACGACTAACCCGACCGCCACGAGTATCGGCAACATCGCCACGACTACCGACAACTCAGCAACCCGAAGCAACACCCAGCCCGCGAATACCGCTCCGGCGAACACCGGCAACATCCCGAGAGCCCCGGATATCCTCCACAAGGTCTTCGCCCGAGGGTCAAGCCTCTCAGCGGGTTCGGCTTTCACCAGCATCTCAGACAGCGGGCAACACCGGCAATAGCTCGGAGGCTCCGGCAGGCTTGCCGCGCAGATCCTTGGCCGCGAGCTGACCACAAGCGGCATCAATGTCTTCCCCCCGGCTGGGCCTCAAGGTAGCCGACAATCCCCGGTCACGGGCGTGGTAAAGAAAAGCCTTGGCATCTTTTTTGGAAGTCGCCTCGAAACCTGTGTCTGTCCAGTTGAAACGAAGCATGTTGAGGTGATACAGGGGATGATCGAGCAGCTTGGCGAGCGCGACGACGTGCCGGGGTTGGTCGTTGACACCGGCTAGCAGCGTGTACTCGAAGAACAGTTTGCGGCGCGTCTTATCCACAAAGTACCGGGCGGCATCCATAAGCTCGGGGATCGAATGTCGGGATGCGGCGGGCATCAACTCGCGACGCTCCTCCTCAAAAGGCGTGTGCAAGGAGATAGCGAGGTGAAACTGCTCGGGCTCGTCGGCGAAGCGGCGTATCTTGTCCACTAGACCACTGGTCGAGACCGCGATGTGCCGGGCGGCGAGTCCGAATCCATCCGGGTCGTTGAGGACTTTCAACGCCAGAAGCGTGGCGTTGTAGTTGAGCATCGGCTCGCCCATGCCCATCACCACGACGTTCGAGATGCGTTCGGGGGCGATGTCTCTGGCGGCGACGAAAACTTGCTCGGCGATCTCACGGGCGTTCAGGTTTCGCTTTATCCCGAGCAACCCGGTAGCGCAGAATTTGCAGCCCATCGCGCAGCCGACCTGGGTTGAGATGCAGACCGTGTTGCGGCCCTTCTCCGGGATCATGACGGTCTCTATGAGGTGTCCGTCGTGAGCCTTGAAAAGATATTTGCGGGTGCCGTCGGTGGCCTGCGCCAAGCGTACCAGTTCCAACGTGGCTGCTGGTATCTCGCCGGATAGCGAGGCTCGCAAGTTTTTCGGGAGGCTCGTGGCTTCGTCCCAGTCCCGCACGAGCAAGGTAGTTAGGGCTGAGTAGACTTGGTCGAGTCGGTAGGCGGGTTCGCCTTTGGCTTCGAGTGTTTTTTGTACGTCTGGTAGGAACTGCTTCGCCTTCATGGTGCCTCTCTGTAGTGATTACGGCTCGATTATACCGGCGTGGCGAATCGATGCGGTAAATATGGTCCTCGGACGGTAGAATCTCATTGATGACCGTTCTGGATCTCTTCATAGGGTTGTTTGTCGCGCTGATCGTGTTTCGTGGTGCTCGAACGGGCTTTCTTTCGGGTGTCTTCTCGCTGGTCGGAGTAGTTCTCGGCGCGGCGCTCGGGTCGCGAGTAGCACCTATGATCCTACCGGACGACCAGAGCGCGGCCTTCGGGGCGGCTCTGACACTGGGGATCATCGTGGCTTTCGCGGTGCTCGGGGATGTGATGGCCAGGCTTCTCGGCTCCTCTCTGCGCTCCCGGATGCGCGAAGGTTCGGTCCCCGACAGACTCGACGGCGTGGGCGGCGCGGCGCTCGGACTGATTCTCTCGCTAGTGCTCGTGTGGGTGCTCGGCGTGTTCACCCTCCAAACGCCCCCACTCTCGGACCTCCATCCGGCTGTAAAAGAATCCGAGATTCTACAAGCGTTAAACGAGCAGATGCCGTCCGAGTTGCTGACCGAAGCCGTAGCGGATCTCGACCCGCTACCCCAGATCCGGGGTCCCAAAGCCGACGTAGCGAGCCCGGATGCAGGCATCAAGGGTGACCCGGAGATACTGGCCGCCCAATCGCGACTCGTGCGCATTCAAGGAATTGCCTGTGGCTACGGCGTAGAAGGCTCCGGCTGGGTTGCAGCACCGGGCCTTGTCGTAACTAACGCCCACGTCGTCGCGGGCGAGGACGCGACCCGAGTCCAGCCAAGCGGCGTGGGCCGCCGCCATCGAGCCGACGTTGTACTCTTCGACGCCACCAATGACGTTGCCATCCTGCGCGTTCCGGGCCTGGGACTCCCGACCTTGCCACTAACCGAGCCCGAAGTAGGCGAGACCGTGGCCGTATTGGGCTTTCCCGAGAGTGGCCCGCTGAACGCGCAGCCCGCCCGCACCGGGGAGACGAGGCGCGTCATCTCCACGGACGCCTACGCTCGTGGTCCAGTCGAACGAACCGTCACCAGCTTCCGGGTCCACGTCCGTCCCGGCAACTCCGGCGGACCGGCAATAAACGCCGTCGGTGAAGTGGTGGCGACAATCTTCGCCAGCCGGGCCGACTCCCGCAAGAGCGGCTACGGAATACCAACCGCGATACTACGCCAACACCTCGACCTCGCCGCCGGTCGGACCCAACCTGTCGACACTGGAGCCTGCGCGACTTAGAGCCGGTCAGCATTCAAGCAAGTTCAGCTTGTCAGCGGTTCTCCGGCTGCTAGGTTTCTTCGCGGATGATCTTCTCCAGCGACAATCGGCTGCGGTTTAGCTCGGACTCGACGATCGACAACCGGGAGAGTGAGACTTCATTCAGCCGATCCCGCTCCACCTCCCGCGCTACCGCCGATGTCGCTTCTTCGATGGCAGTGACAGCACTCCATAAACTGAGTAAATCTTCATTGTTCATACGCGGCATCTTACCTCAAGCCCTGGCCTCTGGAAGGCTTGCAGTTCATCCAGGAAAGTGATTTTAGGATGATTCGTTTAGAGCTTTTCTCAGGAGGTGCGAGTCCGCTGTGGAGTAGAGCATCTCAGCAGCTCAGCTTTTTCCGGCGCGCTGGGCGGCTGAAAGCCACCGAGGGTGGCGTGCCGACCGACCACGGCCGAGTTATCCTCAATCTCTGGCTCCGCGCCCTCTGGCGGCGGCACCTCCACTTTGCCGCACCCTCCTCAATCTGTCGGCGGATGCTCTCAAACATCGCTGAGCTGCCCTCCCAAGGGATCTTGATCCCTTGCCGACTCTTCTCGGATCTCAGGCTCCGCCGAGCGCTCCCCAAACGACAGATGCACCACGACTTCACTAGCTGAACACATGCTCCAGATTTACCTTCTGCTGACCTCTGTAACGAGCCCGCCTGACACCGAGAAGACTAACCGTTCGCGAGAAGATCCCTTTGATCCCCGCCCGGCATCTTGCGCAAGATTGGAGCGCGCAGCAGGGAGGCTCTGGTAGAAGCGCTGGGTGTTGCCCTCAATGCGGTAACTGACCAAGACGCCTTAGGTTTCTTCAAACACTGCGGCTACCGTAGGAGCGTTCGATCTCTATGAGGACCGCTATAGCGGTAGCCAGCGGAACGTTTAGCCATCATTGGTTCGTTGGTTGTTATTGGTGGGAGAATTCTCAAGGACCTTTGTCGGTTGATCTTTTGTCGCGTGTTTTACGTAAAGTTTACGTAAAGTTATGCGGTTCGGGACATGGCTGGACATTCGTAAGTAAGTAATCGCAAATTCATACATACAGTCGAGTTCGTGGGAAACTGGGACGACATTTCGGCATTGATGGGAAAGAAGGCGTGGAGTTGGGGCACGAAATCGACAGGGATGGACAGGATACGGAAGCGCGCCTCTTGAGGGCGGTGCTCGCCAACGCGAGCGACGCCATACTTGTTACGGAAGCTTGGCCGGTGGACGAGCCGGGGCCGAGGATAGTCTACGCCAATGAGACCTTCGTCCAAATGACCGGCTACACCCTCGAAGATGTGATGGGTAAAACCCCCGCATTCTACAGAGCCCCGACACGGAACGCTGGAAGCTGGATGAAATCCGCGTGGCCCTTGAGAGCTGGAAGCCTGTGCGAGTGGAGTTGCTCAACCTCCGCAAAGGCGGCGAGGAGTTCTGGGTGGAGATCAGCATCGTTCCCGTCGCCGTGGACGGCGGGGATCGTTACACTCACTGGGTCTCGATACAGCGGGAGGTTACCGCTCGCAAGAGGGCGGAGGCCGAGACGCGGCGCGAGGAGGAGCAGTTCCGCGCCGCCCTCGACCGGAACGCCTCGGACGTTGTCTTTATCCTCGAGGGAGATGCCACCGTGCGCTACGGTAGTCCCTCCTTACGAGGCGTGCTCGGGTACCGGCCAGAGGACCTCGTCGACACTAGCTTTCTCGACCATGTTCATCCCGATGATGCAGTAGCCGTGGAGAGCCTGTTGGAGGAGGCCGTCGCCGGTACCGACGTTACGACGCCCATGGGGTTCCGTTTCGCGCACGCCGACGGCACCTGGCGCTACCTGGAAGCGGTGGGCAACGGCCTGATGGAGGATCCTGGCATGGAGGGCATAGTGATCAACGCCTGGGACACGACCGGGAGAAAGCGGGCCGAAGACGACGCTTATCTCAAGGACCGGGCCGTTGCCGCGAGCTCGAACGGCATAATAATCACGGACCCGAACCTCCCTGATAACCCAATCGTCTACGTCAACCCGAAGTTCGAAGAGATCACTGGCTACGAGGCAGCTGAGGCAATAGGCCTCAACTGCCGCTTTCTATCCAACTTGGAGAGGGAGCAGCCGACCACGGGCGAGCTGCGCATAGCCATAGCCGAGGGCCGGGAATGGTCCGGGGCACTGCGCAACTACCGTAAAGACGGACAGGTCTTCTGGAACGAGCTCTACATCGCCCCCGTGCGTGACGGTGGCGGACGTCTGACTAACTTTATCGGCATACAGAAAGACATCACCGCGCAGAAGCTTTTGGAAGAGACGCTTGCACACCAAGCGTACTACGACTCCCTAACGGAGCTACCGAACCGGGTTCTGTTTCTGGACAGACTCTCTCACGCGCTCGCCCGCTCCGGACGTAGTAAGGATGAGGTCGCGGTGCTGTTCATTGACCTGGACAACTTCAAGGTCGTGAATGACTCTTTGGGCCACGAGACAGGAGACCAACTGCTCGTGGAAGTAGCCGGTCGCCTCTCGGACTGTCTCCGTCCCGCCGACACCGCCGCGCGTCTGGGCGGTGACGAGTTCGTAATCCTGCTAGAAGACATCGCCGGGCCTGGAGAGGCAAAGGCAGTCGCCGACAGGATGACAAGAGCGCTGGAGGCCCCTTTTCTGACCGGGGAACCCTCGGAAGGAGTGTTTGTCACCGCGAGCTTTGGGATCGCCTGCTCCGGCGACGGAGATCCTATCGATGTTGCTGAGGCCGAACAGGCGGGCAGCTTGCTACGAAATGCCGACCTTGCCATGTACCGGGCCAAGGATGGAGGCAAGAACAGCTACGAAGTCTTCAAGCCCTCGATGAGCACCCATGCGCACGAGCGTTTGGAGCTAGAAACCGACCTGCATAAAGCGCTGGAACGGAATGAGTTCGTCTTACACTACCAGCCCGAAGTGTCCGTGCGAACCGGCAGGATCTCCGGTATGGAGGCGCTACTGCGCTGGGAGCACCCGATCCGAGGGCTGATGTCGCCGATGGAGTTTGTACCGCTGGCCGAGGAAACCGGCCTGATAGTGCCAATCGGGCTGCGGGTACTGGAAGAAGCCTGTCTACAGATGCGCGAGTGGCAGACAAAGGCATCCGAAGGCTACCCGTTAAAGATGGGCGTCAACCTGTCGGCGCGACAATTCCAGCGGCCGGATCTCGTGGAGGAGGTCTCTCGGATACTGCGCGAGACCGGCCTCAGCCCCGAGTGCCTCGTCTTGGAGATCACGGAGACGGTAATGATGGGTGACGCTCCCCTTACCTCCGCCGCCCTTGGCAAGCTCAAGAGCCTCGGAGTGAGGATAGCCGTGGACGACTTTGGCACCGGCTACTCTTCGCTCTCTTATCTCAAGCGCTTTCCAGTTGATTATCTCAAGATCGATCGCTCATTCGTGCAAAGGATAGCCGACGATATGGAAGACCGGGGCATAGTCTCGGCGACCATCGCCCTGGCCCATACCCTCAGCCTAGAAGCAGTCGCTGAAGGCGTGGAAACACAAGAGCAACTCGCCGAGCTCGGTAAGCTTGGCTGCGACCTTGCTCAGGGATACTATTTCAGCAAGCCCGCGCCAAAAGAAACGATCTCAAACCTTCTTGGCGCCAAATCCCGGATCAATCCCGGCCAATGAACGAACCGCTAAAAGCTAGGAGGATGATGGCGACTATATCCTGAAGGATCAGTATTCCGATGGCGATACGACCGTGGTAAGCCTCGAGCTCGCTGCGGGATTCGAGCGAGCTTGGCGGCCAGAACAGTGCTGGAAAGACCGAGAGCCGCTGCTATGATGACCGCCGCTGGAAGGTCCAGGTCGAAAGCCAGGCCCACAGCAGTAAAGAGAACCGCGCTAATAGCGAGTTGCGCGACCCTGACTCCCAGAACTTCGGTTCGGATGACGTTGCGTAGGCGCAGGTGCAATCCGATGGTGAACAGCAGCAGCAACACGCCCATGTGTCCCAGTTCTTGCAGAAGGTCGCTCGCCGATTCCCCTACAGCGAAGAGCGCGAGGCCGGCGGCCAGATACCCGACGAGCGGCGGTATCTTCAGATAGCTGACCGCGAGTCCTAGAAGGTACGCTGAAGCTATCCAAATGGCTTCCAGTTCAGCATCCCCTTTCGGTAGCCTTTTGTCAGGCGGGCGCTCTAGCGGTCTACGATATTCTCCAACTCGGATTGCAGGTTGCCCACGGCTTCGTCAGGAGGGACTTCGCCACGCAGGGAGGCGTTGAAGGTTCGAGCGAGTCTGGTGGATATATCCGAGTAGTACGGTGTCACCGGGCGCGGGCGAGCATTTTCGCCGATGATCTTGCCACCCTGCTCTATCACCGGAACTTCGCCCACGATGTCTTGGTCTTCGTAGAGCTTGCCGAGAGTCGGCAAGAAAGCACCTTCCTGAGCCCGGAGCTTCTGTTGCTTGGGGGCGGTCATGTACTTGACGAAAGTCCAGGCGGCATCCAGGTTTTGCGAGTCCCGGTTTATGTACATATTCCAGCCACCGAGGCAACTGTAGCTCGTCATGCCCTTCTCGGCGACGGGGAGGGAAGCTATCCCGACTTGATCCAGCTTCACTTTTCCTTCTTGTTCGAGGATCTGGAACATGTACGGCCAGCCGCGAAGAAAGACCGCGTCACCGGCGTTGAAAGCGTCGAGCGAATCCTGCTCCCGGTAGTCGGCCACGTCCTGTGGAGATACACCGTCTTCGACCAGTGAGCGTTCTATGCGTAGCCCCTCGGCAGAACGTTCGCCGTCTATCTGTATGACATTCGGCGAGAGCGAGAGCGGTTTATCCGGGTCGTTGACGGTTATGTTGCCGGTCAGGACGCTGCCGCCCGCATTCCAGATAAATTCCAGACCGTTGACTACGCCACCTTCGTAGTTGGCGCCCTGGAAGACGAAGCCATCCTTTATGTCCGCGTCTTGGGTGACCTTGTCGGCCATTTCCTTCAGTTCGTCCCAGGTCGTGGGCGCGTCCGAGAAGCCCGCGTCGTCCAGCAAATCCTGACGGTAGTACAGCAGCCCCGTATCCGTAAACCACGGTACGCCATAGAACTTGTTTTCGTAGGAGCAGGAGGTGATCGGGGCTCCCAGAAAAGCGTCTGGAACCTGGGAGTGCATGTCCGTATACATGCGTCGGCTTACGTCCTCGATCCAGCCTTTATCCGCGAATTCCGAGGCCCAGATGACGTCGCCCCCGATCACATCTACCGGCGGCGTTGCTCCGGAGCTGATGTCGGATTCTATCTCCCGCCGGTACTCGTCAGTGTTGGCTGAAGTCTCACGGTACTCTACTTCGATCTCACCCTCGTTGTCGCTGTTGAACTGGTCGATCAGTTGCTGCAACGTCCCGGACTCATCGGGACCGAAGGTGAAGAGGATCTTGGCGGGTCCACCACC
>JBGTFQ010000092.1:0-28586 GCA_041747155.1 Rubrobacteraceae bacterium
TTCTCCGTCCGTGAAATACGAGGTCATAACCAACGGCGAGATGAACGAGGTCACCAACCCGAGCGAGTTGCCGGAGTTCTTCGACGAGATCCGGGAGCCCATGGTGCGGGCGACGATCATCTGCCCGAAAGACCACATCGGGGCGGTGATGGGCCTGTGCCACGAGAAACGCGGAGTCTCCATCGGAATGGAGTACATCTCGACGCGCCGGGTACAGTTAACCTACGATCTTCCTCTAGCGGAGATCATCACAGACTTTTTCGACGCGTTGAAGAGTCGCACCAAAGGCTACGCCTCCTACGACTACGAACCACGAGGCTACCAGGAATCCGACCTCGTCAAGGTAGAGGTGCTTGTATCCGGCGATGTGGTTGACGCGCTCTCGATCATCGCTCACAGCGATAAGGCGTATTTCCGGGGCCGCGCCCTAGTCGAGAAACTGAAGGAACTCATCCCGCGCCAGCAGTTCGAGGTTCCGATCCAAGCGGCCAACGGCAAACGCATCATCGCCCGAGAGACCGTTCGAGCGTACCGCAAGGATGTAATAGCCAAGTGCTACGGTGGTGACATCAGCCGTAAAAAGAAGCTGCTGGAGCAACAGAAAAAGGGCAAACGCCGCATGAAACAAGTCGGCAGCGTCGAGATCCCGCAAGAAGCGTTCCTGGCCGCGCTTCGCATCTGAACGATTCTTTCGAGATGTCTCAGCGACTATCCTCTGGTAAGGCTTGGGAGTCGGCTACTACATGTTAAAATTTAACCTCATGAATCTCTCTTCCCGCCAGCGCGAGGTACTGCTAAAGACTGTGGAGCTTTATATCTCCACGGGCTCACCTGTGGGCAGTCATGCCCTCACCGACGAGCTTGACGTTAGCAGTTCCACGTTGCGTTCGGAGCTTTCGTACCTTGAGTCAGTCGGGGTTCTTGCTCAGCCGCATACCTCTGCCGGACGAGTTCCGACGGATATGGGGTACCGGCTCTACGTTGACGCCCTGATGGAGCGGCAACGCTCCGGGGATGCCACCGCGTTCGAAGCACCAGAGGGACCGGAGAACGTCGACGAGTTGCTGCGAGGCGTCTCTGAAGGCATGAGCGAGGTTACGCGTTTGCTGGCGGTGGTGGCCGGTCCGAGCGCGTTCGGTGACGCGCTGGCGCGGGTAGATTGTCTGCCGCTGCGGGATAACATGCTGCTGGTGGTGGTTTCGCTGGAGAGTGGAGCTTCGTCTAGTGCGACGGTCGCGTTGCCCGCCACTGTCGACCCTGAAGAGTTGGCGGAGATCTTCGCTTCCTTGAACTCGTGGCTTGGTGGTCGGCCTGTGGGCTCGGACTTGGAACTTGGTCTAGCGGCTCGGCGGGTACTCTCGGAGCACAATCCTCTCGTAGTGAACGCGGTCGTGAAAGCCGTGGAGACTCTGGGGCGCGCTACGGAGCGTGGCGTGTTTATACAGGGTGCTTCGGCCTTGTTGGCTCGCCTCGACGATCTGGACCCCGGCAGTCTGGCGGCGGTTATAGAGGTCTTTGAGCGTCGCCGGTGGTTGCTGGCGCTTATGAGCAACGCGCTGCAACGTTCGGTGTCGAACGAGGGTGTGGTTGTCTCCATCGGGGCGGAGAACGGATTTTTGAACCTTACAGGAACGAGTCTCGTGGCGGCGGCTTACAGTCACAACGAGCGTCCGTATGGCGTGGTCAGCGTGATCGGGCCAAAGCGCATGGAGTACGATGTCGCCATAGCAACCGTCCACTCCGCCGCTGAGGCCATTACGAACCATCTGGATACCAGGTTCTAAAGCTTTGGCGAAGCGTGACTACTACGAAGTTCTGGGCGTTGAACGCGGCGCAGCGGACGCGGATGTAAAGAAGGCTTACCGGCGTCTCGCCCGCGAGCATCACCCGGACGCGAACCCCGGCGACACGCAGGCCGAGGAACGCTTCAAGGAGCTTACCGAGGCTTACGAAGTGCTCTCCAGCCCGGAGGCTCGCCGGGCCTACGACACCTATGGACATCAAGTGCCGCGAGGTGGCAGTGGAGGCGGTTATCCAGGTGGCGGGGACCAGTTCGGAGGTTTCCAGGATATCTTCGACGCTTTCTTCGGCGACGGATTCGGCGCAGGTTCTACCTTCGGCGGTGGCGGGGGACGCGGGCCGAGTCGAGGTGGGGATACCGAAGTGGATGTCGAAGTCTCGCTGCGAGAGGCGGCCTTCGGGGTGGATCGCGAAGTTAATGTGCAGACCATCAAGAATTGCGGCATCTGTGAGGGCATTGGTGGGATTGAATCTCACGTTTGCGGTACTTGTGGAGGAGCGGGGGCCGTCAGGACGGTTCGGCAGAGTATTCTCGGTCAGATGGTCAGTACGCAGGCTTGTTCTTCTTGTAGGGGGCGAGGCAGGATCATCGACGTTGCTTGCGATAATTGCCGGGGTAGCGGTCGTATTTCGGATGTCGTGTCACGGCGGTTGGATATACCGGCTGGTATAGAAGATGGTATGCGGTTGCGGATCTCCGGCGGAGGTCACGCTGGTGAGCCGGGTGCTCCGCCGGGAGACTTATACGTTGGGGTGCGGGTCGCGGAGGATGAAGAGTTGATGCGCGATGGCGACGACCTCATCAACCGCATGAGGATCACATTCGTCGAAGCCGCGCTCGGGACGGAAGCCGATGTAACTACCTTAGAAGGCACTTCGACGGTCAGGATCGAAGCCGGCACCCAACCAGGGACCACTCTGAACCTAAGAAACGAAGGGATGCCCCGGCTGCGTCGACGGGGACGGGGAGATCTCAAGGTAGTAGTGGACGTGATGGTCCCGACTCGTGTCTCCGCCGAACAGCAGGAATTGTTGCGGAGCTTCGAGGAGATGAGCGGCGACGAAACCTACAACGGTGGTGGCGGATCGTTCTTCGACCGGCTCCGGGGCGTCTTCCGGTAGGCGGAACCACGCAAACTCCTCTCACTCGCATCTTTTTGCACTTCGAGGTCGAAGTGAATGCCGTCGTGTCGCTCCCAGAAGGCGAAGCCAGGCACATTGTCAAAGTCCTGCGGGGTCGCGACGGAGACACCATCGAGATAGTAGATGCCGCTAGACGGCTGTTCGCGGCGGAGTTGTCCGATGGTGGACACTCAGTGGCAGCTGTTGAGCGTCTTGAAACAGGGCCGGATCGTGGAGAAGTGACGCTGTTCGCGGCGGTGCCGAAAGGTCGGCACATGGATCTCGTAGTCGAAAAGGCCACGGAGCTTGGCGTTGGGCGGATCGTACCGCTAAACACCGAGCATAGCGTGGTCCGCCTGGACGACGGAAGCAGCAAGTTGGAGCGCTGGAGACGGGTAGCTGAAGCCGCGGCTCGTCAATCGCTCCGATTGTTCGTGCCGGAAGTTTCCGAGCCCATGACTTTCACGGAAGCCGCCGAGGAAGTTGGCTCAAGCGGCGTGCTATTGCATAATATTGGTGAGTCGCCAGAGATAGAGCAGGTAGTGGAGCAACCACCGGTAGCTGTTTTCGTCGGGCCGGAAGGTGGCTGGAGCGAAGGGGAAGTCGAGGAGGCAGTCGGCTGCGGAATGTCAGTCGCCCGAATGGGAGACTTTAGGCTCCGGAGCGAGACCGCCGGGATAATTGCGGTTGCACGAGCGATGGCGGCACTGGGACATCGTGAAACGTCGCGTGTGTTGGAAAAGGAGGCTTAGAATCAGCGAGACCGATTGCATATTTTGTCAGATAGTCGCGGGGAATCTGGAAGCTCAGGTCGTGCATGATGAGGAGGGAGTTCTGGCTTTCCGGGATATAAACGGACGTGCTCCGGTGCATGCGCTCGTCATCCCCAAGCGTCATGTGGCGAATTTGGAGGGTATCGGGCGTCTCGCCGACGAGGTTGCTAAGAGGCTTTTCGAGGTAGCGAGTCTGGTCGCCGGGAAGCTTGGCGTGGCGGAGAGTGGATACGCGTTCAGGATCAACAACGGCTACGACGCGGGGCAGGCGATACCGCACCTGCATTTGCATGTGATAGGCGGAGAGAGATTGGGGATGCCATGAGCACGCTGGAACGCATACAAGCTGATACAAAACAGGCCATGAGGGATCGGGATCGGGAGAAGACCGCCGCTCTACGAATGTTGTCCGCCGCGATCAAGAATGGCGAGATAGAAGTCGGACGTCCACTAAACGAGGATGAGGAACAGGTGTTGCTGCGTCGTCAGCTAAAGCAACGCGACGAGTCGGCGGAGGCTTTTCGCAAGGCCGGGCGCGACGAGCAGGCCGACAAGGAAGAGGCCGAGGCGGAGGTAGTGCGAGAGTATCTACCGGCTTCGCTCTCGGAGGAAGAGTTGGAAGTTATCGTTGAACAGGCTATACAGGAGACCGGCGCGACGAGCATGAAGGAAATGGGCTCGGTGATGGGGCGGGCGACAGCGCTCGCGGATGGTCGCGCCGATGGACGAGAATTATCCACCCGAGTACGAAATCGGCTACAGTAAGGGATCAGGAGGAGTTACGGATACCAGCACTAACAACACGATGGAGGCCAAGATCGTCATTCCGCCGAGCCGGATGCTGGATGTTTTCGGCGAGCGCGACGCAGTGCTCCGTAAGATCGAGGATCTCGCAGAGTGCGAAATTATCGTGAGAGGGAATGAGATCACCCTTCAAGGCGCCCAACCGGCGGTGGAGCGTGCCGAGTCGATCTTCAACAACCTAGTCGGCTTAGTCGAAGACGGAAATCAACCCACCCCCGAGACCGCCGAACGTCTCTTCAAGATGAGCGACGGAGGCGGCGGCCGGGAAGTACTCGGCGACATCATCCTCACGCACCGGGGTCGGCGAGTCGCGCCCAAGACGCGCAACCAGAAAGCCTATACCGACGCGATACGCCGGGATCAAGTCGTGTTTGGTATTGGACCCGCTGGTACGGGGAAGACGTATCTGGCGGTGGCTCTGGCGGTCGAGGCGTTGAATCGGGGCGAGGCCACGCGGATAATCTTGACGCGACCCGCGGTCGAGGCCGGGGAGTCTCTGGGATTCTTGCCGGGTGACATGATGGCGAAGGTCGATCCTTATTTCAGGCCGTTGTACGATGCGCTGTACGAGATGATTGATCCGGCGAAATTCCAGGGGTATTTGGATCGCGGTATAATCGAGATCGCTCCGTTGGCTTTTATGAGGGGCAGGACTCTGAATGACGCTTTCATCATTCTGGACGAGGCTCAAAATACGACCCCGCAGCAGATGAAGATGTTCCTGACGCGCCTCGGATTTGGTTCCAAAATGGTTATCACTGGCGACATCACCCAGATCGACCTTCCGAAGGGCAACGACAGCGGCTTGCATGATGCCCAGCGGACACTTACGAATGTCGAGGGCGTGGATTTCGTCGAGCTAAAACGAGATGATATCGTGCGCAGTGATCTCGTTATGCGCATAGTGGACGCCTACGATGGGTCTGAGGCGTAGCGCGACATGAGGACTCTGTAATGTCCAGCAAACCTCCGGCCAAGAATGATGACGTTCATCGGCCAGTAATGCGCCCGGAACGATTTCGCGCCTGGATCGAATCCCTGCCCAAGATGCGTCTATATGTGATTTTTACCGTCTTTACGTGGCTGACACTGACGCTTTTGATCGGCATAGAATCGAATCCGCTGGCATCGCTGGGATATGGAGCTAAAGAGAGCAAATATGAGGTTGGTGCTGTCTCGGACGAGGATATCTTCGCACCTCGCAGTGTTACTTACGAGGATCCAATAGCAACCGAGGACGCGCAACGCGAAGCCGCTGACACTGTGGACGAGATCTACTTCGAGGACGGAAGAGTGCCTGAACAGGTACAGTCTGACCTCAAAGACTTTTTCGGTGAAGTCGAGCGGATCCGAGCCTCCGACGCTCCGGCTGAGGAGAAGGTCGACCGAGAAATCGATGCCGCGCCGTTCTACGTTCCGCAGAACGCGGCTCGTACCCTGGTATTTCTAAAGGATGAGGAAGTCGCGCAGGTCGAGGAATACGCCCGCGAGAATTTGAAGGAGTTGTATGAATCAGCTCCTGTTTCCGATGACGATGTGGATGCCCCGTCGTCCGTCATGCGAATATCCACGGCGCAAGAACGGTTGGCCGAAGCCGCTGGTCAGGATGCCTCGGGAGAGGTGGGGGATCTGGTGTCGATCGTGAGTGAAGGCTTCTTGGCTCCGAACTACGTCGTGGATCGCGCCGCGACCGAAAACGCTCGTAAAGACTCAGTGTCGGAGGTCGAACCTGTCCAGGGTAGTGTGCAGCAGCAAGAGCGCGTTGTAGGGCGCGGGGAAGTACTGGACCGCCAGGACATAGCCCAGCTCGAAGCGCTGAACGTTATACGGGACGCGAACCCCTGGACAGTCTTTCTAGGTGTAGGACTCGTGGTGGCGACGGAGATGGGAGTCGCCTGGTATTTCATGGAACGCTTTGGGCGGCGCATCTTGAAAGCAAACGCCGCTATAAGGATTCTGCTGTCGGCGTTGCTTACAGTATTATTCACGGTGCTGGCTCGGGCGTTCATCTCGCTTGGCTACGATCCCTACCTTACGCCTCTAGCTGGGTTGTCGATACTCGGCACAATACTGCTAGGCCCGCGCCTGATGTTCTTGATGGTCGTCATTTCGAGCATTAACATTGGGATCATCGGCGGGGGGGATTTCCTACTTACGGCGGCGCTGCTTCTCTCGTCGGGGTTCGCAATCTACACCGCCGTCCGAGTCTCGTCGCGCCAAGAACTGCTTAGAGCTGGACTGTTTATAGCTATGGTGACGGCGGTTGTAACCTTCGCGGTCAGTCTTGTTGGCGGCTCGGGCCTTCCGGTAGCGGCGTGGCAAGGAGTTAAAGGAATGGGCAACGGATTGCTCTCCCTGATGCTTGCAATGGTTCTTTTGCCGGTGTTCGAGAGCGCGTTCAACCTTCTGACACCTATGAAACTCCTGGAGTTGTCAAATCCCACAAACGAGTTGATCCACAAGTTGCTGCAGAAAACCCCTGGCACTTTCGCTCACTCGATGCAAGTTGGTACGCTAGCTGAGAACGCCGCCGAGCGCATCGGGGCGGACGCGCTGCTAGCACGAGTCGGTTCGTACTACCATGACATCGGCAAGATGGAGCACCCTGGATACTTTGTCGAGAATCAGATAGGGCAGGCCAACCCACACAACGCCCTATCACCCGCGCTATCGGCTCGCGTCATCAAACGCCACGTCAAAGACGGGCTAGAGATCGGACGCGCCTGGAACCTTCCCAGGGAGATCCTGGAGATCATCGCTCAACATCATGGCTCGACCCGAATCGAATACTTTTACCGCAAGGCCGTTGAGGAGGCCGGAGACTCCGAAAAGGTCCGTGAGTCGGAATTCCGCTACTCCAGCGGTCGCCCCCGGAGCAAGGAAGCCGGTATCGTCATGCTCGCCGACAGCGTCGAAGCCACCGTGAAAGCCTTGCCGAAACCAACGCCCAAACGCATCGAGGATGTCGTCGCCGACACGATAAAGCACAAGCTAGAAGATGGGCAGTTCGACCAGTGCGCTCTCACCATGCACGAGATCCAGGAGGCGGGAGATGCAATCCGTGAATCTATGGTCGGATTCCTAGGGCCCCGGATCGAATATCCAGACGGACCACCGTCCGCTGAAAAAAAAACTCAGACCCCTAAACCTCCCTCGAAGAGCGACCCGCTACCAAGCCAGACGGAGCGCGTACCATGAAACCCACACCCGAGGACAAACCCTTCTCTGTAGCCGTCATTGACACTCTCGGAGGTGGAGAACTTAGCGCCCAAAGAGCCACTGAACTCTGCGCTGCTGCGTTCACGGAACTGGACTTCGACCTACACCGTGTAGGAGAGGTTTCAGTAGCGCTCGTAAGCTCCGACCAAATCAGGGAACTCAACCTGAAGTTCAGGAATAAAGATAAACCAACAGACGTGCTGAGTTTCGAGGTGGATGGGGTGTACGGTGAGATGGTCGGGGAGATTGTTATTTCACCGAAATCCGTGTTGCCCGAGACAGGTATCGAAGAGTTGGTGGTACACGGTGCGCTGCATTTGAGCGGTATGGATCACGGGGAAAAGTTTGAGGGAACCGAGATGGCGGAGGCTCAGGAGAAGATCATGGGGATGGTCTCCGTTGATGAAGAATAAACCTCCAGTGAAAGATAAGTCTTCTCTTGAATCTCAGGGGGATCAGCAGGGAATCACGCGCAGTTTCGAGCACGCTTACAGGGGGCTCGTATATGCGGTTTGGACTCAGCGCAACATGCGGATACATGTTGTCGTCAGCGTGTTCGTATTGCTCGGGAGTGTTTTATTGGATGTAAAGGCGATTGAGTTGGCGGCGCTTATCATGGTCGTCATGCTAGTGTTTGTGACCGAGATGCTAAATACGGCGTTAGAGTTTGCGGTTGATTTGGTGACAAAGGACTATCATCCGCTCGCTAAACTTGCTAAGGATGTTTCGGCTGGGGCTGTGTTGGTGGCTAGCGTCGGGGCCGTTCTGGTGGGATATTTGATCCTGGTCGACGATCTCGGCCCTTTGTCGTTGGCGACTCTAGAGCGAGTGCGGACGTGGCCGGGGCATCTCACGGTGGTCGCTCTCGGATTAGCGACGCTAGGTACGTTGCTGGTGAAGGCTTTGACTCGTTCGCCGAGATCTTTTAGGGGAGGGATGCCGTCGGGGCATGCGGCGGTCTCCTTTGCGGCGTGGGTGGCGGCTAGCTTCATCGCGGCTGATTCGGGAGTGGGGAGCTATGCTGGTTTGATCTCGGCGATCACACTTCTTATGGCGTTGCTGGTATGCCAGAGCCGTATCGAAGGAGGGATTCACGGTATCTTCGAGGTGGCTGCCGGTGCCGTGCTAGGCTCTCTGGTGGCCGTAGCCGTTTTTCAACTGCTGTAGAGAGGAGCGTCGTGGACGAAGTTGGGAAGGTCATGGATGCGGCTCGCGCCGCAGCTGGAAACGCATACGCGCCCTACAGTAAATTCCACGTTGGAGCCGCGATACTCACGACCCACGGCAACATCCACCCTGGATGCAATGTCGAAAACGCTTCCTACGGACTCGGAATTTGCGCTGAGCGTAACGCCGCCGCTCGCATGGCTTTAGAAGATCCAGAAGACCGCACCATAAAACTCGTGGCCGTTTCGAGCCCACATGCGGCACCTTGTTTTCCTTGTGGGGCTTGTCGACAAGTTCTGAGGGAGTTCGGGTGCGAAGAGGTCGTTGTCGAAGATCCTAACGCGGAGTCCGGCATGAGGAGCCTGCCGTTCGAGGAGATCTTGCCCAACTCCTTCGGACCGGAAGTTCTATGAGCTTGGCGCGAGATTTTGCAGTGAACGGGGATTTGCGGAGTGGTTTCGTGGCTGTAGTCGGGCGTCCGAACGTTGGTAAGTCTACTTTGGTCAACAAGCTTGTTGGTCAGAAAGTGTCCATCACGTCCTCGCAACCGCAGACCACGCGAAGCCCGATCCGAGGTGTCAAGAACGGCCCCGGCTACCAGGCCGTCTTCGTCGATACTCCCGGCTCCCAAAAGCCCCGTGACACGCTGCGGTCCCGGATGCAGCGTCAGGTGCTCGACAGTCTCAATGAATCCGACGCTGTGGTCGTGCTCTTTGACGCTCCGCAAGCCGCCGAGGGCGTGGGCAGCGGTGACCGATACGTCGCGGACCTCGTCGTTCGCTCCGGTACACCGGCTATCGCATGTGTGAACAAGGCGGACCTCCTACCGAACCGTGAAGCCGCATTGCCCATAATCGACCGCGTCTCAAAGCTTGGCGAGTGGCTCGATATCTTCGTCCTAAGCGCGACAACGGGATTGAATGTCGAGCCACTGATAGACGCTGTCGCGGGTCTACTCCCGACCGGCCCGCAATACTTTCCCGAAGGTTCTGTCACAGACTATCCAGAATCGATGATCCTTTCGGAGTACATCCGGGAGAAGGCACTCAACACTCTGCGCGAGGAAGTCCCGCACGCGGTCGCCGTCGAGATCGACGAAGTCGAACGCAAAGAGAATGTTACCGTGGTTTACGCCATCATCCACGTCGAACGGGCAACACAGCGCATGATCGTGCTGGGCAAGGGCGGCAAGACCATCAAGCGCATCGGTACCGAAGCTCGCCACGATGTGGAGCGATTGCTCGGCACACGTATATATCTCGACTTGAAGGTTAAAGTAAGTCCAGGTTGGCGAAGCGATACTAAGTTCCTTGAGCGGCTGGGGTTATAATGGTCAGGCTGTCGGATATTAGCGAGGAGACCTGTACGTGGGCATGAGGGTACGAGAGTTCGCAAAGACCGTGGATCATACGCTCCTCAAGCCGGACGTTCGGGAGAAGGATATCGGACGTGTCTGCGAGGAGGCCGCGCAGTATCATTTTGCGGCGGTCTGCATACCTCCATGCTACGTTCCATTCGCTGCCAAGGAGTTGCGAGGGGTAGATGTTAAGGTCGCGACGGTGATCTCGTTTCCGTTTGGGGCTGATACTACGTCGGTCAAGACTGCTGCGGTGCGAGATGCGATCACGCACGGCGCGTCGGAGCTTGACGTGGTTATGAACATCTCTCGTTTTCTCTCTGGAGACTTCAATTATGTTGCTGAGGAGCTAGCGAGCGTCAACCAGGAAGTCAGCGTCGTCGCCATGAACAACGGCCTCAACGACGTGGTTGTGAAGGTCATCATCGAGACCGCCTACCTCAACGACAAGATGAAGAAGCTTGCCACTCAGATCGTCGCCTCAAGCGGTGCGGACTTTATCAAAACCTCGACAGGCTTTGCTCCGATGGGCGCGACAGCCGCAGATGTCGCCATCCTTCGCGAGGAAGCCCCCGAAGGGCTCGCGGTGAAAGCTTCTGGCGGCATTCGGACGTTGCAGGACGCGCTGGATATCCTGAACGCCGGGGCTTCGCGGCTCGGGTTGAGTGGGAGCGTGGACATCATGAAGGAGGCCGAGGATGGCGGTCTACAGGAGTAAAGGGATAGTTCTGCGCTCGATCCGCTACGGCGAGGCCGACCGCATATTGGATCTCTACACGCAGGACGCGGGCCTGATCTCCGGCATAGCAAAAGGCATCCGACGTACTCGCTCCCGATTCGGAGCCCGCCTCGAACCTCTCTCCTGCGTAGACTTCCAGGCATACTCGGGGCGTTCGCTAGACACCATAACCCAGGCCGAAGTCTTGCGCAGCTTTCACAACGTCCGCGAGCATCTCCCGCGTTTTGAAGCGGCTGGCGGGATGGTGAGAGCGGTTCGGGCCTTCGCCGGAGGCGGCGAACCCGACCGCCGCGTCTTCAATGTGCTCTATCACGGCCTGGATTCACTGGAAAGCCGAGACTTCGGATTCATAGCCGTGGAAGCATCCTTCGGACTCAAGCTCTCCACACTCGCCGGTTACGCTCCACAGCTCGATGCTTGCCTGAATTGCGAGTCGTTGCCGGAGAGCGCGGGAAACCCGTACTACGCGCCCTCCATGGGCGGAGTCTTGTGCAATAGCTGCCGGACAGCTTCCAATGATTCTTTCCCGCTTGCACCGGCTACCCTCGACCGCATGAGCGTATTGTCTGAAAGCCAGATCCGGACAGCCCCATCCGACGATCTGGACGAGAACGTCCGGCGCGTGGTCCGGGCGCACCTTTTCGCCCACGCGCCTGGCGCCTCTACCTCCGCAGCCAGCGCACGCCCAGCATGACCGACGGCACGAGCCCCTGGGCCTGCGAGAGCAGCGCGGGACGTGTGAGACCCGAGCCACTGGACGATGTTCGCATGCCCTTCCAAAGGGATCGGGACCGCATCATTCACGCTAAAGCCTTCCGCCGCCTAATGCATAAAACTCAAGTCTTTATCTCGCCTGATGGCGATCACTACCGGACTCGCTTAACCCACACGCTGGAGATGATGCAGATTTCACGCACCATCGCCCGTGCTCTGGACCTGAACGAAGACCTGACCGAAGCTATCGCGCTCGGCCACGACCTCGGCCATACGCCCTTCGGTCACACCGGTGAAGAGGCTATTGCCCGAGTTCTAGCACCCCTTGGAAGAAACTTCCGCCACAATCAACACTCCCTCAGAGTCGTGGACCGTCTTGAGAAAGAAGGCGAAGGTCTAAACCTCACTCATGAGGTTAGAGACGGGATACTTAACCATTCAGGAGAAGGTTACCCTTTTACTCGGGAAGGGGAGATCGTGCGGATCGCGGATCGCATAGCTTACGTCAACCACGATGTGGACGACGCACTGAGAGCAGGCGTGGTTTTGCAGGAAGATCTACCCAAAAAGCCACTCTCTGTACTGGGCGAAAGCACAAGTGGAAGGATAGACACGCTGGTGCGAGATATGATCCTCACGTCTAAAGCTGAAGGTGAGATCAAGTTATCGGACGAAGTCTACGAAGCGTTGATGGAGTTGCGAACCTGGATGTTTGCCAACGTGTATAGAAACCCGCGTTCTAGGGAGAGCGAAAAAGCAGCGGGGGTTGTGACCGCGTTATTCGAGTACTATATGGAGCATTCTACGGAGAGGGTCACGAGTGACCCAGACCCGGTGCTAGAGACCATAGACTTCGTTGCTGGAATGACGGATCGGTATGCGACCGCGACTTACCGTAGGCTGTTTTTGCCGAGAAGTGACGTGAACTTTGGCTAGGAGGAAGCTTTAATGCGTAGAGCCCAATGCGGTGGAATTCTGTCTACTCTGATCGTCTTGATCCTGGTTGTCGGGTGTGGTGGGACAGCGAATGACCAAGATGAAGAAGTCTCTGATAGCACGCAAGCGTCCACCACTGCGAAGACCGGGGCCGAAACGCCGCCAGAGACTACGATGGAGTCGACGGACGACGAGATGGGCAATGGAGTTTCTGAAGACGCAATCGTGCTGGCTTCTCGACAAGCGCGGGAGCCTGAAATATCTAGTGCGAAGGCTAAGGAGATTGAGGGCGACCTGCGAAATATCCGTGAGGAGTACCCGCGTCTGGAAGAGATACACGCCCGCCCGGCTTTCGCTTTGAACGAGATGTTGGTCGGTCTGACAGAGGAGGCATCGTGGCGTGAGGGTTGGTCGGAAGGCGAAGTCGAGACGGGCAACTCCAGTCTGGACGATCTACTAGCTGATTACAACATTGAAGCGGTGAAGGCGACTTCGCCAACCGGTGGAAGCTATCCGCCGGAGATCTTCCTGCTCACTTTCGAGAGTCCGCTCAACATTGAGTCCCTAGCCTCTGATATAGAGTCGGCTAGCAAGGAGGTTCGTTATGCGGAACCGAACCGCATCCGGGGCGACGGCGACGACATCGTGTTGAAGCAACGTGCGAAGAAGGGGTCCAAGACATACGTGTTTTCGGAGGGTTCCGGGGATTGTCTTGCGGGTTGTATAGAGCGCAGCTACTGGACGGTCACTCTGGATAAAGATGGTGGAATGTCGCTCGAAGAATCTATGAGGATGGAAGGTAGGGAGCGCAAAGAACCTGATGCGCCCCGAACAATGTCTTAGGGTGATCTGCTTGGCTCAGCCAGTGTTGAGCATCCCGGAAGAGATTCCCGAGATAGTCAGCAGCAGGGTGTTGAGTGCGTAGGCGCGATCCGGAGCCTCTTCGGGAAGTTCCCGCAGTCGTCGTAGCAAACTCACCTGGATGTAAGACAGTGGGTCCACGTAAGGATTACGGAGCCGGATGGACCTCTGCAAGACCGGGTTGTCGTCCAGGAGATTCTCATTGTCGCTAATGTCTAGAACAGCCGTGACGCAAGCCTGATGCTCTTCGAAGATTCGGTCCCATATCCGGCGGCGAACATCGTCGTCCGCGACGAGGCTTGTATAGGTCTTCGCTATCCGAAGATCACTCTTGGCGAGTGCCATCTGCATGAATCCAATAAGCGTCCGAAAGAAGGGCCACTCCCGATACATCTCGCGCAACGCCGCAGCCTGAGTCTCATTCTCCATATAGCTCGCAAACGCTGTCCCGGCTCCGTACCAGGAGGGTAGCAGCAACCGATTCTGAGTCCAGGCGAAGATCCAAGGGATGGCTCGCAAGCTCTCTACATCCGGCGATTGCACGCGGCGAGCCGGTCGGCTCCCAATATTGAGTAAAGATATCTCTTCGATGGGTGATGCACCCGCGAAGAATGGTGGAAATTCCGCGTCCTCGTGAGTCATCGCCCGGTAGGACTCGCGGGATTTGGAGGCCAGGTTGTCTAGAGCCAGCCGCCACGAATCTTTAGGAGCTTGCGGCGATTGCTCGTTAGTTGCCTCAAGGACGGCGGCGAGAACCGTATCTAGGTTGCGGCGAGCGAGACCTTGCATGCTGTATTTGAAAGAGATGACCTCGCCCTGTTCGGTGATACGGATTTTGCCATCCAGAGTGCCGGGTGGTTGGGCTTTGATCGCATCATAGCTGGGGCCGCCGCCGCGTCCCGCGCTGCCGCCGCGTCCGTGGAACAGCCGGAGCTCAATGCCGTGTTTGTGGGCTATGGAGCTTAGAAGACCTTGCGCCTTGTACAGCGTCCAGTTGCTTGATATGTACCCGGCGTCCTTCCCGGAGTCGCTGTATCCCAGCATGATCTCCTGGAGATCCCCACCTCTTTTTAGAGTGGAGCGATAGAATGGATCTTCGAGCAAGCCACTCAAAACCTCTGGGGCGCGTTCGAGATCGTCGACCGTCTCGAAGAGCGGCGAGACTCGCAGATGATTCTCGGTACATTTGCCCTCATCATCGACCTCCAAAAGCCCGGCCCGACGCGCCAGAAGCTGCACACCGAGGACATCGCTGGCCTGTCGCGCCATGCTCAGTACGAACGCCTCTATGGGCATCTCGGAGAAATCTTCTTTCGCCTGCCGGATGCGTTCGAAAGTTTCCAGTAGCTCACTCGTATCAGGGGTGGCCTCGGGTGGTTCCTGGAGATCCAGATTCGGCTCTCTCAAGAGCTTGCGGAGAAGTTTCGTCCGGTCTTCTTCTTCCATCCTCAGCAGGTCGTCGCCCGTCTTGAATTCGATCAACTCGGAGACAGCATCCAATATTCGAGAACTATCCTGACGTACATCGAGTTTAGCCAGATGGAAACCAAAGATCTCGACCTGACGGATGAGATCCCTCAACGCGCCTCGCGCCACACGTTCTCCGCCATATCGCGTTAGGCTGCGGTGTACGAGCCACAGGTCGTCCAGCAGATCCGTTGCGGCTTCGTAAGCCTCGCTGGAAGCTGGGGATTTCAGCGTGTGCCTCAAGCGTTCGGCGATAAAGAGCATCTTGTGCCGATAGAGTTCGTTTGGGTCGGTCTCCTCCTGACGCTGGGCCTCTTCGGGAAGAAGTGCGGCATCCTCGTCCAGGGAGTGGCGAAGTTCCTCGGAGACCTCGCTTAGTTTTGTGGATTGGCTCAGATGGGCCGCGAGCGTCGTTGCGGAAGCTAGATGTCGTTTGAAGATCAAAGTCCGGTGCAGGTTTAGGGCGGTTGAGAGTGTTTCGGGCTTTACGAACGGATTTCCGTCCTGATCTCCTCCAACCCACGACCCAAACTCCAGCACGCGACCGAGAGCGGGCGTGTCATCGGGAAATTGCCGTGAAAGTTCGTCTTCGAGCTCCCGATAGACTTCGAGGGTGGCCGAGATGAGAGGATTCTCGAAGAACAACAGCGTGCGGCTGATTTCGCCCTCCACCTCGGGCCTTCGAACCCGCAACTCATCTGTCTGCCACAGTACGGTTACTTCTTCGAACAACTGCTCCTCAAACCGCCGCCGCTCTTTCCAAGTCGGTGTCGTCGCGTCCAGAGCTTCTAGAAGGTTCCCAATCCGGACGTGACGCTCCCGCACGCTCCGTCTCATGGCCTCGGTCGGATGCGCGGTCAACACGAGACCAACGCTTATGTCTTCGAGCAACGCTTCCAGCTTGTCGGGTTTAATGCCATCATCCTTGAGCTGGGAGATCGCGCTAGCCAACGACGCGCGTTGCGACGGACCATCGGGCGAAGATTCGTAATGCCGCCGCCGTCTAATACGATGGTAGCGTTCCGCGATGTTTACCAACTGAAAATAGACCGAGAAGGCACGCACGATCCTTTGAAGCTCTACCGGACTCATTCGCTCTATGCGTTTGCGTAGTCTCTCTTCCAACTCCGGGTCGTAGTCGAAGCGCAAGCGACGGCACAGCAACCGCAGTTCCTCTTCCTCTCCGAACATGCCGCGTCCCTCTTGCTCGACGAGGACTTCCCCAAGGAGCCGCCCGAGCAAGTTGATGTCGCGCCGCAGCGGTTCGTCCTTCGGCTCGAAATCTACGCCTGGCGGCAGGTCCGCGTAACCAGTCTTTGGAGCACCTTTGAGATCGTTCGAGACATTCACGCTCCGTAGAGTAACATTACCTTCGATGGGGACCACCATGAACCACGAATCTTTGGACAACTGGACAACGTGCGGGGCGTTGATGAGCCAGTGAGGATCTCGCCGCGCAGCATTGAGGCTGTCCGTGAGACCGCCAATATCGTAGAGGTCGCCTCGGAGTTCACCGCCCTCAAACGTCAAGGCGCTCGCTTCGGTGGTCTCTGCCCCTATCCCGACCACGACGAAAAAACACCGTCTTTCAGCGTGTCGCCGGATCAAGGATTCTATTATTGCTTCGGATGCCAAAGGGGGGGAGATGCGATCAAGCTCGTCACCGAACTAAAATCTCTATCTTTCGTAGATGCGATTACGCACCTCGCCGAACGCTCGGGGATCGAACTAGAGTACGAAGGCTCCGCCGCTGACTCCGAAGCCGCGCGCGAAAGAAATCAACGCCGCCGCAATACCCACAAAGCCCTCGCCGCCGCAGCCATCTACTACCACAAGTACCTGCTGCGTTCCCAAAACCCCGATGCCGCAGCCGCCCGAAAGTATCTCAAAGAGCGGGGTCTGAATAATTCTACTATAGAAGAATTTAGATTAGGGGCCGCTCCGCCACGGGAGAGTTCCGGGTTTACGGCGGTTGTTCGGAAGTTTGGGTTGGATCGCTCGACATTGGATTCAGCGGGGTTGTTGTCATCGGGTGGTCGGGAGCGATTCGCCGGGAGGATCACGTTTCCGATCTCCGACCGGCGAGGCAGGATGGTCGGCTTTGGAGCCCGCGCTATGGGCGACGACCATCCCAAGTACTTGAACACTCCGGAGACCGAGATCTTCGCCAAGCGAGACTTGCTGTACGGTTTTCCTCAAGTCACCGAAGCAATCCGCAAGCAACGCGCCGTTCTTGTAGTCGAGGGCTACACCGATGTCCTGATGCTATATCAGGCGGGTATAAAGAACGCCGTGGCGACGCTCGGTACGGCCACGACGCCGGCGCACTTGAGGACATTGAGTGGATACGCTGACAAGATCTACGCTCTCTTCGACCCGGATGCGGCGGGGGAGAAAGCTATAGAGCGGGCTGCCGCGACGGCCTCCGAGTTGAAGCTGGATCTACGCGTTCTGCGGCTCTCCGAGGATCCGGCGGACTGGTTGCTCGAACATTCGCCCGAAGAGTTCGAGGCGTTGCTTGGTGACGCGATGCCGATACTGGAGTATGGGATTCGGCGTATCGTCGAGCGCACGCGGGGGGCGGAGGCGATGGATCGGTCTCGTGCTGTACCCGAGATCCGCCAACTCGTGCGTGAGATCTCTGATCCCGTACTCCACCGTGAGGCTATCCGCATAGCGACCGAAGCTCTCGGTGTCGGCCCGGAAGTCTTCAAAAACTCTAGCCCGGTCCCTCAAGGAGCGAGCCCTGAGGTCCGACGCAGCCGTCCTGAGCCGTCCAATCCGCACCTTCAAGCAGGCCGCGAGTTGCTAGCCCTGATCCTATCCCGCCCCGACCTCGCCGCGATTCCTCTCAAAGACGGAATCTCCGCACCCACGCTCGAAGAACCCGTAGCCCTCACTCCCGAGGATTTCGCGAACGACGACCAACGGCAACTCTTTACGGTACTTAAAGACTATCCTGGCGACGACTTGGCGGGATTCCTGGGCGACGAGCGCGTTCGCCCGCTCATGGATCTCGTGGCCGCTCTGTCCGCCGAAGGGGAGCGACTATATCCCTCGGCGTTTGCCCTACGGGAGACTTGGCTGCGTCTCGCGATCCTGAGCCACCAACGCGCTAAACGAGATACTCCAGACTACGACGAGAAGGACCTCCTGCAACTTCGGATACGCGGCTTAGAAGCAGCCTTGCGCTCCGTAACCTCCGAACCTTCTTGAAGCCGGACCCCCGCGCCTTTATACTTGATATTGATAGCTTTCCTCTGTAGCTCAATCGGCAGAGCATTCGACTGTTAATCGAAGGGTTGTAGGTTCGAGTCCTACCAGAGGAGCCACCGGGCAAAGTCCGGTACTGCGTGCGGGCCTATAGCTCAGTTGGTTAGAGCATCCGACTCATAATCGGACGGTCCCAGGTTCGAGTCCTGGTGGGCCCACCCGAAATCACCCCGCATTTCGCCGATTGCCCTCGCTAGGTTCCGAAAAAGTGCCGGATACTGTCAGAAATCTCCTGTCTTCGGCATCTAATTCTTCTATCCCCAACATCTAGCATGTCACTCAACGAATACCCCACATATGCCAACTCGATCTCTACGAGCGCGCTCATCAACTCAGCCAAATATCCCTAAAAACGGCAGCTTCAACAGGGAACCTCTACCCTAGGGTATAGGGTAAAGAGGTGAAATTTACAGATATTTGGGGTTATAGAGGTACGTAGGACGGGGGTCGCGTTGCGGTTTTACCTGCTATATGTGAGAATTTGAAAGCCGTGGGTCAAAGTGGAGTGTAATGGGAGGAAGTAATCCTGGCCCTTTTAGGAGAGTACGAGCACAGTCTGGATGAGAAAGGACGATTGACTCTACCTTCCCGACTCCGCGGATATTTCGACGGGGGCATTATTGTGACGAAGGGTGTGGATCGCTGTCTCTTCGCTTTTCCGCCGGAGGAGTGGGCTTCGTTCAAGGCGAACATCAAGGCCAACGCGGATCTTACGGCCAAAGGGCGTCAGCTCTCGCGGATGTTCTTCTCGATGGCGTTCGAGGCAACTCTGGATCGTCAGGGTCGCGTGTTGTTGCCTTCGAAGCTCGCCCAGTACGCGGGGCTCAATAAAGACGTGACGATTACGGGAGTCGACGACAGGTTGGAGATCTGGGATACCACCGAGTGGAACAGGTATCTCGGTGAGGCCGACGATTCCTTTTCGGAGATTGTCGAGGAGTTCGCGGGTCGGGACTTCGGCGGGTGATGGCGGTGGGTCATTTTCCCGTGATGCTGGAGGAAGCTGTGTCGGCTCTGCGTCCGACGGAGGGCCGTACCTTTGTGGACGCGACGTTCGGCGGTGGCGGTCACTCCCGGCGGCTGCTCGAAGAGATCGAGGCCGACGGGCGATTGGTTGGTGTCGACCGCGACCCGGAAGCTGTGGAGCGGGTTCGGGATCTGGCATCCGACGAACGCTTCGAATTCAGGCGGGGAACCTACGACGATGTGCTGCGCCGGATGGTCGAAGCTGGCGAGGCTGTAGATGGGATCCTCTTTGATCTCGGTCTTTCGAGTTATCAGATAGATGAGTCGGATCGAGGCTTCAGCTATGTCAACGAAGGTCCGTTGGATATGCGGATGGATCCCAACAGCGGCGAGTCGGCGGCGGAGTTTTTGAACTCGGCGGACGAGATTGAGATTTCCGCTGTGCTATCCGAGTTCGGGGATGTTACTCGTGGCGAGGCGCGGCGCGTGTCTGGGGAGATTCTGCGTCGGCGTCCGTTGTCTACGACTCTGGATCTCTCGGAGGCTGTTCGCGATGCTCTGGGTTGGACTAAGCGGCGGGGCAATCCTTCGCGGCGTGTTTTCCAGGCGGTGCGGATGTATCTGAACGATGAGCTTGGCGGCCTGACGAGAGCGCTGGATGCCACGGAGCGGTTGCTAAAACCCGGCGGTCGGCTTGTGGCGATCACGTTTCATTCCGGTGAGGATCGATTGATAAAGAGGTTTATAGCGGATCGGGTTGGGCGTTGCGTCTGCCCGCCGGAGGTTCCCGTCTGTGTGTGCGGGGAAGCTCCGATCTTCCGCAAGGGCAAAGTCCTGACCCCGACGGAGGTCGAATTGGAGTCCAATCCTCGCAGCGGTTCGGCGCGGCTCAGGAGCGCGGTTCGGACAGAGGAGCCGCTCGCGGACGCTTTGAGGGATAGCTGATGGCTGCTCCAAAGTGGGACCGGAACACCGTCCGATATGTATTGCCGCAGGTTCCGAGTCCGGTGGAGCGTCCTGGGCGACCGCCGGATGGATCTCCCAAGCGGTCGCCAGGTCGTTCCCGGAAGGAAATTTTGCGACGGCGCAAGGTGATGGTTTTGATCCTGCTGCCGGTGATGCTGATGCTGGGGAGCGTCTATCTACACACGGTCGCGGCGGACTTCGGTGATCGGGCGGCGACTCTCCAGGAACGAGCCGACAACGCTCAGGCTGAACAAGAGCGGCTCGACATCGAGGTGGCGAAGCTATCGGCTCCGGGGAGGATCCAACCGCTAGCCAGTGACGAACTCCAGATGCGTGAACCAGACAGCAACGCTTTGAAAGTCTACGGTAAGGATGGGGAGGATGAAGCACAAAAACCGGAACGGGGAGTCGCGGAAGGCTCGGAATGACACGCGATACTCGGGGACGGTTGTGCCGTTCGCCAGCCATCGCGTTCGCCGGTCTGCCGTTGGCAGTCGTTCACAAGTTTCCGACCTTCAACCTGCCATCGGGCGGACGAGGATACAAGCTTTCATGCTCGTCGTAGCTGTAGCGGGCATGCTTCTAGGGGCGCGGGCGGCGTACTTGAGTCTCAGCGAAGCATCACGCTACGCGGTCGCCAGCGAACCTGGTGTAACGCGCGTCTCACAGCAAACCTTCGTCAAGAGGGGAGACATCCTCAGTGCTGACGGTCGCAAACTCGCCACGAGCCTCGAAGGCCGCAAGATCATCGCTACGCCGTATCAGATCGAAGACCCATCCGAGACAGCACGCACGCTACACGAGGAAATCGACGAACCCTCCGGCCTAAGCGTCGCCAAGATAGAATCCGCGCTCCGCAAGCCGGACAACAAAGGAAAGCCAGGTGGATACAGCGTCGTAGCAACTGTGGCCCCGGAATCTGCGACGAGTATCATGGAACTTGGACTCCCCGGAATAGACTCCACTGTCGCCGCCGAGCGCGTCTACCCCGATGGTGCCCTGGCAAGTCCCGTGGTTGGCCACCTCGGGGACTACGAAGAGTCGTTTGGTGGAGTGGAAGCTCGATACGACGGAACACTGAGCGCGGGCGACGATGTGAAGACAACCATAGACGTGGCCGTTCAGCAGCAGCTCGAAAATTCGCTTTCGCGCGCGATGGATGAGTTCAAGGCCAAAAACGCCCTCGGGCTCGTGATGCGTGTCGATGATGGCGCAGTAGTGGCCCTAGCCAACTCACCCGGCTACGATAACGCCGACTATTCCTCGACCGATGCCGAGCTTCAACGAGACAGGGTGCTCACGGACCCTTACGAGCCCGGCTCCACGTTCAAGCCGTTTACGGTCGCTGCGGCTCTGGAGGAAGATGTTGTGTCGCCGGACGATGCTTTCACAGTGCCGGATAGCATCCTCGTCGCCGATCGGGTCGTGAACGATTCCGTGCCGCACGAGGTCAAAACCATGTACCCGCAGGACATTCTAGAAGAGTCTAGCAACGTCGGGACCATACAGATCGCCCAGAAACTTGGCGGACAGAAGGTGGATGAATACTCCAAAGCCTTTGGTTTTGGAGAGAAAACCGGCATTGACCTCTGGGGCGAGAACGCCGGTAACGCACCGAGTTTCGAGGACTGGAGCGGTTCCTCTATCGGAAACATCCCTATAGGACAAGGAATCTCCGTAACCCCGATCCAACTGGCTACCGCCTACGCTACCCTAGCCAACGGCGGCCTCACGGTAGATCCTCAAATAACGGAGAACGCCGAAAACGAAGCTCCTGAAAGCCGTGTGATAAGCGAAGAGACCTCCGGTATAGTGCGCGGAATGCTTCAGTGCGTTGTAGAGAAAGGTACGGGAACTTACGCCCAAATACCCGGTTACACAGTGGCCGGTAAGACCGGCACCTCTCAGAAAGTCGACCCATCCACCGGAACCTACGGCGACGAATACACCGCATCCTTTATTGGATTCGCCCCAGCCGACGACCCGGAATATGTCACTCTGATCGTGGTGGATGAACCCCAGACTTCTATCTGGGGCGAACGAGTCGCGGCACCCGCCTTCGCCGAAGTCATGGAGTTCACCCTGAAGTACTTCAACGTCCGACCGGACAACAACGCGAGCCCTACGCAATGAGACATGTAACCCTCGCGCAGACCGCCTCGATAATCGAGGCAGAACTCGTCGGTGGCGATGGCGAAACTCTGGTAACGGGCGCGAACGTCGACTCCCGGACAGTGCGCGATGGAGATCTATTCTTCGCCCTGACCGGAGAGACCGACGGCGCGGCCTACGCATCGCACGCGAACGACCGGGGCGCGTCCGCCACCGTAGCGAGTCGACCTCTCGACACGCCGACGCTGGTTGTCGACGATCCTCAGTCCGCACTCGCTAAACTCGCCCGCTGGAACCTCGAAGCGGACAATTCTCCGATTGTCGTCGGAATCACCGGTAGCATGGGTAAAACGACCACTAAAGACGCACTTGCCACCATCTTGCGATTCGCTGGAAAGCGGGTTTCAGCGACGGAGGGTAACTTCAACAATGAGATCGGACTTCCTCTCACGGTCTTGGCCGCCCCTGAAGCCACCGAGATACTGGTCCTGGAGATGGGCGCGACTCACACGGGAGACATCAAGCATTTGTGCGACGTAGCACCCCCGGTGGTTGGTATTCTGACTGCGATTGCTCCGGTACACCTGGATTCCTTTGGCTCTATCGAAGCTCTCGCGGCGGCCAAAGGCGAGTTGGCGATGTGTTTGCCTGAAGATGGGTCGTTCGTATATCCGAACGACGTTCCAGAGGCGGCGCGTGGTGCGGGACGGAGCTTTGGAGAGAGTATTGCCTTCACGGCAGTCGGCGAGGGAGATCTGTGGGCGTCGGAGATTGAGGAGCGCGAAGACGGTCTTCGTTTTACGGTCAACTACGAAGGGGCGTCTGCCGAGGTGCGTACTCCGGCTTTTGGGACACATTTGATCTCGCCTCTACTCGGGGCGATTGGTGGTGCGCTGGCGGTGGGCCTCTCACTAGAGGATTGCGCTGCTGGGCTAACCCGCCTGAAACGCACGGGCCTTCGCGGTGAGGTTTACAAGTTGCGGGATGACATCGTCATCTATGACGACTCGTACAACGCTTCGCCGGTGGCGATGTCTGCCGTGCTGCGCTACGGCGCGACACATGCCGAAAGTCAGGGCCGGAGGCTCGTGGCGGTACTCGGAGGGATGTTCGAACTCGGTGGTGGTGCGCGAGAATATCATAGGGAGATCGGTGCTCTCTCCCATGAAATTGGGGTGGATCTGCTTTTCTGCGTTGGGGATGAAGCTCGCTGGTACGCTGAGGCTTTCTCGGGTGACGCATCGACTCACTCTAACGCTGAAGAAGCCGCTGATGCGTTGCAGGATGAACTGCAGCCGGGCGACTACGTTATAGTCAAGGGTTCGAGAGGGGTTAAGCTCGATATTCTGACCCGTCGGTTGAGGGAGAGGTTAGCTCTTGTTTAGCGTTGTACTTGCTGCGGCGGTATCGTTTCTGGTGACTGTCGCGCTGGGATCGAAGTTCATACTTTTTCTGCAAAATAGAAAATTTGGTCAGTTTGTGCGTGAAGAAGGGCCGCAGACGCACTTGATCAAATCCGGCACCCCTACGATGGGTGGGGTCGTGATGTTGGTCGGGCTGTTGGCCGCGCTGGTGGTCGTGGGACGGTTCGGGAATGTAGCGACGCTCACGACACTGCTTCTGGTTGGTTCGGTGGCGGGCGTTGGGTTATACGACGACTGGCAGAAAATCTCCAATCGCCGTAGCGAGGGTCTGAGTGCTCGTTACAAGTTTGGCCTGCTTACCCTGACGGTCGTTATCGCGGACGTGCTGGCTTTGCACTACGTCGGGATCACACAGAACATCATCGTGCCGGGGATCGACCAGAACTTGGTGCTCGGACCGGGGGTGGTCGGTGTCGCGCTGTACAGTGTCTTTCTGCTGCTCGTGATCGCGGGTACGACCAACGCTGTGAACCTTACGGACGGTCTGGATGGACTGGCCGCTGGAGCCGGTGGCATCGCGTTGTTGACTTACACAGCTATCGCATTTCTCGAACGACAGTACGACGTGGCGATAATCTGCGGGGCGATGGTCGGTGCGATCATAGGATTTCTTTGGTTCAACGCGCATCCGGCGGAAGTGTTTATGGGCGATACGGGTTCGCTCGCCATCGGCGGGGTTCTCGCTGCGGCTGCGGTCTTCACCAAGACGGAGATGCTTTTGCCGATCATTGGTGGTCTCTTCGTTATAGAAGCGCTCTCCGTCATCATCCAGTACGGAGTGTGGAGGCTGAGCGGTCGCAAGAGACGGGTATTCAAGATGGCGCCGATACACCATCACTTCGAGATGAGCGGCTGGGAAGAGAATAAGATCGTGGTTCGGTTCTGGATCCTCCAATCCGCCTTCGCCGCCGCTGGATTTGTCCTCTACTATTTCTACCTCTATAATCTATGAGAACCTTGGTCTACGGATTAGGTGAATCCGGCCTCGCCGCCGCCAAAGCCCTCCTAGTCAGAGGAGAGTCAGTCGTGGCAGCCGATGCGAATGACTCTGAAACGCTACGGGCTAACTTGGACTCTCTAAATGTAGAAGGCTGTCTCGATGCTGGGCCGGAGATCTTGGATGATGTGGATCGGGTGGTGGCTAGTCCCGGAGTCAGGCCAGCCGACCCGGTGCTCGTGGAGGCTGAGTCGCGAGATATTCCGGTAATCTCCGAGTTGGGGCTTGGGCTTGAGTTGCTAGACGACATACCGACGGTCGCTGTAACAGGGACCAATGGCAAAACCACGGTTGTAGACATGGTCCATCACCTCCTGAAGAGCTGCAGCGTGCCTCACACAATCGCCGGAAACTCCTGGCGAGCCCTAACGGGATGTCTGGAGGAAGTCGAAGAGTCGGGACTTTTGATCCTGGAGATCTCATCGTTCCAGCTTCACTATATGACCGAGCCGGGTTTCGAGATCGCCGCATTGTTGAACGTGCGGCCAGATCACCTGAACTGGCACGCCTCGTTCGAGGAGTACGTCTCTGACAAGTTAAAGATTTTCAGTGGACAAAGTGCGGAAGATCTCGCCCTCGTGAGCGTGTCGGACTCCATCGCTGCGGAAGCTACGGTGCAGGCTGAAAAGACCGTGATCGGGGCGTCAGACACTGCCGTCGTCGATGGCCGCTTGATTCTGGCTGGAACACCGCTGCTAGAAGTTCGGCATCTTCTCTTCGCTGGTCGTCACAACTACGAAAATGCGCTGTTCGCATCGGCGGCAACTCGGCGTTTGGGCGTATCTTCCGAGGACATTGGCACCGCGTTGCACAGCTACCGGATGAAGCCACACCGGATGGAGGTAGTCGCGGAATCAGGTGGCGTAGTTTTTGTCGACGATTCCAAAGCTACGAACCCCGCGGCGGTTGCTGCCGCGCTCGGGAGCTTCGAGGAGCCGGTCGTATTGATCCTGGGTGGTTCTGAAAAAGAGACAGATTTCTCGGAGATTCTTCCTTCGCTCGAACGGTGTAGAGCTGTCGTTTGTCAAGGCGAAGCTGGTCCCAGGTTAGCGGAGTTCCTTCGCGGGCAGTGGTATGAAGAGCGGGTTCTGCTCCGGCGAGATCTCCAATCCGCGGTTGAGACAGCTCAGGATCAGGCGTTAACCGGGGACGTGGTGCTGCTCTCTCCAGGATGTGCGAGCTTCGATCAGTTCGCTGGATACGCCGAGCGCGGCGACGACTTCGCCCGGATCGTCCGCTCGGTTGGCGGGGACGCCGTTGCGCGGTGACGCTAACACGGGCGAACATCGTTCTCGTGTCGGTTGGCCTCTCGCTTTTGGGGCTAGTGATGATCTACTCCGCTACGTACCGGGAATACGATGCCGCGTACCTTGGGATCCGGCTCCTACACCTGGCTCTGGGCCTCGGAACATTCTTCGTCGTGAGTCGCCTCCAATACACATCCTGGCGGAAAGCCGCACCCGCGCTGTACTTCCTGGTCTTTGTGGTCTTGGTGCTGGTCCTGATACCCGGTTTAGGGATGGAAGTCGGTGGCGCGCGGCGGTGGTTCGATCTTGGTCCTCTGAGCGTGCAACCGGCGGAGTTCGCCAAACTCGTCGCAGTGCTGGTTACGGCGTGCGCGGTCTCGCGGCTGCCGCCGGGTTCGGGTCTACCACTAAGGCCGCTCGCCGCAGTCGGCGCGTTGTTCTTGCTGGTCGTGCTGGAGCCGGATTTTGGGACATCGGTTGTGTTGCTCGCGGGGGTCGCCGGGACTCTTTGGGCGTCGGAGCTAGCTACCAAGCCGCTTCTCTTATCGGGTTCGGCTGGCTTTGTTGCGTTGGTTCTTGTCATGCTGGCCGAGCCTTATCGACGGGAGAGATTCGCCGTTTTTCTCGATCCCTGGGCTCAGGCGGATGGCGATGGTTATCAGGTTGTACAGTCTCTCGTGGCGATAAAATCCGGTGGATTCTTCGGGGCCGGGGCTGGAGCAGGGGCGCAGGGATCGGCAGTGCCGGAGATCGGGACGGACATGATGTTCGCGCTCGTGGCCGAAGAGTTGGGCTTGCTTGGGATGATCGGCGTGATCCTGGCTTTCTGCTACCTCGTGCTCTCCGGGTTTCGCATATCCCTGGCCGCCCCGACCGTCCTCGCCCGATGCGTGGCTGCGGGGATCTCGACGATGTTCGCTTTCCAGGCAACTTTCAACATTGGAGCGGCGATGGGCGTTCTCCCGCTGGCAGGTATGACTCTACCTTTTCTGAGCTATGGGGGATCCAGCTTAATCGTCTGCTTCGCCGCAACCGGAGCCCTCTACCGAATAGCGAAGGACGGTGAACGAGCGCATGGAGTCTCAGCCTCAAAACGCCGAAAGCCAACGGATACTAATAGCCGGAGGCGGAACGGGAGGACACGCGATCCCCGCGCTATGCGTGGCAAATAGCCTCCGAGCCCGAGGCGCGAGTGTGGAATTCATAGGATCTGAATCGGGCATAGAATCTCGACTAGCCCCGGAAGCCGGATACCGCATCCACAGCCTCCCCCTAACGGGCCTTGCCGGAAACCCCCTGGCCCGAGCCAAAGCTCTAACACTATTCGCCCGCGCTATTTTCTCCTGTAAACGCATAATACAAGCGTTTAAGCCGGGAGCTGTTTTGGGAGTGGGGGGATACGCGAGTGCTCCGGCGGTGATAGCGGCTCGCGCTCTGAAGGTTCCGACTTTTCTTCATGAGCAGAACTCCGTACCTGGCAGGGTCAATCGGTTCGCCAGCCGCTTTACAAAAGAAGCATTGGTCACGTTCCCGGCGGCTCGGGAGAAGTTGCGGGGGGCTGTTTGGGTTGGGATGCCGACTCGGGAGAAGTTCTTTCGCCTGGATCGGGCGGAGGCTCTGGCTGAGCTGGATCTGGAGCCCCCGGTAGTTCTCATCTTTGGGGGAAGCGGCGGCGCGCTGCGGATAAACCTCGCCGCTGCCGAGGCTTTCAACGAGTCAACCGACTACACGGTCGTCCAGATCTCCGGTCGCAGGGATTTTCCGCAGCTTTCGACGGAGAATCCCCGACACCGCATCCTTGAGTATGTCGACGACATCTGGAGATACGTGGCTGCCGCTGACGTGGTGGTCATAAGGTCTGGGGCTGGTTCGCTATTCGATACCGCCGCTGCCGGACGGCCTGGTATCCTGATACCCTTCCCGTACGCGACTGGAGACCATCAACTCCACAATGCCCGCTACTTCACGGAGAACGACGCGGCTGAGTTGATGCTGGACTCTGAGGTCGACGCACGAAACTTGCGCGACCGAATCGAAAACTTGTTGAAAAACAACGAACGTCGGGACGAGCTGGCGGAGCGCATGAAGTCGCTCGCGACACCTGGCGCGGCGGACGAAGTTGCCGAGAGGCTGCTCGCCGCGAGCAAGGAGGCACAAGGATGAAGATACACATGATCGGCATCGGCGGAGCCGGTATGAGCGGCATCGCCAAAGTCCTCAAAGATCGCGGCCACGAAGTCACGGGCTCGGATCTCAAGGAGTCCAACTACACTCGCGCACTCGACAGCGCCGGGATACCCGTGTATATAGGACACGCTTCGCAGCAAGTGGGGGATGTGGATCAAGTCGTAACCTCCACCGCCATCCCCCCGACGAACCTCGAATACCTCGAAGCCCAACGACGCTCGATCCCGATAATTCCCCGAGCCGCTGCCCTGGCCTCGATCCTAGAAGGGGCTCGTGGCATCGCCATAGCCGGAACCCACGGTAAGACGACGACAACCAGCATGACGACCCACGCCCTCCGAGCCCTGGGAGATAGTCCGACCGCGCTCGTCGGTGGCGAACTCAACGACACGGGCAGCAACGTCCTGCAAGGTGACTCCGACATCATAGTGGCCGAAGCCGACGAATCCGACCGG
>JBGTFQ010000093.1:0-7996 GCA_041747155.1 Rubrobacteraceae bacterium
CACTTCTACGACCTCCTCGATAATGGCGTCCGGATACTGCGCTACAAGTACATCATGATCCACTCGAAGACCGCCACCATCGACGGTGTCTGGTCGACAATCGGCAGCGCGAACATTGACCGCTACAGCATGCTCGGCAACTACGAAATAAACCTCGAAGTCTACTCCGAACGCCTAGCATCTCAGATGGAGAATATGTTCGAGACCGACACGTCCAACACCACGGAGCTAACTTTGGAGGAATGGGAAAGTCGGCCACTCCCCGCCAAGTTCGTCGAGCGGGTTCTGGCTTCCTTGAGCCCGCTAGTCTAGCCAACCACGTCCAGGACTCGAAAAATCCCGTCCGACCGGCTGTATAATCGAGCCAGTAACGATTTCGGTGGGAGAGGAATATTTTGGCGCGATGGCGGCTTCTTGAGCCGGATCCGGATGTGGTATCTGATCTCGGGCGGAGGGCTGAGGTTGATGAGCTTTGCGCTCGGGTGCTGGCTAATCGGGGGGTTCTGGCCGAGGACGCGGCTGGTTTTCTCGCGCCTTCACTCGGGACCGTCGGAGCGCCGATCGAGGAGCCGTGGGTTGCGGGGGCTCGTCGGGTAGCGCGGGCGGTTCGGGATGGAGAGCGGATCGCGGTTTTCGGGGACTACGATACCGATGGCATCACCTCGGCTGCCGTCCTGTATCTGGCGCTCGCCAACTATACGGAGAATTTGATCGTCAAGCTTCCGACTCGCCAGACCGGATATAGCCTGCTCGAACCCTACGTGCGAGATCTCTTCGCTGAAGGTGTGGACTTGCTCGTCACGGCGGATTGCGGCATCTCCAATCAGGAGCAAGTAGAGCTCGCGGTCTCGTTGGGGATGGATGTGATCGTGACGGATCACCACATCCCGCCAGATGATCTCCCCGACGCGGCGATCTCGGTCATAGACCCAAAAATCTGGAACCCGAACGACCCCCTGGCAGGCGTGGGCGTGGCCTGGAAGTTCGCCTGGGCCGTTGCCCGCGAGCTCGAAGATCCGGACGGCAAGAAGCGGCTGGGACGATTATTGGACCTCGTCTCGGTCGGTACGATAGTGGATATCGCGCCGTTGATCGGGGACAACCGGGCTCTGGCCCGAATGGGCCTGCGACACCTGAATCGCGGCCTCTCCACCGGTGGTGCTCGCCCGGGTATTGAGGCCCTGGTAAAGGTCGCGGGCGTTCGTGGTGAAGTCGATGAGCAAGACCTCGGCTGGAAACTCGGGCCGCGCATCAACTCCATCGGACGCATAAAGAATCCCCGGCCTGCTCTGGATCTGATGTTGACGGAGGACTGGCGGGAGGCGCTTCGTATAGCTTCTGAACTCAACCAACTAAACAGCGAACGTCAACGCCGCACCCGCAACGCCGTGGAGAGCGCGATGGCCGTCGTGGACCCGGATCAGGATTTCAAGGTCGTGGTGACGGAGGAGTCGGGCGGTCTGGCCGGGCTGGTAGCTGGCCGGGTTGCCGGAGCGACGGGACGACCGGCGGTGGTCCTCAACCGACGGGCCGATGGCTCGCATGGCGGATCGGCGCGGGCGGGGGAGACGGATGTGGACCTCTACGGGGCGTTGCTGGCGGTGAGCGAGTTGCTCGGCCCGTGGGGCGGTCACCGAAAGGCCGCCGGAGTCAGCATTCCTACCGGCAACTTCGAAGCGTTCGTCACCGGATTGAACGAAGCCATTCGGGAACAGGCTAAAGAGAACCCGGATGTGTTTGTACCGGCCCTGGATGTCGATGCGGAAGTGGAGTTAGGGATCGTTCGTAACGGTTTCCTGGAGTGGCACGAGAAGCTTGCGCCGTTCGGTAGTGGTAACTATCGTCCCGTGTTCGCGAGCGAGGGATTAAAGGTTCAAAGTTCGCGGAAACTCTGGGAAGGCATGAACTTGGCGAGGCTTAGCGACGGCGATGGTGAGGTGGCGGCGCGTATATCGGGGCCGGAGGATAGTCTGCCGGAGGGGAGTTTCGAGGCTGCGTACACGGTGAGTCGGAGCGCGTATTCTGGGGAGGCCGAGTTGGAGGTTTTGGATTGGCGATAAACGCTATAGGCATTGATGTTGGGGGAACCAAGATCTCCGCAGGCGTAGTAACGCCAGAGGGGAAGCTTCTGAACGAGGTCCGATACCCGTCGAAAGGCTCGACGGAAGAGCTGCTCGACAACATAGCCCGTGCCGTGCGCGAGGTCCGGGAAGGTTACGAGGTATCCGCAGCCTGCCTGGCGGTTCCGGGGCTAATTATGGCTGACGAGAACAAGGTTGTGTTTTCGCCCAACTTGCCGAATATAGAGGGCGTGCCGTTAAAAGAAGAGTTGGGTGGACGCTTTGATCTCCCGGTTACGGTCGAGAACGACGCGAACGCGGCGGCTTGGGGAGAGTTCAGGTTTGGGGCGGGTAGTGACGTAGATCATCTCGTGTTCGTCACGCTCGGAACGGGAGTTGGGGGAGGTGTGATCTCGCACGGCATCTTGATGCGTGGAGTTCAGGGCGCGGGCGGCGAGCTAGGCCACATGACGATCCACGCGACCGGGCCCCGCTGCGGCTGCGGCAACCGCGGCTGCCTCGAATCACTGGCTTCGGGAACCGCCATCACGCGCCGCGCCCGAGAAGTAGCCGCCGAACGCCCGGACTCGGCCCTCGGAGAGATCTCCCGAGACCGGAAGCTCGTCGGCGAGGACGTAACCAAGCTGGCCGAGGAAGGCGACGAAGCCGCGCTGGCGGTGCTCGAAGAGGCCGGGTTGTGGCTCGGCATCGGGTTGGCCGGGTTCGTCAACATCTTTAATCCCGAGGTCGTCGCTGTCGGGGGCGGCGCGGCGAAGGCCGGAGAGCTTATCCTGGATCGCGCCCGGAAAGAGATGTACCTGAGAGCCCGCTCCCCATCACGAGATCTCGTCGAGATCAAAGCTGCCACCCTCGGCGCGGAATCCGGCGTTATTGGGGCCGCCGCCCTCGCTCGCGACCCTAAGACCGGCGAGTACGTCCTGGGCTCCTGAGTGCCGCTCTTCGTAGTTCCAACCCCGATAGGCAACCTGGAAGATATCACCCTTCGCGCTCTGCGAACGTTGCGCGAAGCCGACGCTGTAGCCTGTGAAGACACCCGCCGAACCGGACGCTTACTATCTCACTACGAAATCAAGAAAAAGCTGATCTCATTGCACGAACACAACGAGGAGCGTCTGGCCCCGGAACTGGCCGAACGCGCCCGAAATGAGAACCTAGCCCTCGTCACCGACGCGGGAACGCCGCTGGTATCGGACCCCGGCTATCGACTCGTGCGGGCCTGCGTAGAGGCTGAAGTGGATATCGAAGTCCTTCCCGGACCTTCAGCCCTCACAACTGCTCTGGTTTCTTCGGCCCTTCCCTCAGATGTGGTCGTCTTCGCCGGATTTCCGCCGCGCAAGGGCCGCGAGCGCACCCGGCTATTGGAGCGAATCGCGGATGAAAGCTCTACGTTCGTGTTGTTCGAGTCGCCGCATCGCGCCGCGAAGACGCTTGCGGAGTTACCGCCGGAGTCGCCGGTCGCTGTGTGTCGCGAGTTGACGAAGTTGCACGAGGAAGTCTTTCGTGGGACGGCTGTGGAGGCTGCGGAATATTTCGCTGGAGGTGTGAAAGGCGAAGTTGTGCTGGTAGTTCGCGGAGGTGTGACCGCCGAGCCGGAGAGTTTCGAGGCGGTCGTAGAGCGGGCTCGGGGGTACGTGGCTGAGGGTGAGAGCCCGTCGCGGGCGGCGGGTCGGGCGGCTAGAGACTCGGCTTGGCGGCGTGGCGAGGTCTACGACCGGCTCGTGTAGTACCCCTGTCGCCGGGTGGCGGACACCTTTATACTGACACTACACATTTGCTCTTGGGGAGAGGGGTTGGCGGTATGTTGGTCGATTCACATACGCACTTGGTGCGGCTGAAAGTGTCGCCGGAGGAGGCTATGAAGGAGGCTGCCGACGCCGGTGTCGGGGCGGTGGTGAACGTCGGGACGACTGTGGAAGATTCGCAGCGGGGCGCGGAACTCGCCGCTGTGCTGCCAAACGTTTACTCCTCGGCGGGCATCCACCCGCACAACGCCGGGACACATACGGCTTCGGATCTCGAAGCCCTGGCGGATCTTTCGGAGTCTCCAGGGGTCGTCGCGCTTGGAGAAGTTGGGCTGGACTACTATCGGGGGGATTGGCCGCAGGAGGTCCAAGCGGCTTTGTTCGAGGATGCGATCTCACTGGCGAACGACACTAGGCTGCCGCTGATCATTCACTCCCGGCAAGCCTTCGCCGACACGATGGCGGCTCTCGGTCGCGCTCGTGTACCGGTCGTGCTGCACTGCTTCGAGGGCGGAGACCGTGAGATCCGGGAGGTCCGCGAGCGCGGCTATTACGTGGGTCTGGCCGGAAATATCACCTACAAAGACTCCGAAACTGCCCATATGCTGCGTCTCCTGGACCCCGACCGCATCATGGTCGAAACGGACGCGCCGTACCTGAGCCCGCAACCGTTGCGTGGCAAGCCAAACTATCCTAAAAACGTCGTACACACCGCCGCGTTCGTAGCCGAGCGGCTCGGAATGGACGATGAGGAGTTTGCGACGCTCACCACCCGAAACGCCCGTAACTTCTACGCACTACCGCTAGAGGTGTAAGCTAGCTGCTTGAGCTTCCCCGCCCGACCAAAAAAACGCCTCGGTCAGCATTTCCTCAAAGACCCGAACACCGCTCGCATCGTCGCTCGCGGCGTCGAACGGGACGACGTGGTGCTGGAGATCGGGCCGGGACGCGGGTTTCTCACTACCTTTCTTGCTCAAGAAGCCCGGTTGGTCCATGCGGTGGAGTTGGACCCGGATGTCTTGCCGGAACTTCGACACTCAGTCCGCAGCTTCGATAACGTCCAGGTCCACGAAGCCGATGCCCGAAGCTTCGACTACACGAGCCTGGACCCTCCACCAAACAAGCTGACCGCGAACCTTCCATACAACGTAGCCTCGCCGCTCGTTCTAACGTTGCTCGAAGAAGTTCAGTCACTTGAGTCGCTACGTTTTATGGTGCAGTTGGAGGTTGCCCGGCGGATGGCTGCTGTGCGGGGTTCCAAGGATTACTCTGGATATGCCGTGCTCGCGCAGCTTCTCGCGGAGGTGAAGATCGAGCACAAAGTTTCGCCGATGGTCTTTGATCCTCCGCCTCGGGTACACTCGGCTATCGTGCAGATGAAACGTCATACGGACCCACCGAAGAACTACGACCGCGTCAAGGCGCTGGTGATCGGAGCGTTCCGCAATCGCCGGAAACGCCTCGTCAACAACCTGCCGGAATCTGTCCGGCACGAAGCCCCCCGTGTCCTCGTGTCACTGGGACACAGCCCGGATGCCCGAGCTGAAGAGCTTTCACCTCAAGACTTCGTGGCGTTGTACAAAGAGATATCCTGGGCGATCTGATGCGCCTAAAAGCGTTCGCGAAAGTAAATTACGCCCTCGACGTGCTCGGACTCAGAGATGATGGCTACCACGACATCCGAACCGTGATGCAGAGCATCTCCCTGGCCGATGAGATCGAGGTGGAAGCCGCCGAAAGCGGGTTCCACCTCGCCGTGGAACCCGCCGAAACCGATGTCGGACCAAAAGAGAAAAACACTGTATACGCCGCCTGGAAAGAACTTGCGGAAGAAGCAGGAAGATATCTTCCTGTACGAGTCCACCTTTACAAGAAGATACCGTCCGGTGCCGGGCTCGGCGGAGGTTCGGCGGATGCGGCGGCGATACTCGTGGCTCTTAATGAATTGTTCGACCTCGGCTTCGACGAGGAAAGACTGCGAGCTGTCGGACTCCGAGTCGGGGCGGACGTACCGTTCTGTGTGTCGGGTGGAACCGCGCTCGGCGAGGGTGTCGGCGAGTTGCTCACGCCGCTCTGCGCAGCCCCGGATCATCGCCTGGTCGTAGCCCGGCCAACGGAGTCGGCCAACACCGCCGAAGTCTACCGAGCCTACGATAGTCGTCCCGCTCAGAGCGTCTTCTACTCGGATTCTGTCGTGGAGTCGATAGAAGCCGGGGACGTCGTCGCACTCGGTGCTGGGGTTGGAAATGCTCTCTCGGTCGTCACCCGCGAGATCGTCCCGGCGGTTCGGAGCTTGGAAGAATCGCTGTTGGATGCGGGTTCCCTCGGCGCGTCCATGAGCGGAACAGGAACTGCTGTCTACGGCATCTTCGCGGATGAAGGTGCCGCTACCGCCGCGATGCGCTCGCTGTACGCACCGTTTATCGGGGTTTTCGAGCCCGTGACACGGGGGGTCGAGGTTCTTTGAGTTTGTGTGCTGTCGGTAGCTCTTAGCTTCGGTATAATCGCGGCGGCGTGAATGTTAGGATGTTTTGTAGTGTTCGCGTGGTTGTCTCTGGGGCGTAGCCAAGTGGCAAGGCACCGGGTTTTGGTCCCGGCATCGCAGGTTCGATCCCTGCCGCCCCAGCCAGTGAGCGACCGTCGGCGAAGAGTCTAGAAGGAGCGTCCAACTCATGTTGGAGAAGGAAGCGACAGAGATCTTCGCGGTTGTGCTGGCTGCTGGCAAGGGTACCCGCATGAAGTCGAACCGGGCGAAGGTTCTACACACCCTCTGCGGTGTCCCAATGGTGAATTACGCTATCCAGGCGATACGGCCACTAGTCCCAGAACGAACATTGGTCGTCGTCGGGCATCAAGCTTCAGAGGTCAAAGCGGTACTGCCGGAAGATGCCGAGCCGGTCCTTCAAGTCGAACAACTCGGCACGGGCGACGCGGTTCGTGTGGCGATGGAGAGCATCGACGCGGAGGAGGGCACGTTGCTGGTCGTGAACGGGGATGGGCCGCTTATCTCGGATCGGACGCTGGGCGAGTTGGTGGAGCGGCACCGATCGGCGGGGGTTGGCGCGACGGTGTTGGTGGCGGAGTTGCCAGACCCGAGCGGTCTTGGACGGGTCGCGGAGGACGGTGGAGTGGTACGCATCGTCGAGGAGCGCGACGCCACCGAAACTGAACGGGGTATGCGGCTGGTCAATCTCGGTTTGTATGCTTTCGAGTTGTCGGAGATCCGGGACGCTCTGGCGCGGCTGAAGACTGACAATAGTCAGGGCGAGTTGTATCTGACGGATGCGTTGGAGATCATCGGTCGGCGGAGTCGGGCGGTTACTTATCGTCTGAAGGATCTAGAGGAGGCAAACCTCGTCAACGACCGGGCGCATCTGGCGCGAGCCGAAGAGATATTGCGGCGACGAATTTTGGATGCCCACATGCGAAACGGTGTGACGGTGCGGGATCCCGCAAGCACCCATATCGAGGCGACGGTTGAGATCGGGCAGGATACCGTCGTTCTCTCCGGCACGTTTTTACGCGGCAACACGACGATAGGCTCTGACTGCGTGATCGGCCCTTCGTCGGACCTCCTGGATACGACCGTGGAGGACGGTGCTCTCGTGGAGCATTCCGTCGGACGAGGCGCGACGGTTGGGCCGGAGGCGAGTGTTGGGCCGTATGCGTATCTGCGTCCCGGAACGGTGCTTGGTCGCGGGTCGAAAGTCGGGGCGTATTGCGAGGTCAAGAACACGACGGTTGGTGACGGTAGCAAGATTCCGCACCTCTCGTATATCGGGGATGCGGAGATCGGCGAGGGCGCGAATCTTGGCGCCGGGACGATCACGGCCAATTACGACGGCGTAAACAAGAGCCGCACGGTCATAGAAGACGGCGTGTTCACGGGGGTGAACTCCAACTTGATCGCCCCGGTCACAATAGGATCGAACGCCTATCTCGGCGCCGGAAGCGTCGTCAATAAGGACATCCCGCCCGGCAAGCTAGCGGTTGGAGCCCCGGCCCGCGTAATTAGAGACTCACCGAACAAGAAGAAGACACCAGAGACCACCGAGACGGAGGGTTAGCCAGGCTTATGCACAACGGTCACATGACGAATACGAGCGAGAAGCGCCTGATGCTGTTCTCCGGGGAAGGGTATCCGCCTTTGGCGGAGCGTATCGCCGACCAACT
>JBGTFQ010000094.1:0-2499 GCA_041747155.1 Rubrobacteraceae bacterium
TGTGTACTGCAAGATACCTGGATCCGGATTGACTTCCGACATGAAAAGCATCTCCTCTCTCTGTTCTCCGCGACCTCGAAAGGCCGCTTACGATAACCGCCTTGCTCTCTCCAACCCGTTCAACTACTTCGTCGCAACGCAGCCTCCCTCCGAGCTTCCAACGTAACGTTCACGTCAACCGCGCATCCGCTTCATCGCGGGATCGAAGAGCGGCTCCTCAGAGACTGTCGCGACGTAACGCTCGCCAAAGTACGCCACCTCGACCTTCCGACCTTCCTGCGAGACCTCCGGCGGCAACCAAGCGTAAGCAATACTCTTACCTATGGCATACCCGTACCCCGCGCTGGTGACGTAACCAACCGCGCGGTCGTCGGCGTACACTGGCTCACTCCCCATCACGACGGCTGAAGAATCTTCGAGGACCAAGCACGTCAGCTTGCGACGCGGACCTTCTTCCTTACGCCTCAGCAACGCCTCCTTGCCCACAAAGTCGCCCTTGTCGAGCTTTACGGCGAAGCCCAGCCCGGCCTCGTAGGGGTCATGCTCGGTGGTCATATCCCCGCCCCACAGCCGGTAGCCTTTCTCAAGTCGAAGCCCGCTGAACGCCCCGCGACCACCTGCGATAACACCGAACTTTTGTCCCGCTTCCCGCAGGAGATCCCAGAGCCTCATGCCCATATCCGCCGGAGCGTAGAGTTCCCATCCAAGCTCCCCAACATAGGAGACACGCAACGCCACCACCGGCACTTCCCCGACGTGGATCTCCCGCGCCTTGAAGAAACCGAACGAATCGTTGGAGAGATCGTCGAGGCTCAAGGACTGCACGAGCTCCCTGGCCGATGGACCCCAAACGCCCACGCAGCAGGTGCTGCCGCTTATGTCTTGAATCCTCACGGAACCATCCTGCGGCAAGTGACGTTCCATCCACTCGATGTCCCGTGGACCGTTGAGTCCGAGTTGGAAGCGTTCTTCCCCTAAACGTGCGACGGTTATGTCGCTCTTTACTCCGGCCTTCTCGTCGAGCATGAGCGTGTAGGAGACGCCGCCGATTGGTTTATCTAGTTGGTTGGTGGTTAGATGCTGTAGGAATTTCAGTGATCCCGGCCCGGTAACGTTCGCCTTCGTTAGCGAGGCCATGTCGAAGATCGCACCTCGCTCCCGCGTCGCCAAATGCTCCGCCCCGACTATCGGAGACCAATAACGCCCGGACCACTCGTCGCGCTCCGCAACGTCGAACTCGGCGAGCAACGACTCGTTGGCCGCGTACCACTGCGGACGCTCCCATCCCGATGCTTCCAGGAAGTAAGCTCCGAGCTCCCGCTGCCGCGTGTAGAACGGGCTGGTGCGGAGCGGTCGGGGCTCGTCCATCGGCTGCAGGGGATGAATGATGTCGTAGACCTCCTGAAAGGACTGCGAGCTTCGCGCCAGCACGTAGGCCGGACTTTTCTGATGTTTGTCGAAGCGGTGGACATCCAGGCCGCTCGGATCGAGGCTCGGCACACCATCGGTCATCCACTCGGAGATCATGCGCCCCGCGCCCGCAGCGTGCGTAACCCACACAGCCTCGGCCATCCAGAAGCCCCGGACTTCCCTTGACTCACCGAGCAGCGACCCACCATCCGGCGTGAAGGAGAAGAGTCCGTTTATGCCCCGCTCTATCTCGGTCCCGCTTAGGTCGGGGAGCAGACTCCGCGCCTCGTCCCACGGTCCTTCGAAGTCTTCAGGGGTGAACTCTTTGATGGACGGCATGACTTTACCGGCTTCGTAACGGCCTATCTCGTCGGAGAGTAGCGGCATGGAGCGATGAGAGTAGGACCCGACACCGTAACGATCGCCGTGCTGCCGGAAATACATCGCGCTGTCCTGGTGACGCAGTATGACGTGATCCGACTCCTCGGAATCGGCCTCCAGCCCCGGCACCGGCGTGGTCCACGCATACTGGTGCTGCATGGGCGTCAGCAACGGCACGAACGCCCCAGCCATCCGCCCGATGCGCGGCCCCCACATCCCAGCGCAACTCAAAACAACTTCCGTCTCGATACGCCCCCCCGAGGTCTCCACCGCCCGGACGCGCCCATCTTTGACCTCAATGCCGGTGACCTCGGTCTCGCCGTGGAACTTCGCGCCACGAGAGATCGCCTCCCGGCCCATTGCCTCGCTTACTCGAACGCCCTTGGCAATGCCGTCCGAGGGAACAAAGTAACCCCCGAGAATTCGGCTGATGTCCAGCAGCGGGCTCTTCTCCGCGCACTCTTCTGGCGAGAGCAAAGCGGATTCGATCCCCCAAGAAGCGGCCAAACCGTGTTTGCGCCGCAACTCTTTCCACCGCTCGGGCGTCGTCGCGACTTCCAGGCCGCCTACTCCGTAGAAGCAAGGCTTTCCGTCTACTTCGAGTTCCGAATAGCGCTTCACGCCATAGCTTGCCAACTCGGCCATCGTCTTCGAGGGATTAGTCTGAAAGACCAGACCGGGCGCGTGGGATGTGGAGCCTCCAGCCTC
>JBGTFQ010000095.1:0-1695 GCA_041747155.1 Rubrobacteraceae bacterium
CGGTCCAGCACGTAGGACCAGCCATCTCCCTGGTTTGGGACGAAGCCCTGTAGGATGCCGAGCGTGGTCGGTTCGGTTCCCCGGCCATGGTATTCGACGGCTCCGGCGAGCGGCGGCGTGTTCTTAAAGCCCGCGACTTCGGTCAGAAAGCGGCCTACTTCGAGGTCCGGGTTGGTCCCGCGTTGAATGCGGCGAAAGACCTTCAGGACTAATTTTTCGCCGAGCACGATGGACGTGTTGCTCTGTTCGACGCTCGACCGTCGGACGGAGAGTTGAGAAGGGTCTTCGCCAGCCAACTCGTCGAAGGCGCTGGTTTTGGAGAAGAGGATCTTGCCGTGCGACGTTCCCATCTCCGTGCCTTCGGACATTGCGGAGAGCAAGGATCGGCAGAAGTCCTCGTCGGCGGTTGCGTCGTAGAGCACGCCGACCGTGGAGCGTCGGCGCAGCCGGGCCAGTACATGCTGCGCTAGTTCCGGGTAGACCTCATCTCGCCCTTCGTCCCACGCAGCCGAGAGCGGCAAAGCGTAAAGCTGCGGTTCGTCGTCCCCGGCGAGATGCACGTCAACGAGCGCCAGAACCCAGCCACGGGAATCGTTCCGCATCTCTACGGACTCGGACAGTTCGATCCGCTCGACCTCGGCCCCTTTGGCGGCGAACCAACGCCGCGTCCCGAGAAATCCCGGCAACGCCTCGCGTTCTAATTGCGCGCGCTGGCGGGCTCCGAGCTTCAACGGCGGCATCTTACCGTTGCCGACTTCCCGACCCGCTGAGAGCACCACTACTGGCGGTTCTGGCGGCGCGGGGATTTCCTGGTGCCACCGGGGAACGGCGGCCTCCGTGGCGAGCCGGAACCAGTAGAAGGCGTGTCCCGGTAGGGTGAGGAAGTAAGGCAAGGAGCCGATAGGGGGGAAGCTCGAACCACCCATAAGCTCGACCGGAACACGACCCCGGTAGCGTGAGAGATCCAACTCAACCGGCTGGGCCGAACGACTAAGGTTGGCGACGCACAATATGGAATCGTCTTCGTACTCCCGCAGGTAGGCGAGCACCTTCCGGTTGCCGGGATGCAGAAACTCTAACGCGCCTCGCCCGAACGCCTGGTGAGCTTTTCGGACGGAGATCAAACGCTTCATCCAGTTCAACAGGGAGCCTGTGCTACTTCCCTGCGACTCGACGTTTATGGCTTCGTAGCCGTATACCGCATCCATCACCGGCGGCAGGAAGAGCCGGGCGGGTTCGGTGCGAGAGAATCCGGCGTTTCTGTCGGAGGTCCACTGCATCGGGGTGCGGACACCGTCGCGGTCACCCAAGAATACGTTGTCTCCCATCCCGATCTCATCCCCGTAGTACACGATGGGTGTGCCGGGCATACTCATCAACAAGCTGTTCAGCAACTCTATACGCGGCCGGTCGTTCTCCATGAGCGGAGCAAGCCGCCGCCGGATGCCTATATTTACACGCATCTGGGGATCTATTGCGTAGGTCTGGTACATGTAGTCGCGTTCGCGGTCGGTGACCATTTCGAGCGTGAGTTCGTCGTGGTTGCGGAGGAAGATCGCCCACTGCGTCGAGTCCGGGATCTCGGGGGTTTGTTGCATGATCTCGACGATAGGATGCCGGTCTTCTTGCGCAACGGCCATGTAGATCCGGGGCATCAAAGGGAAGTGAAACGCCATGTGGCACTCGTCCCCATCC
>JBGTFQ010000096.1:0-22587 GCA_041747155.1 Rubrobacteraceae bacterium
ACCACCTATGTTTCAAGGTAGTGGACGAAGAAGCGGTGGATCGTGCGGCGAGCGAGGTCGCGGAGGCAGGCGTAGAGATCACGGAGCCCCGCTACTATCCAGAATATGGAGCGGATTATTACGCCACATTCTTCAGAGACCCGGATGGCATAAGGCTAGAAGTTATGAACTTCCGGGAACTGCGACGTAAGCTCATGTATGACTGGGAAGATCAGGCTAATCTCTAGCCGATCTTCGTGGCTCGACTTCTTTTGCTAGGTATACTCTCGTGTTCCGCGCGGTAGGTAGTCGACGACCGGACGAATATTTAAAGGAGGCGGATGACCGATAGAAAACCCGTGGCTTTGTGGTGTGTGCCGCGTTCCATCTCGACGGCTTTCGAGCGCGTGTTCGTAGAGCGCGACGACTTCGAGGTGTTGCACGAGCCATTCTCCATGTCCTACTACCACTCCGAGGACCGACTCTCGGAACGTTTCGCCGACGAGGAGCCGGATCCGGCGAACAACTACAGCGACGTTTTGGATGAGGTGCTGAAGCCCCGTGAGCAGCGAGTCTTTCTGAAGGATATGGCGTATCAGGCGAAGCCTTTGATCGGCCCGGATCTCGCCTCGAAATTCGTTAATACTTTCATCATTCGAGACCCTAAATACGTGCTGATCTCGATGTATAAGATGTGGCCGGACTTTACCCTGGAAGAGGCTGGATACGACGATCTCTACCGCTTGTTCCGGATTGCGCGGGAGGCTGGACAGAACCCCATAGTTGTGGATTCGATGACGTTTTCGGAGAACCCGGTCTCGGTACTTTCGAGATATTGCGAGCTGGCGGGCATACCTTTCGAGGGCGACTCTCTTAGCTGGCAACCGGGCGAAGTGAGCGACTGGGAGACCTGGGACGGCTGGCACGACGAAGCCCAGAAAAGTACCGGCATCAAGCCCGCCGAACGACGCGACCCGATACTCCCGCCGGAATTGGACGATATGTACGAGCGTTGCCTGCCCGCCTACTACGAGCTAGCGGCCCATGCGATCTCGGCCCCTTCGTAGGTTTTAGGGGGCTCTACCTCCGACCAACTCTATCTTCGACTTCCCCGATCCAGCTTCCGGTCAAATCCTCGTTGTCTTCGGCCCATGTGCGGGCTCCTTCTACCGGGTCCTGCCATTGGTGGATCTTTAGTTCCAGACTGCTCAACTGGTAATCACTGAGCTTCAAAACGTCGAGTAAAGCCTGTGCGACGGGCTCGCGCTCGGCGAGATCCGTATCCACAAGAACGTGCAGAGTCGAGGGCTGCGTTAGGGCATCTAGATCGCCGTCCGGGTCTTCGAGGTAGTCGAAATCGTATCTGAGGTTCATCCAGTGTGGACTGTAAGCTACGAAGACGAATGGCTTCTCGTCCTGCATGAGTCCGACCATCTCTTCGATCATAGCTCTAGTGCTTGGGTAGTCGAGATCGTCTTGTAAGTCGTAGCGTTGGAGCACGCTTTTAGGGACATCATCGGTGAGTGCGGAGGCATCTGGGGACTGTCCGATCAGCTTTGCAGCCTCCACGCTTTTTAGTCCTTCCAACTTCCTAATATCCATGTAAGCCGGTACCGCGAGGCTGGAACGAGTGCTCCCTATCAGAAACGACGCGAACAACGCTGCCTCACCCTCCACCTCCTCGACACGCGACTCATGGCGAGGCATCCAAACGCCGGGGAAGGCGTCCAACTCGCCGTCCGCCACCTCTCCAAAGACTTTCTCCGGCTTGGATGCTCGCAACTCGACGTCCTTATAGCCGAGTTTGTCTTCGAGCAAGACTTTGGTAAGAGCGGAGACAGCTACACTCTCGTCCCAGTCCACGTAGCCGATGGTGGCCTTCTTGCCGCTGCCAGGGGGCGGTTCGGTATTCTCGGCGGCACTTTGGGAACATCCGGTTAGGATGCCGAGAAGTAAAAAGAGCATTGCTGGGAGACGGAGAAAGTTTAGTTTCAAGTATCTTCGGTCTTCTCTGCGGCTTGGATCCAGGGTTCGACAACCGCCCGGTTGTCCTCCAGCCAGTCTCTCGCGCCCTCAATGGGGTCGCGGGTCGCGTTGATGCTGGATTCGAGTTCGTTCACCTGCTCCTCGGTTAGCGAAATGGCAGAGAGAAAACTGTAAGCAACGGGGTCTTCATCCGCAAGTCCCGAGCGAACTATAGTCGCAATCTCGGATGACTCGTCTAGATCGCCCTGGGCATCTTTGGGGTCTTTGAGGTAGCGGAAATCGTATTCGGCGTTCATCCAGTGAGGACTCCAACCAAGGAAAACTATAGGCTCCTGCATCAAGTACGCCTGCTCAAGCTCCGAGAGCATCGCAGGGGTGCTCGATTCGACTAGACGCAGATCAAGACCATAATCCGGGATGACTTGCTTGGAGATCTTCTCGTGCATATCGGATCCGGGCTCAATGCCGAGGATCATGCCGGTCTCGGAGTCGTTGAGATCTTCGATGCTTTGAACACTTTCCATATATGTCGGCACCGCTATCCCGAAATCGGTCTGTCCATCGTACCAGTTTCCTAAACGCTCGACTTCGCCTTCGACCTTCGCGAGACGCTCCTCGTGGTTAGGAAGCCACACATCCTGGAAACCATCCACCTCGCCATCGGCCACCTGATCAAAGACCGGACCAATATCAGTTCGTTTCAATTCGACCTCGTCGTAACCTAACTCGTCTTCTAAGATTACTTTGGTCAAGTTTGACACAGCCACATTCTCATCCCACTCCAGATACCCCAGGGTCAACGTCTCCCCCGCATCCTGTCCGCTACAGCCAGCACCGACCCCCACGACAACCAGGCACACTGATACGGCCAAAACAAGCAACGTAGTGGAACCTTTCATCAAAGATCACCACTCATCCGGGGACGCTTACTATCAATCTACGGCCATTCTCCTATATCAGGATCACAAACACGCACCACCAACATAATAATGCACCAATCCGTTCGTATCCAACCAACGCCGCGAACCCTGGAACACACCGAAACAGTGAGTTAGACTAATCACGTCCCGCGCCTGTAGCTCAGGGGATAGAGCACCGGTTTCCTAAACCGGGTGTCGGAGGTTCAAATCCTTCCAGGCGCACTCTCTCAGAGCCCATATATAAACGAAATGCACCGAACAAAGTAAAGCCTCGGAGATGATCCAAGGGCTTTTGCCACCAATTTGACACCAACCAGGACGGAGAGAACTTATCCGAGAGCGTCGACCATAGATCCGGCTGCGGCATCTCTCATAAACTATCCCTTCGGGAGCTAGGAGACCGGAGAAGCAACTAAGGTCGTCGATCCGGTTCTTCTACTCCACTACCTTCCGGCGATGCGCCAAGTCTAGGTTTTGAGCTATATGAAACTCCGGCTTTTATCTTTCCTTGTGAAACTCATAAAGCGTCGCGAAATTGTTCAACAGTGTAGCCAGCATCGCGGATCAAGCTTCTCAGCGTTCCGCGTTTGATCGGGTCGTTGAGTGGCACGCTTATGGAGCGATGTCCTTCTTGGCGCATGAAGACGTGGGAGCCCTTCTGTCTTGCTTTTCCGTATCCGAGCCTCTCGAAGGCTCGGACAGCCTCCTTCCCTGATACGGATGGAAGATCCGCCACTAAACGGCGAGCTCTATGGCGCGGGCACTCGTGGGCTGTGGTTCATCGGGCAGTTCCTCCCCGAACTCCTCCATTGATTCCAGATGAAAGGCCAGCGCGTCAGTTACGGCCTTGTACGCCTCTTCTTCGGTTTCGCCCTGTCCCGCAACCCCGGGAACAGCCGGTATCGTAGCTACGTAACCGCCATCTTCGGGGTCGGCAAAGACCACCGCAACGTACCTCCTCAAGACTCACGCTCCCTTCTAGCCCAACCTACAGGTTCAGGTAGTAGTCGACGAATTATATCCGATTCGGCATTGTCCAAAGGCTTCATAGAGAAGGTTAGACGCGCCACCGCTAGGACAACTTACATACCCGCCGACCACGACCTATCCGCGCAGACTCTAAACCGGGTGTCGGAGGTTCAAATCCTTCCAGGCGCACTAAAGTATTCCTTATATCTATAGTAACTTCTCGTAGTTGCCAGCCGCACTCAAGCCGCACGACAAGGTATTTGACACTTATTCGACAGTTGCCTCTCAAGGCTTGTCCAAGAAAAAGATTCCGCGTTATTCAGCCTCGAAGAAGCGTGCGACATCCATGATGTCTGTAGTCCTCGGAGCAGGGGGCAGGCTGGAAAGTACCATCTTGCCCCAGCCTTTCGTGGATATCCTCGGATCGAGTATCGCTATTACTCCCCGGTCGTCGGGTCGTCTCATTAGCCTTCCAGCGCCCTGGCGCATCGCCACCTGGGCTTTTGGAAGGAAGATCTCTCGGAAGGCCGCGTCTCCGGCTTTCTCCCGAAGCTTTGAGGACACGGGATCGTCTGGTGGCGCAAACGGAGCCTTGTCCATGACGACCAACGAGAGCGACTCTCCGGCTACGTCGATGCCCTCGCGGAACGATGCGGTTCCGACGAGCACGCCGCCTTCGGTCTCGCGGAGCCACTTCACTAGCCTTCCCGGTGCGTCGTCGCCCTGGTAGCGTACGGGATATTCGGGTTTGAAGATTTCGCGGAAGACGTTGACAGCACGTTTGGTGGAGAGAATCACGAGCGCTCGGCCGCGAGAGAGATTCACGAGTTCTTCCGTCCTACGGACGCAGCCTTTGGTGAAGGCGTCGGCGCTGCCGAAGGTTGGAGCAGGCATCTTACCGCTGACTCCGTTCTCCGAGTAGATCAGGACTCTCGAACCGTAGTCGAAGACCTCCAAACCCGCAAACTCGCTTACTGCTCTTAGAGATTGACTATCTTCTTCAATGTCTGAATCGTCTCTCTTAGCAACGTCTGCTACAGGTTGGATCTCCACAGCCTGCTCTTCTTCGAGACCGAGCCTCCTACGCGCATATGCAAAGGAACGACGCTCTCCGGCGTTGGAAGCGAGGGTGGCGCTTGTGAGCACAACACCACCTTCCTCGAAGGTCGGCAACACCTCCTCGCGGAACACTTCAGCCGTCTCGACCAGCCAGCTTTTGAGTTCCGGGTAGCTCTTCGCATTAGATGCCCGGCTTCGGCTCCTACCAGCAACCACCGCGTAGGCGTAGTCATCATCAGGCGCGGCGTAGAATGACTCCAAGTCCGCCCTCAGTCTCCCAACCATCCCCTGAAGCAGGTTGGCCTCCTCGTTCGGCGCGTGCGCTAAGACGCTTCGTAGATCCCGCAACGCATCAACCAACTTTCCGTACGCTCTGGGCGGACTCTTGTGCAGATGCGTAGGAGCTTCGAGGAGGTCTTCGAAGAACAGTTCCGCGGCCATTTCGGCTGTGTTCGTCGCGTCGTGGGCCGCCTCGCAGCGTTTCCTTGCCTGTCTAGTGACGTAGAGGATGCGGGCGTAGGAGACTCTTGCGCCGAAGGCGTCGGCCATGATCTCCTCCAGCCGATGTGCCTCGTCTACTATGAGGTGACGGTTCTCGGTGTCGAAGATGGCTCCATAGGATGCGGCGTTCGCAAGTAGCAGCGCGTGATTTACGACCAGGATATCCGCCTCTGTCGCCTTGTCGCGATGAGCGTAGTAGTGGCAACCTTCCCGGTAAGTGCAAGTTCTCGGTGAGCAGTCGTCTCCGTCGGAGGCTACCTCGGCCCAGGCACTGAGGGGTATCGCGAACGGCAGGTCTTCCCGGTCGCCGGTCTCGGTCTCAGCGGCCCACTTGTCCAGGTTTGTGATGAGTTCGGTGTCGAAGATGGAGCCGCTCATCAGGGTCTCTATGTGACGCTTCGTGCAGATGAAGTTCCTACGGCCCTTCATCACCGCGTAGGAGACTCCCTCCTCTTCCGGGTATCCGAGAAACTCCGCCGCAGCGCTTCTGAGCGGCGGAAGGTCTTCGGTCAAGAGTTGCGCCTGCAAAGCGAGGGTGGCGGTCGATACTACGACCTTTTCCCCTCTTTGGGCGGCTCTTAGGATCGCAGGCGCCAGATAGCCGAGGCTCTTGCCGGTGCCGGTCGGCGCGTCCGCGAGAAGGACGCTTTTGGACTTGAAACACTCCTCGACGGCCTCAGCTAAGGCTACCTGCTCCGGACGCTCCCGGTAGCCAGGCTTTCGCGAAGCGAGCGGTCCATCGGTGGCGAAAAGGAGTTGCGGACCTTTGAGTGCTTCCGCGCCGAGTTTGCCGTGTGCATTGCTCACCCGGCGATTATACGGGCAATATCTTTACAGAGAACGGTCTTTACCGCTGACAGTCTTCTTCCACTCGTCCCCTCACCTTACAGCGCGCCTCTAAACTCTTCTTCGCTAAATCCAGAGTTCTTGAAGATATTGTGTAGCGTACCCTGCGGCAGGTCTTTACCATGATGCACTGGGATAGTTAGAGTCGTTCGTCCTTCGCACTTGAGCCTCACGTGAGAGCCGGTTTGCTTGACTGGCGTATAGCCGAGCTTCCTGAGAGCCCGAACCACTTCCCTTCCGGTGCAGCTTGGAAGATTTGGCATGGACAGCTAGATGGCTAACTCTATAGGGCGAATCTCCTTGAAAGCGGGTACATCTGGGTTTGAAAGTTCTTCTCTTTCTTCTCCTTCTTCGACCATAGATTCCAGAGTGAATCGCATAGCTTCACCCGTGTCTGGGTTTGGAAGTTCTTCTCCTTCTTCGACCATAGATTCCAGAGTGAATCGCATAGCTTCACCCATGTTAGCGAAAGCCTGGTCAGGTGTATCGCCATGATCCACTACGCCCGGCAAAGCGGGAGCCGTGGCTATAAAAATACCATCCTTATCCTGCTCTATGACGATGTTATAGCGCATCTCCATATCTTTCTCCCAATGAATAATTTTTGTGACAAGGATTATATATCAAGCTCTTTGACTCGTACAAAAGACCTCTTGGAAGAGCTGAAGGATTTGGCTACCTAGTCTGGTTGTTCTAAGAACTTTGGCTCTGGTGAATACGTTCGATCTCACCCTCGAATATCTCAACGACTCCTTTTGTTGTCTCCAATATCAACGCGCCTTCGGGGGTCAGGTCGGTGGCGCGGCCTTCGAGACTCTCGCCGGATCTCTGGACGCGGACGCGCTCTCCGAGGGTGCAATTCAAGGCTCGCCAATCCTGCAGAATAGCGGCAAAATCTTCCAAACGGCTTAGTTCGGTGTCGAGATTGTTTAGTATACGCCTGAGTATTTCCATGGGATCGATATCGTGGCCTAGTTCCGACCTGATGGTTGTTACTTCGCGAGCGGTGACTTTAAGGTCTTCAGGGTTCAGGTTGGCGTTGAGACCTATACCGAGGATCGTGGGGTCTGGTTCCCTCGGAATCCCGCCGGATGATGGAATTTTCTGTCCCGCGCTTGACTCCGCGAGGATGCCGCAGATCTTCTTTCCATCCACGAGTAGGTCGTTGGGCCATTTTATGCGGGCCTCTACACCGATCTCCCACAGAGCTTTCGCCACTCCGACCGCCGCAGCCTGGGTGATGCGCGGCGCGTGGCTGGCTTCGAGCTCCATTCGCAACACTATCGACATCCACAGTCCACCCTCCGGCGAACCCCACTGCCTTCCGAGCCTACCCCGTCCTCCAGTCTGGATGCCCGCGAGAACCAATGTGCCGTGCGGGACTGGGGATTCACCGTCCCGCGCTAGTGTTTTGGCCCGTTCCTGGGTGGAACTTATTGTGTCGTGGATTTCGACAGTTTGGGCTAGAGGGCTTCGGAGCGACTTTATGGATTCGACGCTTGGCGCGGTCATCCGAAACCTAGATCCTCCAGAGTGGACATCTCACCCATAACGCGAGCTGCTGCCTGGACTAGCGGTACTGCCAAAAGCCCGCCGGTTCCTTCCCCTAGTCGCAGGGCGAGGTCGAGCATCGGCTTTAATCCTAGATGTTCGAGGGCGATACGGGCTCCGGGCTCGGCGGAAAGATGACCGGCGATCATGTAGTCCACTGAATCCGGGGCGAGAGCCTGGGCGACAAGGGCAGCGGAGTTGGAGATCACACCATCCAGGACGACAGGGACTCTGTAGACGGCCCCCACGAGGATGACGCCACACAGAGCTGCGTGTTCGAGGCCACCAACCGCCGCTAAAACTCCCAGCGGGTCTTCTACGTCCGGCTCGTGCAGCGCGAGAGCCTCCCGCACCACCCCGACTTTCAGCTCGAACGTCTTGTCGTCGATCCCGGTTCCCCGACCCGTCACTTCCTCGGGCGAGCTTCCGGTGAAAGCCCCGACCAGGCACGAGGCGGGCGTAGTGTTACCAATCCCCATGTCGCCCGTCACCAGGAGATCCACGCCTCCACTCTCTATAAGCTCCTCGGCGACTCCAGAACCAGCCATTACGGCTCGCGCAGCCTCCTCTCGACTCATCGCCAGTCCCTGACTCAAGTCATTCGTTCCGGGTCTCACCTTTCCTCCACGCAACAACGGATGTCGCTCAAGCTCCGACGCAACACCTACGTCCAGCACGCTCAAACGCGCCCCGACAGTCTTCGCGATAGCGTTGACCGCCGCTCCGCCAGAGAGGAAGTTGCCGACCATCGCGGCGGTAACCTCCTGGGGCCAGGGCGAGACGCCGCGTTCCAGAACACCGTGATCCCCGGCGCACACCACCACGCCCGGACTCTCGGACACCGGCGGCGGACACTCCCCCGCCATCCCGGACAACCGAGCCCCAAGCTCCTCCAATTCCCCCAGACTCCCCGGTGGCTTGGTTAGCTTCAGGTGCCGCTCCCGAGCAGCTTCTACAGAAGCTGCATCTATCGCCGGTATCTCCTCTGCAAGCTCCTTGACCCTATCTTCGAAGGCCACTTCTAATGGTGATGGCCGTGGCCGTGGTCATGACCATGACCGTGACTATGTCCATCGTCTTCGTCCGGGTGATAGTGAGGTGTGGCTGGAGCACCGACTTTCTCCTCGAAGCCGGGTAGCGCGACGCGATGGACACACACGTCGCAGTTCATGCGGATGTCGCCTTGGACGGCTTCTTTGTAGCGTTCGATCAGCAACTCCGCCACTTTCTTTTGAGCCCCGAAATACCCAGCGTAACGTACTTCGACATCCGTATTTTCCGACGCGAAGACATCTGTCTGCTCGCGGATGCGCTCCTCCAAAACCCCCGTGAACAGGAAGTAAGAGAAAACGACGATCCGCTTGGCCCCGAGCTTCCGACAGCGATCCAAGCCCTCAGCTACGGTCGGAGGGGTCATGCTGATGTACGCACTCTCGACCATCGGATACTGGCGACCCTCGTAGAACAACCGAGCGACCTTACAAATATCCGAGTTTGCGTCCGGGTCCGACGAGCCACGCCCAACGACGAGCACCGCAGTCTCGGCCTTCTCTTCCTCCGTCACGACAGCACTTATCTTCTCGTCCATCAACTCTAGAAGCTCGGGCCGTATTCCGAGGGCGCGACCGTACTGAAAACTCATCTCGGGATGGGCCATCCCCTCACGCACTAGCGTGGCGGGAATATCATCTTTCGCGTGTCCGGCGGCGAACAGCATCAGCGGCACCGCCGCCACCCGACGAGCCCCCACCTCCGCGAGACTGTCTACGCATTCGGAGATCGGGGGTCGCGAAAGTTCGATAAAACCACCTTCAACCGCAATCGAAGGGTTAGATTCGCTCAATATGGTCATTAGCTCCTGAAACTCCTGCACACCAGCGGTATTTCGCGTGCCATGGCCCACGATCAAGAGTGCTGGAGACACCCCGTTCTCGATGATTTCGTTCTTCTTTTCGATACTAACCGTGTTTCTCACGTTTATCCTCCTCGTAGTAGATAAGAGCGTTAAGCGCGGCAACCGCTACAGCGGAACCGCCCTTGCGACTGTGGTTCGTGATCGCTGGTAGACCACTCTCAACAAGCTGTTCTTTAGATTCCGCCGCTCCGACAAAACCAACAGGAAGCCCGATCACGAGCGCGGGCTCAACTTCGGATGCCAGCAACTCGAAGAGTGCCGTCGGAGCATTACCAACAACCCACACGGCACCATCCCCAACCTCCTCCGCCGCAAGTCGGAATCCCGCAGCCGAGCGCGTAATCCCGAGTTCGTTCGACAAAACACTCGTTCGGGGATCTGAGATAAAGCACAGCGTCTCCCGGCTCGTGACACCAACCGAAACCATCCCCACATCCGTCACGACCGGCGCACCGCCTCCCAGGGCTTCGAGGCCGCCGGAGAGCGCGTCTTCGTCCAAGACGAGGTTGTCAGCGTATTCGAGGTCGGCGGAAGCGTGGATGATGCGCTCCGCGACGGCCCGGCTCAAAGGTCCGAATCCCGAAAGGTCCACCAGCTCGCGCATTATGCGGTAGCTCTCGGCCTCAATGGGATGAACGCGCCTCAACGTTCCTCCAGGAAAACTTCGATGCAGGCCGAGACCGGGCAGACTTCGGCGCATTCAGCGCAGCTCGTGCAGCGGTCTTCCAGCACGATCAGGGGCGATCCATATCCTCTCGGAGCGGGTTGTATGGCCTTCTCCGGGCAGGTTCTTATACACGCGCCACACCCCGCGCACTGGTCCGTAACAGCAAAGACGCTCTTCATCCTAGATATCCCCTCGGTGTGACCATACGCCCCGCGACTAACTTCGTCTGGGAGCTGCCGACCATGACTATCGTGAGCATGTCAACGTCCTCGGGGCGCAGGGAGGCGAGGTCCGTGAGAGTGACGCTTTGAGTTGGACGGTAGGCATCACGCACAACTCCGACGGGCGTGTCGAGTGGACGGTGCTGGAGCAGTATCTCCTTGACCTTGCCGAGTTGCCAGTCGCGGCCTTTGGAGCGAGGATTGTAGAGGGAGACGACGAAATCACCGACGGCGGCGGCTTCAGTGCGGCGTTCGATGACAGACCACGGCGTGAGCAGGTCCGAGAGGCTGATGGAACAGTGGTCGTGGCCGAGTGGCGAGCCGAGCAGGGAGGCCGCCGCCTGTGATGCCGTGATGCCGGGGATGACTATGACATCCACGGCGTCTCCGGCGAGTTCCAGTACAGGCGAAGCCATCGCGTAGACACCGATATCTCCGCTTGATACGAGGGCTGCGGCACCACCGGCGCGGGCTTCTTCGAGGGCGAGTTCGGCCCGTTTTATCTCGTCTCCGAGTGGCGGCGTGAGGATTCGAGTTCCGGGACGGAGCAGATGCCGGATACGGTCCACGTACTGATCCAGGCCAATTATCAGCTCCGAAGCCGCCAGAGCTTCACGCGCGAGATCCGGTATAAGAGCATCCTCCCCCGGCCCGAGACTGACCAAATACAATCGACCCCGCACCGGCAACCGGCCCACCGCAACGGTAGCCATCTCAGACTTACGCTTCTGAAAGATAAGCTCCGCCCCCGAGACCATCACCGCAGCTTCCGCAACACTCGGCGTGCCGACCGCCGCACGAACAACCTCGGACGGGTTCGGCGTATCTACGCCGGATAAAGCATCGGCGGTATGAAATTCCAATCCCACCCCTAGCTTCTCCGCCGCTTCTAGCAGCCCCGCCTCGTCACGTTTCACGTCGATGCTCGCAAGCGCAGCGACACTCTGCATCGAGAGCCCCGCTTCATCCAGGCAATTTTCTAGCAATTCCAGTATCTCCTCCGCTCTCGCCCCCCGGCTGCATCCGATACCGGCAACTAGCGAAGGTGGACGATAGATGACTGCGGGTTGAGGAGTCTCCACGACGCGGTCGGAGATCAGGACTAACGGCGATTCCAGGCTCTCGGACGACACGACGTTCTCGGGCAACGAACCAATCGGCCACCGCCTATCTGAGACAAAGTTGACGGTTTCGCCCGAGACCATCGCCGAACCTACGGCTGCCAGCGAGGATGCGAGGTCGGGCTTGAAGCCGAGATGGTTCCCGAGCGAATCGAGCGCCGGTACGCCTAACGAGTCGCTGGCGGTCGTTACTACGGGTGTTGCGTCGAGGATTTTGGAGACTCGTTTGGCTAGATCGTTGGCTCCTCCATCATGACCGCCGCAGAGGGCGACAGCGAAGCGGACCGCGTCGTCCACGGTTACCACGCCGGGATCTTGTCTCTTGTCTTTGAGGAGTGGTGCGATCAAACGAACGGCGGCTCCTGTAGCCAGAAACAGAACTATGCCGTCACACTCTTCCCAGGCCCGGCCCAGAGCTTCCCGAAGCTTGCCTTCGTAGAGACGAGCATCGGACCAGGTATCCGAGAGATGCGCTGCGTTTCGACGGCCGTTGGCGGTGGCTGCTACCAGGCCGATCATTCCCGCCTCCCGACCACGACGAAAACGCCGCTTTCAGGTACCAGGCGGTGCATGTCCCCGATCCCCTTCATCCTAGAGGTCTGAAGGAACGTAGTCTCGACCGTGAGGCCGCAACCCTCCAGAATCTCTCCGGCGGGGACCACGCGCTCCAGCCCGATGAGAGCCAGCACGACGCATCGCCGGGCGCGGGTCGCCGAGAGCTTGACTATCGCCTCGAAATCGCCGCCCGTACCTCCGATGAATATAGCATCGGGTTCTGGTAGGTCTTTCAGGGCTCCTGGTGCTTCGCCGTCTATTACGTCCACGTAGACGTTGTGATGTTCCACGTTGCGCCGGATGCGGTCCAGGCTCTCGGGGTCGCGTTCGATGGCGATTGCCGCGGCTCCGAGGCGGGCGCATTCGATGGCTAGGGAGCCGCTGCCCGCTCCTATGTCCCAGATCAAATCTCCCCGTCCAGGACCGAGACGGGAGAGGATAAGGGCGCGGGTCTCGCTTTTGGTGATCATGCCAGACGGATGCTCGAACTCACTCTCGGGCAACGCCCAACCCCTCGTACTTTCTATGCCCGAAGAGATCCAACTTTTTGCACCAATCGACCGCGCCTCGTCCCACACTAGAACCACGTTCGGATCGCTCCACTCCCCAGCCGAGATCTCCGCAGCTCCACCTTTTACACACCGCTCATCATCCTCGCCGAGCCTCTGTGCAACGAGAAACGTTCGTCCGCTGCTCTCCAATTCGCGGGCCAAATCGGCGGGTCCGAAGTCCGGGGCCGTAAAGACCGCGACTTTATGGTGCGCCTTGCAGACGTTGATCGCCGGTCGCGGATCCCGCCCGTGAGCACTCACAATCACCGCGTCGTCCCACGGGATACCGGCCAGCGCAAAAGCGGTGGAGACGCTCGATACAGCAGGCGAAACTTCCAATCCACCGCCGAACCGCTCGCGCAGCGAACGCACGATTCCAAAGAATCCAGGATCTCCCGAAGCCAGAACCACAACAAGACCCTCCGATGACTCTATACGCGAGAAAGCCTCTGAGAGATCCCCTTTCAGAACAGCCGCACGCCCGGATTCAACCCCGAACAACTCCAGATGCCGGCTTCCACCCACGACGAGATCCGCATCGTGCAGCAGTTTGCGGTTATCCGGACTAATGTCCTCTTGCCCAACTCCCATTACAAAAATGCGCCTCACGCGGTGCTCCAGGTTGTTAACTCCAGCGCACCGGGGCTTGCGCCGACGGGGTCCAGGGTGTCGAAGTCGACCATTATTACGTGGATATCGAGCTTGCCTTTAGCGTACTCGGTTAGGTTGCTGGAAGCTTTCTCGCATAGGAGGTGCGGCGCTCTTTCGAGGTTTGCGGATCGCCACAGTTCGTAGGCGTGGCGGGCGGTGTTGGCGGATTTCATCTCATCGACAAGAGCCTCAGAGCCGCCCGCTTTCGCTGTGATGCCGGACAGGAGGTCGTTATCCACTTTCGAGCGGGTCCAGTGGGTCATCATAACCCCGGCGGCGAGCTTGGAGATCTTTCCGGCCATCCCAACGAAGAAACAACGAGAGAGCCCGTTCTTCACGGCTTGCTTGATCGCCTGCCCGGTAAAATCCCCGACCTCGATAAAGTTCACTTCTTCCAGGTCCGGTAGGAGGCGCATCGCCGCCTTCTCGGTCAGGCCGCCGGTAGACAGGACGACGGTCTCGTGATCCTGCGCCCCCATCACGTTTACGGCCTGTACGACGCTTGCGGCCCACGCGGCGGTCGAGAACGGGCGCACAATGCCCGTGGTTCCGAGGATGGAGATGCCCCCGACGATGCCGAGCCGGGCGTTGGTCGTCTTCTCGGCCATCTTCTCACCATCCGGGACGCTTATCTCGACGCGCACGCCTCGGATGTCCGGGTCGATGATCTCGCTCACGGAAGCGGAGATCATGGCTCGCGGGGTGTTGTTTATCGCGGGTCCGCCGACCGTCAGACCGAGTCCGGGCTTGGTCACGGTACCGACGCCCTTGCCATTTTTCAGGTCTAAGCCCGGCTCTTCTTTCCACGATACGTGGGAGGTGATGTGAGCTTTGTGCGTGACGTCCGGGTCGTCACCGGCATCTTTTATGACGACGGCTTCGGCCCATTCTTCCGGGCTGAGATTGCAGCGTTCTATCTGGAATTCGACGCGGCGTTCGTCGCCGGGTTTGGCCTTGCCGGGGAGTTCTATCTCCACCTTTTCTTGCGGTTCGCCGGTTACGAGGGCGCGGGCGGCGGCTTTGGACGCGGCGGCGGCGCAGGCACCGGTCGTCCAGCCGGTCTTGAGCTTGTCGCCCGTGACCTTCGCCATGCTCGGGGGCATGGACGGTTCGCTTATTTTACGAGGCGGCGACATCCGCTCCCTTCTCAGCCTCACGGAACATGTGCGAGAAGTCCGGGTCGTAGAGGTGGGATCGCGTGCCGCCGGAGCCCAGTCCAGGCCCGATCAGGATCATGGCCTGTCGCGTAAAACCGGCGAGTCTTATTCGGTCGGCCAACTCTTCGAGGCGGCAGCGAATGATCTCTTCATCCTCCCACGTCGCCCGGTAGACGACGGCGCATGGGGTATCCGGTTCGTAGCCGCCTTCAAGGAGATCTTGTTGCAGGGCGCGAGGTTTAGCGGCGGAGAGAAAGATCGCCATGGTCGTGCCGTGGGCGGCGAAGCGTTTGATGTCCTCGTTGTTCGGCATCGGGGTGCGACTGGCGCGGCGGGTGATTATTATGGATTGCGCCACCTCCGGGATGGTGAGTTCGCGGCCTATCGCGGCGGCGGCCCCGGACATGGAAGAAACACCTGGGACCATCTCCCAATCCAGTCCAATCTCATCGCAGCGTTCGATCTGCTCCATCGTCGCCCCGTAGATGCTCGGGTCGCCCGAATGAACTCGCGCCACCTTCAAGTCCTCGCGCACAGCCCGTTTGTACAAGTCTTGCACAGCCTCCAGAGGAATATCCGTGGATTCGATGATCTCCGCGTCGTGCTTCGCGTGTTGAAGCACATCTTCGTGGACGAGGCTCCGCGCCCAGATAACGATATCCGCTTCGGAAATGAGTTTCGCGCCGCGAAGCGTCAGGAGATCCGAGGCCCCCGGTCCCGCCCCTATAAACCATACCTTAGCCAAATTCCGCCCCTCTTCTGGTGAAGATCACCGTGGATAGATACGTACCATCTCGCCCCATCATCCCACTAGCATCAACGATTTCCTCGCCCTCAATGCCGAGCCGCGCACCGTAGACTGCGTGTTCCAATCTCCCACACTCCTCGGCCACCCGCAACACCTCCGGCAGTCGCCCACCGCCCTTGTAGCACACGACCGTCTCGAACTCCCCGAGAGCCTCTCGCAGCGGCTCCTCTCCCGCTGTAAACGGCAGCAACGCTAGCCGCTCGTTACCCTCCAGAAGCACCGTTCCACCTCTTGACGAGAGATCCTGCAGAGCCGTGATCCCCGGCACCGTCCGAACCTCGACTTCAGGCATAATTTCCCTAACATACCGGGTGAGATACGTGAAAGTCGAATACACGTTCGGGTCACCGATAGTAGCGAAAGCGCAGGTCTCCCCGTCTCGCAGATGCTCAGAAACCTCCCTCGCGGCATTCGTCCAGTTGCGCTCCCGCGCCGCCACATCATCGGAGAGCGCGAAGAGCAACCGCGTCACCCGCTCTTCGTCCAGATACTCCCGAACGGTCGCCTCCGCACGTCCGACTTCACCCGTATCGGCGACGGGTACAAAGACTCGGTCAGCCTCTCGAAGGACACGCAAGCCCTTGATCGTCAACAACTCCGGGTCTCCCGGACCGACACCAACCCCAAAGAGCTTGCCGCTCATACTCGGACCTCCGCACGGCTCGCGGCTCGCACAAAACGACCCGGTATCTCCGGTGTAGATGCCCAGTGTGTGTGAAGATAACTCGCGTGTACGCCACCCGCCACAAAGCCCTCAACGCCGCGTCCGGACATCTCCCACGCCGGACTCGAACCCGCCGACGGCTCGACCGCCGAGTAGTGGAACTCATGCCCATGTACCGTCGCCCCGCGATCCGCAATCGGTGAATCCGTCAGTGCAGTCGCCTCCCGGTAGCCGAGCTTGAGCCGCCCGGTCATGTGGGCTTCGACATCCAGAACCCCACACATCGACTGGCCGTCCAACTCGCGGGAGAGGTACAGCAGCCCGCCGCACTCGGCCACTATCGGACGACCGCTCGCGGCGAACTCCCGGACACACTCTCGCATCGGCTCGTTGGCGGAGAGTGCTTCCGCGTAGGTTTCGGGGAAACCACCGCCGAGATAGAGGGCGTCGGTGTTGGCTGGCAAGGCTTCGTCGGAGGTGGGATCGAAGGTCACCACCTCAGCACCCGCCCCCTCCAACAACTCCACGTTCTCTCGATACAGAAAACTAAACGATGGCCCAGCGGCCACCGAGATCCGCACCGCCGGACCCGTCTCGGATGCTTCCGCACTCCAGGGCTCTTCGTTGATGGAACCGGCGGTCGACGCGAGTTGCATTATCCCTTCCAAGTCGCAACTTCCAGCCATGACGCTACCCAACAAATCGATCATCCGTCGTGCTTCGTCACGCCGCTCCACCGCTGGTACAAGCCCAAGATGCCTGTCCGGCGTGGAGATCTCCGTGTCCCGGCGCAACACGCCCACGACCGGTATTCCAAGCGGCGCCAGAGCCTCACGCAACATCCTCTCGTGCGTGTCGGAACCCACACGATTCAGCACGACACCAGCTACCCGCACCTCCGGGTCGAAGGTCGCATAGCCGTGGACCATGGCGGCAGCGGAGCCCGCCATCGCCCGCGCATCGACAACCAGTAAGACAGGCGCATCCAACAGTTTGGCGACGTGCGCCGTTGAGGCGAAAGCTCCACCACTCTTACCGTCGAAGAGGCCCATTACGCCTTCGACAACGGCGATATCCGCCCCTCGCGCCCCGTGCTTGAACAGAGGACGTACCAGCCCTTCCCCCGAGAGAAACGCATCAAGATTTCGTCCCGTCCGTCCAGCGGCCAGCGTGTGATACGAGGGATCTATGAAGTCCGGACCCACCTTGAACGGCGCGACTTTGTGCCCTTTAGCCGAGAAAGCCGCCATTAGCCCAGAGGCCACCGTAGTCTTACCAACACCGGAGTGCGTGCCTGCTACGACAACCCGAGGAATGTCCCGCGCGTCAGACAACTACAGACCTTCTCCAGCTGCCATCGGACAATTGTCCTTTTTAGTACGTACACTTACCATTCGATGCCTTTTTGACCCCGGTAGCCTTCATCGAAGGGGTGTTTTATTTTGGTGACTTCACTGACGAGGTCAGCTATCTCCACAAGCTCCTGCGGCGCGTCGCGACCCGTGATGATGACGTGTTGAAAGCCAGGCCGATTTTTGAGCGTTTCGACGACTTCGGCGGTGTCGACCCAGCCGAATTTCATCGGGTAGGTGAATTCGTCCAGTAGGAGGGTGTCGTAGGTTTCGTCGGCAAGGCGGCGTTTCACTTCCGCCCAGCCTTCACGGGCTTTGTCGGCGCTTTCGATCAGGTCTTCCGAAGTCCATGTCCAGCCGTCGCCCATCTTGAACCAATCGATGTTTCCGAGAGTCTCGGCGGCTTTCTGTTCACCGACCTTCCACTTGCCACTCTTGACGAACTGGTACACCCCGATCCTATGCCCCCGGGCCCAGGCCCGCAGCATGACACCAAACGACGCAGTCGACTTACCCTTTCCATGCCCCGTGTTTATAATAATAAGCGGACGCTCCCGGTTGGACCGCTGACGCAGCCTACGCTCCCTGGGTACCCGCACTTCGCTTTCGTTGTTCTTCTCGCTCATGCCACCCGTCTCCTCTCGATGAGATCCACTAGAGTCTCCGCCCGTAGATCTTCAAGTTTCATGTACTGAGCCCCGAGCGCGCCAGACAACTCCCGCGCCATTCCAAGCCGCACATGCCCCTCTTCTGTATCGACTACAAACGATTCGGCGACAAACGACCGCACCCCGACAGCTGCATCTCGTGGGTCCGGCCCCGCAGTCGCCCGTCCGTCGGTCATAAGGACTAACAACGGTCGGCGCTCGCTGTCTTTCAAGCTCTCTCGTTGTAGCATCTCGGCGGCTCTTTGGAGTCCCGCCGACAGCGGTGTCCTGCCTCCCGTTGGAAGTTTCGAGAGGCGCGTGGCGGCCAGTTCCACGCTGGATGTTGGGGGTAGAAGAACTTCGGCCCCTTCGCCCCGGAAGGAGATCAGGGCAACCTTGTCCCGCCGCTGGTAGGCGTCGGTCAGCAACGAGAGTACCGCGCCTTTTACGGCGGACATGCGCTGTTTCGCAGCCATTGATCCACTCGCATCGACCAGAAAGAGGATCAAATTCCCCTCCCGACCCTCGCGCATCTTCTCCCGCAAATCTCCCTCACGAATCACCAATCCCGGCAAATTCGCGCTCCTTCCTCGCTCCCGCTGATATGGCGCAGCAGCCCGAATCGTCGCGGCTAGCGCGATGTCTGTGGGCTTTCCATCGGGTTCTCTATCCCCTACTGGATGACCAAACGCACCCTCCGAGCGGCTACGGCGACCGAGCGGGCCGCCGCGTCCCTTGCCACGCGCTTCAAGTCGGATGGGATCAAAGCTCTCCCCCGCACCGAAAGCTTTCTCGCCAACACCCGCCCGATTCTCGGATTTCTGGCTTTCGGACGGCTGTCCGTTTTCTTTAGAAGAACTTTCCGATAGGGATTCGCTCGAACTTCCAGGGTCGTCTGGTGGCTCGGGGTCTTCGGTATTGGAGAGAGCGTTCTCTAGTTCTTCGGGATCCAGACCGGGTTGCTCGAAAGGTCCCCGGCGACGGCGATGGGAGAGTGCGAGCATTGCAGCACGCTTTATGTCTTCCAGGACAACTTTTTCTCGCTCGTCCCAGGCGGCTAGGGCGCGGGTTGTTTTGGCGGTCACGATGTCGCCCCGTAGTCCGTCCACTCCGAGTTCGGCGCAGAGGGTGGATATTTGGAATAGGTCTTCGTCGGAGAGATGAACGTCGGGCTGTCGGACTCTCGCGGCTTCTACTGCGGTTGCTAAGGCTATGTCGGTGTTGGACCATTTCTCGGCGAAGTTTATTGGGTCGGCTTCGTAGTGGAGGCGGCGGCGTACGATCTCCACTCGCTCCTTCGGGTCCGGGCTGCCGGTTACGTCGACTGTGACACCGAAGCGGTCCAGGAGTTGGGGACGCAATTCGCCCTCTTCAGGGTTCATGGTTCCGACGAGGATGAAGCGGGAAGGGTGGCGCACGCTTACTCCTTCGCGTTCGACGTGATTTACGCCCATCGCGGCCACATCCAAGAGGAGATCCACGAGGTGATCTGAGAGTAGGTTCACCTCGTCCACGTAGAGTATTCCCCGGTGCGCCGACGCCAAAAGTCCGGGCTCGAAGGCTTTCTTGCCTTCGGAGAGAGCCAGTTCGAGATCCAGGGTCCCCGCAAGCCGATCCGTGCTCGCCCCAACCGGCAACTCGACCAGTCTCACAGGACGAACCTCGGAAGGCGCATCAACTAGGTGCGGCCCCGCCGGACAGTCCGGGTTCGGGGATTCTGGATCGCAGGAAAAAGGACACCCGGCAACCACGGAAATCTGCGGCAAAAGCTTTGCTAAAGCACGAACGGCGGTCGATTTAGCCGTCCCCTTCTCGCCCCGCACCAACACACCGCCAATCTCCGGCGAGACGGCGTTTACAAGCAAAGCCAGTTTCAAGTCATCCTGACCAACGATGGCGGAGAATGGATAGGCGGCACTCATGTACAAAATCCCCATGACGGCTTCGAAGAACAAAGAATGGTCGTCATCCTCGGTCCTCCAATAATCCTTCGTTCTCCAGGTAAACGCGCTTCAGTTCGCCCAGGATTTCTTCGTCTGGCTGTTCCCAGAGGCCACGGTCGACGGCTTCTAGTAGGCGTTCGCTTATGGCGCGTAAGGCCCAGGGATTGGATTGTTGCATGAAGTCCCGGACTCCTTCGTCAAGGACGTATTTGTTTGTTACGTCCTTGTACATCCAGTCTTCGACGACATTGGCGGTCGCATCGTAGCCGAAGAGGTAGTCCACGGTTGCGGAGAGTTCGAACGCGCCCTTGTAGCCGTGGCGTTGCATCGCCCCGATCCACTTGGGGTTAGCTACCCGGCTGCGGAAGACGCGATGGGCTTCCTCGGTGAGGGTGCGGGTCTTTACTCGTGATGGATCGGCAGAGTCTCCGATGTAGGCTTTGGGGTCGCGTCCCGTCAGGGCTCGGACGGCGGCGATCATACCGCCGTGGTACTGGAAATAGTCGTCGGAGTCGAAGAGATCGTGCTCGCGATTGTCTATGTTTTTTACGGCAATTTCAGTGCGCCGCAGATTCGACTCCATCGCTTCTCGAGCCTCCACGCCATCCAGCCCCTTGCCATAGGCGTAGCCGCCCCACACAGCGTAGACCTCCGCGAGATCCGCATCGTCGCGCCAGTTGTGAGCATCCATCAAGGGGAGTAATCCCGCACCGTATGCGCCGGGTTTGCTCCCGAATATCCTGGTAGTTGAACGTCGTTCGTCGGCTCCTTCGGCTTTCTCCGCGTCGGCGTGTTTCTTGATGAGATTCATGTCGTCCGATTCGTCGAGAGCAGCAACGGTCGTGAATGCTTCGTCCATCAAGGAGATCAGGTTCGGGAAAGCATCCCGGAAGAAACCACTGATCCTGACAGTCACGTCGATTCTCGGCCTGCCCAATTCTTCCAGCGACAAGACTTCGAGCCCCGTCACCCGCCGCGACTCTTCGTTCCACACCGGCCGCACACCGAGTAGAGCTAGGATCTCGGCTATATCGTCGCCCTGAGTCCGCATGGCCGCTGTCCCCCACACCACGATACCAACGGTCTCAGGATAGCGATCCTCTTCCTCCAGATATCGCCGCAGAAGTCCGTCGGCAAGCCCCACTCCGACCCGCCAAGAAAGCGCGGAAGGCAACGCTTTCGGGTCCACAGAGTAGAAGTTCCGACCTGTTGGCAACACGTTGACCAACCCCCGAGTCGGCGACCCAGAAGGCCCCGCCGGAACGTATCCGCCACCAAGCCCCGAAACTAAGTTCGTCATCTCCTCCGGAGTACGCATCAGACGCGGCACAACCTCTCCTGCCGCGAACCGCAAGGACTCCTCGACACTGAAATCGGACAGCCCGAGCACTCTCTCGCATACCTGCGCGGCGGCATCCGGATTCCAGTTTTCGTCCTCCAACCCGGCTAAGAGAGCTTGTTGGGCCTCCTCCAATTTATCCAGGAGATCCGAGGCCGTCGCCACCACACCGGGGAAACGAGCAATCAACTCCGCAGGTGCTTCGGCCTTTACGCCACCATGCTCCGCCAGGGACCGCTCGTCTAGGCCATAGGCCGTCCCGACTGCCTGCCGCAAGCCGGACATCTGTCCGCTTCCTACCCGGAGGATGGCGGCGGTCAGGTGACGGAGAGATTCTCCGGTTGGTGTTTCGCCGAGGATATGGAGGCCGTCGCGGATGGGGAGATCTTTTATCTCGCAGAGGTATCCGTCTACGTGAGTTAGGAAGTCCGAGAATTCGCTGGGTTGTTCGTCCACGCCGAGGTCGTTGTGGAGTTCTGCGTCGCGCAAGACTTCCCAGATGTTGTCCCGGATAGCGGGTAGTTTGGATGGATCCAATGTCTCTACTTGGTAGTATTCGTCCAGGAGTTGTTCCAGTTTCGCCAGGTTATCGTAGGTTTCGGCGCGGGTCATCGGGGGGATCAGGTGGTCCACAACGCAGGCGTGCGCCCGGCGTTTGGCCTGGGTTCCCTCGCCGGGATCGTTGACAACGAACGGGTAGAACAGCGGAACGTCGCGCAGGGCCGCATCCGGGGCACACGTGGGAGAAAGTCCTAGCGACTTGCCCGGCAGCCATTCGAGGGTGCCGTGTTTTCCAAGGTGGACGATGGCGTCGGCCTCGAACGTTTCGATGGTCCACCAGTATGCGGCGAGGTAGTGGTGCGTCGGCGGTAGGTCCGGGTCGTGGTAGATCGCGATGGGGTTCTCACCGAATCCTCGTGGTGGCTGAATTCCAATGAAGATGTTCCCAAAGCGTAGACCCGCAACGACGAACTCGTCACCGTCGACGTAGAGATCGCCCGGCGGCGGACCCCAGTATTTGTCGACAGACTCGCGCAACTCCTGCGGAAGCCGGGCGAACCATTCGGCGTAGCGGGCCGTGTCCAGGCGTCCGGTCGCAGAGTCCAGTTGTTCTTCGGTCAGGAATTCGAGGTCGTGGCCTCCGGCGGAGATCAGAGCGTGTATGAGAGCGTCTCCGTCGTCTGG
>JBGTFQ010000097.1:0-27016 GCA_041747155.1 Rubrobacteraceae bacterium
ACCTTAGAGTAGAACAACACATTCTCGTCGTCCGCATCATGGAACCGTAAGTTCGTCAACTCCTGTAACGCGGGATGTTCACGACGTATCGCGTTGATCTTCGCGACGTATTCCTTGATGTTTCCGACTCTGTTCCAGTTCCGGACTTTATATTCGTATACCTCGGAATCCTGGTAGTAGACGGTGGTTCCACGCTCGCCTCGCGGCGTATTCTCGCATAACTCGTAGCCCGAGTAGATCCCATATGTCGGCGAAAGCGTCGCCGCGAGCACGAGCCTCATCATGAACGCGGGCCGTCCCGCGAACTGCAACACGTGCGGCAGAATGTCGTGGGTGTTTGGAAAGAAGTTTGGCCGCAGATACTCCGTCGACGCACTCTGCGTCAACTCCGTTAGATACTCCGTGAACTCGGCTTTCGTTTCGCGCCACGTGAAATACGTGTAGCTCTGAGTAAACCCGATCTTCGCCAGGTTCTCTAGAACTCGTGGTCGAGTAAAGGCTTCGGAGAGGAAAACGACCTCTGGATACTCCGACTGAACCTCCCGAATAACCCACTCCCAAAACGCCGCCGGTTTAGTATGCGGATTGTCTACCCGAAATACATTCACACCCTGTTCTACCCAATGTATCAACACATTGCGCCATTCCCACCAGAGAGCTTCCCAGTCGTTGCAGTGGAAGTCCACGTTCACGATGTCCTGGTATTTCTTGGGTGGGTTTTCGGCGTACTTCATGGTCCCGTCTGGGCGAAACTCGAACCATTCGGGGTGTTCCGAGACGTAAGGATGGTCGGGAGAACATTGGATCGCAATGTCCAGGGCGACTTCCATGCCGAGTGCTTCGGTGGCTCCGACGAAATGGCGAAAATCTTCCAGCGTCCCGAGATCCGGATGAATGGCCATATGCCCGCCGTCCTCGGAGCCGATGGCGTAGGGACTACCAGGATCATCCGGCGCGGCATTCAGAGCATTGTTCCGCCCCTTGCGATGCGTGGTCCCGATAGGATGAATGGGTGTCAGGTACACGATATCGAAGCCCATATCCGAGATCTCCGGTAGGCGGGCTTCGGCTTCGCGGAAGGTCGCGCTGCGCCCCGGCTCGGTTCCTTGCGAGCGCGGGAACATCTCGTACCAGGCTCCATAGCGAGCCCGCACCCGGTCCACAAAAACTTCCAGAGTCGTGTCGTAAGTTGCCGAGCGCGACCGGTCGGGATTCGCGGCCATCGCCTGGCGCACGGTTTCAGCGCGAAGTGTTTCGAGTTGACCGTCGTAGTCGGCGGCGTCGAAAGTCTTTAGAGCAGCTTTCAAATGCTTATTTTTAGAGCGTTTCGCGGTTTCGGCGAGGAGGGCGCGGCCTTCTATTAGTTCGAGTTCCACGGTCTGATCCGCGCCCAGTTTCTTGCGCACGTCGCGTAGCCAGGTCTCGTGCAGGTCTCCCCAGGCTTCGACAGTATATTCGTAGAGGGCGTTTTCGGTCAGTTCAAAGGAGCCCTCCCAGAGATCGAGGCCCGCATTGGTCTGCTTCATCAGAACTTCGTCCCAGGACTCCTCGCCCTTCTTGCGGAATTTTAGGACGGCGGCGAGGATATCATGGCCCTCTTTAAAGGCTTCGACGTGGACGATGAGGCGGTCCCCGACCTCGCGTTTAATGGGATGCCGTCCGCAGTCCAGTTGGGGTCGGACGTTCTGGATCACGACCGAAGCCCTCGAAGTTTCTATGGACTCAGGCAGTATCTCCGGCACCTTACGCCTCCAATAAATAGTTAGCCAAATTCGGGTATCAAGAACGCCCCCGCAGCGTAGGATAATCGCATATCTCGGCGGTTCAAACACAATCGGGAAGATTTTTAGGGTCGAGCAGTTAGGGATGAGTGAATTCGCACGAGCGACGAAGTACGGGGCGAGTAAGGCGACGCTGCGACTATGAGCTAAGCTTGTACGATAAATGGGTATCGCGTGGAGGGTGAATTGCCCGAGACGTGTCCCGACTGCGGTGCGGCGGCCAAAGAGTGCGACCAGGTCACCAAGCCGGGGTTCCGGATACGGTAACTTTGGGCACTAATCGGCCCCTTCAAGGTCTATATCGTCCATGAAATCCGTATCGCCCCCGAAGTCCGTGTCCTGGAGCCACAGTCCGAGGTAGTAGCGGACGAAGGCACCGATCTGGCCCGCGACCAGCGCAGTTTCCCAGGACAGTTCGGTCTGCGGCAGGAAGCTCGCAGCGACTATCAAGGACAGTGCCAGCGCGAAACCGACGAGGACCGCCTCCGCCAACCAGATGCGCGGCAGACCGAGCCCAGCGCTCTTCAGAGCCCGAAGCACCAATCTCTCCAGCAAGAAATCGAAAAGCAGTACGCACGCCACTGCGGCCGGGCCCACGAGCCAGAGCAGCCCCACGAGCCCATTAACGATCACCGAGCCCGGGTACAGTAAGTTCACGGTCAGCAACACCGTCCCTGATGGCAAGGCCAGCGCAGTTACGAATATCAGGGCGAATAGCGACACGATGCCGATCCTGGTTAACATTAACAAGATGGCTAAATTGATAACCAGCCCCAGGATTACGAGAATTGCCAAACCATTGAGAGCATACTCGAACGTTGTCACTTCGCCATGTCTTTCCAGGTTAGGGGCGTCACTACTTTTTGCTGTCGAAAGAACGGCGACAACCTTCATAACGTACTCTAACAACATGCCCATGCACCACTGCTTTTTGAGATTATTGTTGACGCCGTCAACTAGCATCGGCACCTCTCCGCTCCTTGAGCACGGTCCAAACAATCCATGGCAACACCACAACCCATGCCGCGATCAAAAGCATATCTACCCAAGGCGGAGCGTTTAGCCCGCCAGCAATCCAATCCGACAGGAAGAGGAGGAACAGGGTAGAGTAAAGAAGGTTTCTCTGGTCGCGACGATCCTTGGTAAGGTTCCAAACCAACCATACCACTACTGGCGCAGCTGCCAGGAGCAAGACGAGGAAGATCCAATCCGGGGCGGACATTAAGCGGGCGATGAACGCTAACAGAGCAAGTACAGTCAAGGTCGGGGTAAGGTAACTCTTCTTATCATGATCATCCCTGGACACGAGGCTCATTGAGAACTCCTTTCGGGCGGGTACGGCGCCGGACATCTTGCTTGAGCTGTGAGAGAGACCCCTGGCTACGCAGCGGTTCGTCCGTCCCGCGACCACGAGACGTAGGACCTCCAGCTCCCGGAACGTGAGGGGGTCGGGGACGAGTTCCTGGATCTTGCGAGCCGTGATGTCCTCGGCCACGCAGAAGAGATAATCCGGCTCCCCCGACGCCTCGCGCTCCAACGAAACCGACAGTTCCACCCACACCCGCGAGCCGTCCTTGCGGACGTAGCGCCTCTGCATGGTGTACGGACCAAGATCGCCTTTTATTAGCGAGCCCATCCGCTCGCGGCTGGCTTCGAGGTCTTCTTTTGGGGTCAGATCAAGGAGGCTCATCCCGAGAAGTTCCTCCCTCTCGTAGCCGGAGATCTCGCACAGCTTGTCGTTGACCCTTAGCCACCTTCCATCAAGCGCCACATGCGCCATCCCGACCGCCGACGCCTCGAAGGTCGTGTGAAAGCGTTTCTCGATCTCCCTTAGCGTCCGCTCCCACCGCCGCCTCTCGGTGACGTCGACCATCGAGCCGACCATCCGGCGCGGCACACTCTCCTCGTCGCGCACGATGCAAGCCCGGTCCACCACGATGACGTACTCACCGTCCGCCCGGCGGAAACGGTACTCCTGCGACCACGACTTCCCGCCAGCGGCGTATATAGCTTCGAGGCTGTATAGCACCCGGTTCCGGTCGTCGGGGTGGACGCGCTCCTCCCACCACTCGCCCTCGTTGCTTGCGTGGGCTGGGTAGCCGAAGAGGGCTTCGGTGGCTCCGGCCCACTCTTGCTTTCCCGTCGTAAGGTCGTTGTCCCAGATCGCCTCTCCGGTGGCTTTGGCGCCCAGCTGATAACGCTCCTCGCTCCTCCGAAGCGCTTCCTCGCTCCTGCGAAGCGTCTCCTCGGCCTCCTTGCGCTCCGTGTGTCGAGCTTCACGCCTTGCCAGCTCGTCGGCACTCCGTCCTCGTCCAGGACGGGCGCGGCCTCGTCCCGCACCCACACCGTCCGACCGTCGCGGGCCAGGAGGCGGTACTCCATGAGAAACGGTTCGCCAGTCTGGCGGGTACACTCGTGCTCGTCCAGCACCCGCTCGCGGTCCTCGGAGTGTAGAAGTTCCACCCAGAGGGTTGGCTGGTCTAGCCATTCGTCCGGCGCGTAACCGAGCATCTTCTCTACCTGGGGGCTCATGTATATGGCGGAGCTAGTCTCGTCGGAGGCATCCTCGTAGAGGACCGCCGGTACTCGTTCTAGAAGCTCCCGATACGGTATCGTATCCTCGGCAAACGTGGTTCGGTATTTCTCTGGTCCATGCCTGTGATTACGCAGCGAACCGGACTCGTATCTCCCTATCCCCATGCTTTCCTCCCACCACGGAACCATTTACGCACAACATACCAGTAACAAGATAACTGTGTCATGAATGCCGGTCAAGTACGTCGCGGCGTATGCAAAGCGGCGTATGCAAAGCGGCGAGATAACTCATTCGAGGTCGTTGGTTGTGATCGGCTCCGGTGTTGGATAGTGTACGGCTCGTGGATATAGCGACCATCGCTCAGATCGTGAGCGCCGTAACCAACCTGTTTTTCGTGGTCGTGCTGGCCGGGGGGTACTATTTCACTTGGCGGGTGAGCCAGAAGACGCTGGCGAAGATGAAGTCGCAGCGCACAGCGATGGGGCGTCCGTTGGTGATCGTGCAGGAAGACTACGACGGTCTGCCGGAGATCGACATCGGCATAAGGAACATCAGCCAGACTACGGCTCGGGACATAACTTTCGAGTTCTCACACAAGGTGGAGAGCGCGAACGAGTTCGTCATCTCGGAGCTGCCGTACTTCAAATACGGGCTAGACTTCCTGCCGCCTCACGGCGAGATCAACTGCTACTGGGGCGAGATCAACTTGCTACTACCGCTCCTCGAAAAACGTGGCCTCGAAGGCGGCATATTCGTGACCGTCCGCTACAAGGACCTCGCCGGTAAGTCCTACGAATCCCAATGGAAGCTCAACCTGTTCCTATACAAGGATACGCGAATCGTAAACCGCTGGGGTATGAGAAACCTGGTGGCGGCCGTCGAGCGGATCGCCGTGAGCGAGGAGGAGAGGATGCGGCGGGAGGCTGAAGCTCAAACAGATACTGGTCCTGCCGGATGATCGACAGCCTTTCTAGGACTCTTCCGGCTCTCCGCGACCGCCGGAGCAGCGGTTACCGGAGAGTGGGGCTATCTCGGTGTTTTTGAAGTCGTCCACGAATTGGCGCAGGCGTGGGTCATCCGCGCCGTCAAGTTCTAGTTGCACGCGCCAGGCGGTGGCTACTACAGGTGATGGGAGGTCCGGGTATGGGCTGATTATTGTGTAGTCCTCGTCGGCGTAGGAGCGGAGTTTGTCTATCTGGGACTGTGGGAGGTCGGGTGAATGAGCGATCCAGACAACCCCGTGATCCATGCTGTGAACGGCGATCTCGTTCTCTATGGGCTCCGTGTAGAAACCGCAATTCTGCCAGATGGGAGAGTGTGGGCCGTTTGTAGGCGGATCACGGTCGTAGTCGATGTCTCCGCGCTTGATCTCAGTGCTCGTAGCCGGGTAGAGCTTTACACCCTCGGGCGGGTCTTCGGGCAAGGGCTGAGGTTTATCTGGCTTCTTGCCGTCTGCGGGTGTCATATTCGTGGCCTCGTTCGTCCCGATCTCCGCCCGAGCCAACTCCTTTTCGATACCGGTCTCTTCCATGCTACCTTCCGAAGTAGTACCGCCGGAAGTCTCCTCGCTGGACGCGGAAGTCCCTGCGTTGCCCTCACCGCCGGAAGATTCGCTCTCACCATTCTCGGCCCCGCAAGCAGCGAGCGTCAGAGATAGAGCAACCAAGAGCGCGACAAATAACAACCGATTAGAAACATTAGTGTGGGCGAACAAGGCATCCCCTCTATCTATTCGAGAACTTTCTAAAATATACTACGCACTCGAACCGTTTCAGGATGTACGCGCGGAGATTTTCAGGACGAAACTTTGATAGCTAAACGCCATCCGGTCGACCGCCGATGCGACCTACTACTTGCGAGGCTATATCCAGGCCGCTCTCTAAGGCTTCTCGCGGGGCCGCCCCTCGCAGCCAATCGTGAAGGAATCCGGCGCATAGCGCGTCGCCTGCCCCGGTTGTGTCGACGGCTTGCATCCGTTTGGCGGGTAGAGTGATGCGGGTTCCGGCGGTGTCGACGAAAAGTGCGCCTTCCGGGCCTAGTTTCAGGACTACGGTGGAGTAATGATCTAGGAGCGCGGTCGCAATATCTTCGGGAGCATCTCTTCCAGTGAGGTACGCGCCTTCCTCGTGATTGGGCAGGATGATGTCCGCGCCGCCGGTCCAGTCGATGAAGTTCTTGGGGCCAATGTCTTTTAGTAGTGGGACGGATGAGGGGTCTATGGAGATGGTCATGGCGTTCTGGCGGGCTAGGGTCATGGCTTGGTGGGCGGTCTCGCGGCGGGTGCCGCCGGAGAACGTGTATCCGGAGAGGTGAAGGTGATTCTGGTGGTGGAAGAGGTTTTTGGGGAGGTCGTTTGGACTCAGGTTCTCGCTTGCTCCCCTGGAGGTGATCATGGTCCGCTCCCCCGCCCCGTCGACGAGCACGAACACTTTGCCGGTTTCGAGCGACGCATCGTAGGTCACCTGTGGCGTGACCCCGCTCCGCGCCAACTCATCAGCGAGATAACGCCCGAAAACATCATCCCCGGCACGGGCGACAAGGTGTGTCTCGACACCGAGATGGGCGAGCCAGGCGGCGGCGTTGGCCCCGGAACCGCCGGGGCGGGACACAATCTCCGTAAAAGTATCCGTCCCGAGAGCGACCGCCCCATCGGATTTGGCGAGGAGATCCTGCAGCAAATCCCCGACCACAACGACACCTTTTCTGTCCGTCAATCGCGCTCCAACGCTGTGTAGGCCACAGCTATCCGGGCGGCCAAAACAGCGTTGCGGCGAATGATGTCTTTGTTGATCCTCAAGCTCTCGCCGCCCGTTTGCGTGTGGAAATAGTCTAGAAGGAACGGCGTTACGTCCTTGCCCCGGATGCTGCGCCTCTCCAAATCTTCGAGCGCCGCCCGCAGTGTCCGGTCGTGAAACTCGGGATCTAGCTGTTCCGCTTCGGGGATCGGGTTGGCGATGACGAGACCGGAGCCTTCAGTCCCGATCTCCTCCAATGCCGCGACGACTCGCGCAGCCTCCTCAGCATCCTCAACCGACCAGTCCAGCGGACACCCCGAATCCGCCAGGTAGAAGCCAGGAAAGCGACGGGTCCGAAAACCGGCGACCGGCACATTCAGCGTCTCCAGGTATTCGAGGGTGGCCGGTACGTTGAGGATGGACTTTACGCCGGAACAAACAACGGCGACCGGCGCGCGGGCGAGAGCCGCCAGGTCCGCCGATACGTCCCAACTCTCCCGCGCTCCGCGGTGAACACCTCCGAGTCCGCCGGTGGCGAAGAGCTTGATCCCGGCTCGGGCGGCAAGGTGCGCGGTGGCGGCTACGGTCGTGGCACCGGGGCTCTTCTTGGCAGCGGCGAAAGCCAGGTCACGGGCGGAGAGTTTCGGGATGTCTTTGGCAGTCGCCAGAAAATTTAGTTCCTTTTGGGAGATTCCTATCTTGGAAGTTCCGTCTATTACGGCGATGGTCGCGGGAGTAGCTCCCTCAGACCTGATGAGTTCTTCGACATCCTGGGCCAGTTCGATATTGTCCGGGTGCGGCAGGCCGTGCGAGATCAGGGTGGACTCCAACGCCACCACCGCGTCCCCCGCCCGCAACGCCTCCGAAACCTCGTCTCGCACACTCAAATACTTCATCTGGCGAATACTACAGCCTCAAAGACCGGAAGACCCACAGCGAGAATTTCCGCTGCGCTAGAATGAGCCGGTAGGGGAAAGGCCAAAGGCAGGAGGACATCTTGCAAACGGACAAGGCAAAGCTCTGGAACTTCGACGATGTGGGGCGACTCCCAGCACCCGGCGATAACGTCGCCATTGCGACCCGCAGACTGGACCCGGACACGCGCATATCTCACGAAGGCTCGGAATTCAGCGTCGATCACACCATCTTGGAAGGACATCGTTTCGCCGTTCATCCTGTTAGCGAGGGAGAAAACTTGCTCTCCTGGGGACTCCCGTTCGGACAAGCCGTGAAGGATATCTCACCCGGCGACTACGCTTGTAACGAGAAAATCCTAACCGTGTTACACGAGCGGTTTGAGGTCTCCCGTTCCAACAGTGGTTCCGAACATCCCGAAGGGACTTCGCATCCAGGCGGCGGCAGAGTCCCGGAAAACCATCCCACCGAGAACCTCGACCTCCCCAAAGAACCTAACTTCCGCGACGCGGAGCTAAAACCCTACACTCTAGACGGAGAAACTTTTCACCCCGCCGAACAAGTGGAATTCTACGCCGAACCGCGCACTTTTATGGGCTACCGGCGGAGCGCGGAGCGGGGCGTCGGGACGCGCAACTACGTCGTTATACTGGGTGTCACTTCGCGGCTCACGGGTTTCGTGCGCGCGCTCGAGAATGAGCTGCGCGGCCTCGCCGATGGCTACGCGAATATCGACGGCATCGTCTGCGTAGCCCACACAGAGGGCGGCGAGGGCGGTGTCCCGAACAACCTCGAGCTGTTGCTGCGGACTCTTGGCGGCTTCATGGTCCATCCAAATGTTGGGGCGGTGGTGGCTCTGGATCACGGCGGCGAAGAGGCTGTGACCAACGCGATGCTCCGCTCGTACATGAAAGATAACGGTTATCCGCTGCACGATGTTCCGCACGAGTTTATGAGCCTCGTAGGCGGTTTCCGGGCAGACTTGGAGAAGGCAAAAGACCTTGTCCGGGATCTCCTGCCGCAGGCGGCTGCTGCGCGGCGTACGGAGGAGTCGGCCTCGGAGTTGAAAGTCGCATTGCAGTGTGGTGGGTCGGATGCTTTCTCGGGGGTTTCGGCGAATCCGCTGGCAGCTTGGGTCGCGCGGGAGGTCGTGCGGAGTGGCGGGGCGGCGAATCTTGCGGAGACGGACGAGTTGATCGGGGCGGAGCATTACGTTCTGTCGAAGGTCCGGGATCTCCAAACGGCCCGACGTTTTCTCGGGTTGGTCGAGCGGTTCAAGGAGCGGGTCTCGTGGCACGGACACACGGCGGAGGACAATCCATCCGGCGGCAACAACCTGCGCGGGCTGTACAACATTTCAGTAAAAAGCATCGGTGCCGCGATGAAAAAGCACCCGGACGTGCGGCTCGACCACGCCATAGAGTACGCCGAGAAGATGGACGAAGGCGGCTTCTACTTTATGGACAGCCCTGGCAACGACCTCGAAAGCGTCGCCGGACAAGTCGCGTCGGGGGCCAACGTCATATTCTTCACGACCGGCAACGGCTCGATCACGAACTTCCCCTTCGTCCCGACCATAAAGCTCGTAACCACCACCGACCGCTTCGATCTGCTCTCCAAAGATATGGACGTGAACGCTGGCGCATACCTCGACGGCACCCCGATGGAGACCCTCGGCGAAGCGTTACTCGACCTCACAATACAGTCCGCATCCGGCAGGAGAACCGTCGGCGAAAAGGCCGGGCACGCGCAAGTCTCCATCTGGCGGGACTGGAAACAAACCGATGCAGAAGACTTGTCCCTCATAGAGAACGAGCCCGCCCCGGACGGCGAACCATTGCTGGTGAAAGCGAGTTCGGTGAACCTAGAGTTCTCTTTCGAGGCAGTGAGTTTCGGGCGTGGGCCGGTAGTTGATGGGATCGGACTGGTAATGCCGACGAGCTTATGCTCCGGTCAGATCTCCCGCCGCATAGCCAACCGCCTAAACGAGAGCGGTGCCGCAGGAGACAAGGTGACTCGTTTCGTGGCGCTGCCTCACACCGAGGGCTGCGGTGTCTCGGGTGGATCGGCGGAATCCATCTATTCGCGCACCTTGCTCGGGCATCTCGCCAACCCGACCGTGCGATTCGGGCTGCTACTCGAACACGGTTGCGAGAAGACCCACAACGACTACTTCCACGCCCGCCTGCGGGAAGCAGGCCTAGACCCATCCAACTTCGGCTGGGCCAGCGTACAGCTAGACGGCGGTATAGACCGCGTGGTCGAGAAGGTCGAGGACTGGTTCACTGCAACCTTAAACGCCGACGATGAGCTGGAATACGAGACTGCTGGACTCGAATCCTCGCGACTCGGACTGTACTCGGCTGGGCCGGTTTCGGATGGCGCGGCCCGGAGCTTCGCGGAGATCACATGCGCGGTCGCCGCCTCCGGCGGTACGGTCGTCGTGCCGGAACGGGCCTCGTTGCTCTCGTCGCGGAATTACCTTGACGCGGTGCTTGGGGAACATCCTGTGAAGGCTACGCTGGATTATGGAGAAGTCGTGCGGAAGCCGGGGTTTCATGTCATGCGAGCGCCCACGGATCACTGGATCGAGACGGCCACCGGGCTCGGTGCCACGGGCGTTGGGTTGATGCTGGCCCATGTTGCCGGGCAACCTCTGCAAGCGCACCGCATGATCCCGCTTTTGCAGACAAGCTCCAACTCGTCCACCCTACAAAACCACGCCGAAGACCTGGATGTCCTCCTCGAAGGCAATCCTTCAAATTGGACGGAGCAGCTGCTAGAAACCGTAGCGGCGGCGGCCTCCCGAGAATATAAACCCCGGCTATTCGAGGCGGGAAACACGGATTTCCAGTTCACGCGAGGGTTACTCGGCGTCTCTATGTAGAGCTCTCTTAACGGTCCATATACAGGGCTACTCCCGGCGGACCAGAAACCTTTTTGGTCTCCGGTATGAGCGTGCGGTCCAGCGGCGAGACGTCGGGCCAGTTGACCTCCACGAGGTTGCCGGAGGGGTCTCGCAGGTACATCTGCACCGCGCCATCCGGTAGCTCGCGCACAGCCGGAGAGCGGCCTGCGGCGAGCACTCCCATCTCGTCCGCCTTCCGGTAAGCGTCCTCGAAATCGTCCACGTCTAGACCGAAATGTTGCCGGGTTGGGACCGGGTCGTCGCTCTGCAATAGGTGCAGTTGCAGGTTCCCGACGCGCAGCCAGGCCACCGGGGTCGAGAACTCCGGCGAGGGGACGCGCTCCATCCCGAAGAAGTCCTCGTAGAAACGGGCGGATTCTTCTATATCTCTCGCATAGACGCTGACGTGGGTAAAGCCTGTCGCCTTCACTGGCCTTCTTTCTCCCACCACAGACCCATCCGGGCGGTTGTGCCGCCGTCCGCGTAGAGGACTTGTCCGGTGACGAATCCGGCAGCGTCCGAGGCGAGAAAGGCGGCCACGGGTCCAATGTCTTTCGGATATCCAACGCGGCCCCAGGGGACGAGATCCTCTCCCATTTCGGTCGTGTATCCGGGCATATCGAAGTACCGGGGGACTTCTATAACGCCGGGGCCGAGGGCGTTTACTCGGATATGTTTGGGCGCGAGTTCAATGGCGAGCTGCTGAGTGAAAGCGTTGATCGCACCCTTCGTTGCCGCGTAGGCCGTATGCTTCGGAAACCCCGCGTGGCCGTGGACCGACGTGATGTTAACGATGCTTCCGCCGGATTCCGGCATAAGCGGCACCGCCCGTTTCGCGCAGAAAAAGTAGCCCTTGATGTTCAGATCGAAGACAAGATCGTAAGTCTCTTCGTCGGTATCAAGGAAGTCCAACTCCTTCGTGACCCCGGCATTGTTGACCAGGATATCCAGACCGCCCAGAGCACGGGCGGCTTCATCGACGGTACGCTCGCAATCCTCTAACTTCGTGAGATCCCCTTGCACACCGAACGCCGTCCCGCCAAGTTTCTCTATCTCGGCTATGGTCTCATCGGGTGGCGTGTGAGCGTAGTGAACGGCGACCGCCGCACCACCTCGCGCAAGTTCGATGGCGATACCCTGACCGATTCCCATACCCGCGCCAGTCACAAGAGCCTTCTTGCCGGAAAGATCCAAGATCAACCCCTTATCTAGAATACTTCGCTCAAGCGAATGATAACCTGCGGGATAGATCTCCCGCCACGTAGACTACATTGTCTCCCACGCCAGTCGCTGAGTACCACCGCCAAGAACGCCGCGTAACTATTCGACGGCCTGGCTTCGCCGGTGATCTTCGGCGGCCTTCTTCGCGAGCACGGCGAGTTCATCGGCCCGGTCATTCCCGGCCTTGTGCGGGCCTGCGCCCTTCTGGTGCCCTCTGACCTTCTTCCACCGCACCACTTCGTGACGACGAACCGCGAGCAGAAGCCTCTCCCACAGATCCCTATTAGCCACCGGCTCCCCAAGGTTGTTCAGCCAGCCGTTCTCCCGCCACGTCTTGTGCCAGCCCCGCCTCATGCAGTTGACGAGATAGGATGAATCCGAGTAAACGGTCACGTCTTGTCCCTCGTAGATCCTCTCCAGGGCGACACAGGCAGCGGTCACCTCCATTCGCTGGTTCGTGGTGTCTGGCTCGCCGCCCCTGATCTCCTCAGTCTTGCCATCCCAACTCACGACGGCCCCATAACCCCCAGGACCTCGGGAGCCCGTGGACGCTCCGTCAGTATAGGCGTAAGCCTCGTTACTCAATTATTCCAACCCTTCGGCGGCGACAGAGTACTTCTTAGCATCAGGGAGCGAGAGTACCAGTAAGACGCGGAAGTGTATGGTGAAAGGTCTTCTCAAGAAGCTGCCGGACCAGGATTCGAACCTGGACTAAGTGATTCAGAGTCACTCGTGCTGCCGTTACACCATCCGGCACTGCTGTTGCTCTACTCTACCGCAAGCGGCGCGTATTGTAACGCTTTACGCGCTCTTCGTCGAGTCTCTATCCGACCGTCTCGGTTACGCCACCGGTCTCCATGCCGCGAAGTATTTGTATCCTCTCCTCTATCGGCGGGTGGGTGGAGAGGAGACCTTTGGCCCGTTTCTCGAACTTTTTTACAGGATTGGCGATGTACAGGTGCGCGGTGGCGCGGTTTGCGACTTCTAAGACTTCGTTGTCGCCGCTGATCTTCGCTAGCGCGTCGGCGAGTCCTTTTGGATTTCGGGTGAGTCGGACGGCGGTCGCGTCGGCTAGGTACTCGCGCTGGCGACTGATGGACATTTGAAGGAGGCGGGCAAAGATCGGAGCGAAAATGGCGAGAAGGATGCCGACTACGAGCATGATGATCTGGGCGTAACCATTGCCTCCGCCGCCACCACCACGCCCACGACCGCCCCGGAACCAGAGGCTTCGCAGAAAGATGTCCGAGACCAAGACGACGGTTCCGACGAGGATTCCTACTAGCATCGAGTACCGGATATCGAAGTTCGCCACGTGGGCCATCTCGTGCGCGATCACACCCTGCAACTCATCCCGGTCGAGCTTCTCTAAAAGCCCACTCGTAACCGCGACAGCGGCGTGCTCGGGGTCGCGTCCCGTAGCGAAAGCGTTGGGAGCGGTATCGTTGATAATGTAGACCTTCGGCATCGGCAAACCGGATGCTATGGTCATCTCCTCGGTCACGTTGAACAGGACGGGAGCGTCTCCGTGCGTGATCTCCTTTGCCCGCGAAGCCGCTAAAACTATACTGGCCCCGCCATAATAAGAGACCAGACCGGAGATAATCCCCACAACGAAAGCCAGAACGAGGCCGAAGAGCGCGCCGACCGGGTCGTTAAGGTAAGCGAACGCGATAACGTAGCCAAAGACCAGCACGAAGAAGAGGAAACCGGCGATCAGCAACAGACTGTTGCGCCGGTTTACGGCGATGCGCTCGCGGAAAGAAGTACTCTGGTCCACTGGACTCTCAGTCGTAGGAGACGGTCACGGACTCGCGCTCGGGACCGACTGCCTCGAAGTATTCCTTCTCTCCAAAACCGAACATGCGGGCGAAGATCACCGCCGGAAAACTCTGCACTTTGGTATTGTACTCACCCACGGAATCATTGTAGTGCTGCCGGGCGAAAGAGATCTTATTCTCGGTGGAGGACAACTCCTCCTGGAAGTCCAGCATCACGGTGTTGGATTTGAGATCCGGATAATTCTCAGCCACGGCGAACAGATTTCCGATAGCCCCTGAGAGCCGCGCCTCGGACTGAGCCTGCGCCCCCACACCCTGCGGCTGCATCGCCTGCGAGCGAGCCTGGGTGATCTGGGTTAGAACCTCTTGCTCTTGCTTGAAGTACTTCTTCACGCCTTCGAGGAGGTTCGGGATCAGATCGTACCGCCGCTTTAGCTGAACGTCTATCTGCCGGTACGACTCTTCGACATCGTTCTTCCGTCGCACGAGGCCGTTGTACGTGGCGATAGCGTAGATCACCATCACTACCGCGATAATGATAAGTAAAATCGTCAATACTGTGCCCACCGGGCGCACCTCCAACTCGAATACAAGAACTCAAAGCATTATACGCTCGTACCACCTGGGACGTTTCAAGATACTCGTGTAAAGTTGCGACACAGGATGGACTCCCACCGTACAACGAGAACCGGAGCACCGGCATGACCGCCGAATACGACCCCTTAGCCGACCTCTACGATCTAGAATACACCCACGACTACGACGTACCCTTTTGGCTCGACTTAGCCCGTCAGGAAACAGGCCCAATGATCGAATGGGGAGCCGGAACGGGACGCATCGCCATCCCACTCGCCAACGCAGGTCACGAAGTTACTGCCGTCGAAATCTCCAGCGAGATGGCCGAACGAAGTCGTGAGAAGTACCCGGCAGTAGAGTGGACCGTCGGCGACATGCGGAGCGTGAAGCTCGGGCAGTGCTACGGGTTGGCGATCTGCGCCTTCAACTCGTTCCTGTGCTTGCTCTACAGCGAAGACGCGCTGGCTTTTCTGCGAAACGCCCACGAGCATCTGGAGCCCGGCGGACTTCTCGGGATAGAAGTCTCCGCATTCTCACCGGACGAGCTAGACGACGACAGCGGCGGCTCGAACCTCCATCATGACTTCACCCGCAATTTGCCAAACGGCGGCTGGCTCGACCGCTTCAGCGTCACCAGCTACGATAGAGTCACACAGATCATGCAGATGCGTCTATTCTACGAACTGCACGAAGCATCCGGGGTACTGGAGAGCCAGCGGGCGCATGATCTAAAGATCCGCATAACCGGCCGCACCGAACTCGAATCCATGCTCCAGCTCGCGGGCTTCGAGGTGGAGAGTGTCTACGGTGGTTTCGACGGAGAAGCGTTCGAGTCGGACAGCGACCATCTTATAGTGCTCGCCCGAAAGCCCGCTACCGATGGATCTCACGCTCGCTGATCGGCGTCCGCCGAGGTACAAAGCGCGGCACGAGCCCACAGTACCGTCGGTAAGGCCGACCAAAACGAGCCCGCAACTCACGCTCTTCGAGAGGTAGTTGCAGCGCTAGTTGGACCACGTACAGAGCGGCCAGCAGAACCAGAAACCAACTACGGGCAAGTAGCCCGGTCCCGAGAATGAGGGCGAAATCCGTGTCGTAGAGTGGGTTGCGGACGTAGCGGTACGGACCTTCGAGGACAAGCCGCTGCGGTACGTTGTTCTCCTCGGCCCCAGCGCCCGGCGGGAACAGAGCGCCCGCGAAGAGTAGCCGCGCCCAGCCCATCTTCAGGCAGGCCCACGCCCCCACCGCCACTGAGACGACCACTAGAAGACCGCCGAGGATCTGGAGCAAAAGCGCTCCATCCCACCGCCAACCGAGCCACCACGGTGAAGTTAGGAGCAAGAGAACCGTCGTGCCGCCCCAGAGCCCCACGACTTCGACCAAGTACCACGCCCAGAGTCCCCGCAGCCGCAGCCAACCGCGCCAAAAAGAGAGGATCGGGTACGTCACCAAGTCTATGACGATCATGCCACCGTAGAAAGCCGCCACGAAGATCGGGGTCAGAGCCCACCGCCCGAGGAGCACGTCCCCAACGCCACAGATAACGAACGCCACCACCCACGCCAACGCAGGCGTTACGTGCCTTTCGCCGTTCATGACCGTGCAATCCTCATATCGTGCAGTTTATATCAAACGAGCTCCCAGCGGCTCACTCTAGGAGATCGGGCGCGGGTCTGGGGACATATCCAGAAAGCTTCGCGCTGACTCGCGGGTGAGGTTGAGCAGTTTGTAGAGGCCATTCACGTTCCCCGCGAGGATGCGAACGGCGCAGAGTCCGGGGCCGGGGGAGCTTGCCGAGGCGCGTACGCCGGGTACGGCCTCGAACGCCTCGTGCAAAATTTCCGCCAGCGGTGCGAGGTCCCGCGGAGCGACGATGTAGGCGGAGGCCAGGTAGGAGTAGCCGCCGAAATGCTCACCGTCGTGTGTTATATGGAATGCATCTATGGCTTCCGGGATTCCCTCGCGGAGGATGGTGGTTTCCGCGTGCAGGGCATCGAAAGAGAAGCGCTCGCTGCGCGCTATGCGTCCGGCAGCGTAAGCATCCCAGGTTATTAGGGTGGCGGTTGGGTCCAGGTGGAATTGGTTGGATTGGCGGTAGGAGGATTTGGGGTGTGGGATCAGGTGGTGCGGCAAATACTCCAGAACGGCATCCTCCTCAACGCGAAACTCCGCACGCTGCACGGACTCCTCGCCCCGATAAGCCTTGTTCGCCGCTTGAGTGAGTACCGTCGCGCGAGAAGTGGCGGCTAATTCCACCTCCACGTCGAGATCATCGCCACCGAGAATACCGCCGGAAGGGTTGGTGATCTGCACTTCCGGCATCCCAAACTCGTCCGGATAATGAGCCCGCACCGCTCCAAACGGTGCCGAAGCGAACTTCCGCGCCAAAACTGTCCGTCCACCACGCCGCTCGAACGCGACCCGCAACCGACCGCGCTGTTTCTGCGAAGCCATCATTGGCGCGACTTCCAATCTCACTGGCACGCCTCCAACAGCCGCGCCAGAAGCTCGTTGGGGTCGTAGAGGATTCTAAAACCATCCGTGACGACTCTGCGCGTACCATCGTCCACCGGCGAGGTCGCCGCCCACGACGGCGACGCGATGCTAGCGTCCACTTCAAGCCCGGAAGACAGAATGAACCGTCGCTCGGTCATCGGTCCCCAAGGCTCAGTCTTTAGGATGCCGAGGCCGCCGAGTTCAGTTATCCACTCTTCGCCTTCAATGTACGGGGTTGGGTTTCGTGTGAGCAGGATCAGGTCCACATCCGAATCCATACGTGCCTCGTCCCGCGCCCAGGAGCCCGCCATCCCGACGGCGGATATATAGGGTTGCTGACTCGCCCATTGTTGAACCATCAGGAGTAGATCCCGCACCTCGGCGGCGCGTTCGTCGGTGACCATCGGGCGAGCGTCGCTAGTGCGTATGGGGATGCTCGTGGTGGTGATCCCGTCTTGCCGTGGAGGTGGCGGGGGTCCAGGTTCGGTGCTCGACGGCTTCGCGGACCCACGCCACAATCTCTTCCATCCCGTCGCCGTGCAGCACGGAGGCGAAGTGTGTTGGAGCTTCACCGCGCAAGGCGCTCGCGTCCCGGTCCATCACCGAGAGGTCCGCATCGACTAGCGGGGCCAGGTCGATCTTGTTTACGACCAACAACTCCGAGCGCGTCACACCGGGTCCACCTTTGCGCGGCACTTTATCTCCACCGGCTACGTCGATCACGTACACAGAAGCATCCACTAACTCCGGCGAGAATGAGGCCGCCAGGTTGTCCCCGCCGCTTTCGACGAAGATGAGATCGAGTTTGGGAATGTCCCGCTCGAAGGTCTCGACCGCCTCCAAGTTCATCGACACGTCGTCCCGGATGGCGGTATGCGGACATCCCCCGGTCTCCACGCCGACGACCCGGCCCTCCGGAAGCACGGCAGCCCGCTGCAAAAACTCCGCGTCTTCGCGGGTGTAGATGTCGTTGGTAACGGCGGCTATGGTGAACTCGGCTCCCATCCGGCGGCAAAGCTCCGCCACCAGCGCGGTCTTGCCGGAACCGACCGGCCCTCCAACTCCTAGACGCATCGGACGCTCCATCATGATATGTACAACCTCGTCCGCTGCCGCTCGTGCAGCATCGAGTGCGCGTCGATAGTCGGCGCGAAGGCGTACATCGCCTCGAATTCGATAGTCCCACTAATCTCTACTGAGTGCATGATCTCCTCTCCAAGTCTGTACAACACCCGCTGCGCCGCGCTCCCTCCCAGCGGTATGAGTTTCTGCCCCGCCGATACCAACGAGGCAGCCCCTGCATACAAAAAAGCGTGCAGTGTCTCTTCCAATTCGAGTCCCAACGCCCGAGCGACGATCCCGTAACCGACGGCTAAGTTCCCCGAAACCTCGCCCTGCCGCACGGCTTCGTAAAAAGTCTGTAACCGCTCGTCCTCCACACCCAATGAGATCACACTCGATAGGAACCGCTTGCCTGTGGACGCGCTCGCGGCCCGCAACTCACGGGTAAGCTTTGTGGCGGTGAGGTAAGCGTCTATGCGGAACAGTTCTTCGGGGTTCGCATTGTAGGCGGCTCGGAGCGCGACGCAGTCCGAGGTTGCCAGGGTAGAGAGTTGTAGGCTGACTACCCGGTGTAGGTCATCGGCGTTCTGGAGTTCTCCGGCTTCGGCGAAGGCTTCAAGGGCCATCGAGTGGGCGAACGCGCCGGTGGGGAAGGCAGTGTCAGAGATCTGGAGCAAGCTCAGTAGGGTTTCGCTGCGCACTAGAACAGGAAGTAGCGTTGGGCCAGCGGAAGTTCGGCGGCGGGCTCGGAGGTTATGAGTTGGCCGTCCACGCGGACCTCGTAAGTCTCCGGGTCCACTTCGATCTCGGGTAGAAAATCGTTGTGGATCATATCCCGCTTGCTGAGAGCTCTCGTATCCTTCACCGCCGAGATGCCTTTCTTAAGCCCGAGGCTTTCGGCGATTCCGCTCTCGGTCGCGGCTTTCGATAGGAACGTCAGGGAAGTCGCGGCGGATGCGGAGCCGAACGCACCGAACATGGGACGTTGGAAGACTGGTCCGGGCGTTGGTATAGAGGCGTTTGGGTCCCCCATCTGTGCGTAGGCGATAAATCCACCTTTCACCACTATCTCGGGTTTCACACCGAAGAACGCGGGGCTCCACAGTACGAGATCGGCGAGTTTTCCGGTCTCCACGGAGCCGACATCGTGCGAGATGCCGTGGGTGATGGCCGGGTTGATCGTGCATTTAGCCAGATACCGTTTGACGCGATGGTTATCGTGTCGCTCTGAATCCTCCGGCAGCGGCCCGCGCTGGGTCTTCATCTTGCTCGCCGTCTGCCAATTACGCATCCAAACCTCACCCACACGGCCCATCGCCTGCGAATCCGAGGCCATCATGCTCAAGGCTCCCAAGTCGTGCAGAACGTCCTCCGCCGCTATCGTCTCCGCCCGGATGCGACTCTCCGCGAACGATACGTCCTCCGGCACCTCGCGGCTCAGGTGATGGCAGACCATCAGCATGTCCAGATGCTCGTCCACCGTGTTGACAGTGTAGGGCCGAGTCGGGTTGGTGCTCGATGGCAGCACGTTCGGCTCGCCGCAAAGCTCGATGATATCCGGGGCGTGGCCGCCGCCCGCGCCCTCGGTGTGGTAGGTGTGGATGGTGCGTCCCTCGAAGGCGGCGATTGTGTCCTCGACGAAGCCCGATTCGTTCAGGGTGTCGGTGTGGATCGCCACCTGCACGTCCGTCTCGTCGGCGACGCTCAGACAAGTGCGGATGGCCTGCGGTGTCGTCCCCCAGTCTTCGTGCAGCTTCAGACCAAAAGCACCGGCTTGGATCTGCTCGGTCAGGGCATCCGGGTTGGAGGAGTTACCTTTTCCGAGGAAGCCAAAGTTGAGCGGCAAGCTGTCTATGGCCCCGAGCATCCGGGCGATATTCCACGCGCCCGGCGTGCAAGTAGTCGCGTTCGTGCCGGTCGCGGGTCCGGTGCCGCCGCCGAGCATGGTGGTGATGCCGGAGGCTATGGCGTGGGTGGTTTGTTGCGGGGAGATAAAGTGGATGTGCGAGTCGATGCCACCGGCAGTAAGAAGCTTGCCTTCGCCCGCGACGATCTCGGTGGAAGCCCCGATCTCGACGGTCACCCCATCCATCGTGTCCGGGTTGCCAGCTTTGCCGATAGCCGCGATGCGTCCATCCCGAACCCCGATATCCGCCTTCACGATGCCCCAGTGATCCAGGATCAGAGCGTTGGTGATGACGAGATCCATAACCCCATCTTCGCGTGTGGCCGCTCCTTGCGCCATCCCCTCACGAATGGACTTGCCACCCCCAAAAGTAGCTTCTTCACCCGCGAGCGTCAGGTCGCGCTCAACCTCCACTACGAGCGAGGTATCCGCGAGCCGCACCCGGTCGCCGGTCGTGGGACCGAACATTCCAGCGTAACGTCGTCGCGAAAATTCGCTCATGCATCCTCCATAAATCCTTGCTCCCGTGCCCGCCCGAGCGCGGTCTCTCTGACCGATGGATCGTCCAGAGCGCCTTGCGTCAGACCGTTGAGGCCGCGGATGATCCTACGTCCCCCGATGGCGACTAGCTCGACTTCGCGTTCGTCTCCCGGCTCGAAGCGGACGCTGGTTCCGGCGGGGATTGAGAGGCGCGTCCCGTAGGAGCGTTCGCGGTCGAAGCGCAATCCTTTGTTGGTCTCGAAGAAGTGGAAGTGGCTGCCGACTTGTATGGGCCGGTCGCCGGTGTTGGCGACGGTTACGGTGTTCGTCTCACGGCCCGCGTTTAGCTCGATATTGCCATCGGCGGGGAGTAGCTCTCCGGGGATCACGCTTACCACTTTTTGTACGGTAGGAACTTGCCGGAGTAGGTGACTTTCACGCGGTCACCGGCGGGGTCTTCCTCGCGTTCGAGCTCCATCGTAAAGTCTATGGCGCTCATAATTCCGTCACCGAACTCCTCGTGGATCAGGGCTTTCAGCGTAGTACCGTAGACCTGCGTGACTTCGTGGAAGCGGTAGATTAAGGGGTCTGTCGGTACGTCGGCATCCAGGGAGCCTTTCATCGGGAAGTCTTGCAGAGCGTCGGCGACCTCTGGCGGCAGATCCAGCAGGCTCACTACGGCATCGGCCTCTTCGGCAGTCATCTGGGCCTGTCCGAGTAGGGCGGAGGTGGTCCAAATCTTGTGTTTGCCGACCTTGTTCGCTATGGTCTCGAAAGTAAGGTCGTGGGTCTTTTTGGCTTCGAGAATCATCTCCGTAGCTTCTTCGCGGGTCATTTGGCTTCCTTTCGATTCATTTGCGAGTAAGTATCCTCTGATCGGCGTAGCTTCTCAAGCCCCCGCGTTTCACCCCTACTTGTCTCTGCTCTTGCAGTGCGAGCGGACGAGGCATTGTGGCCCCGCCCTTGAAATCTCGACCGTTCCAGTTAGGCGACTTCTTCTTCGGGTATGCCCTGCTCGATGGGCAGGCTGTCGTCCTGGGACCATTCGTTCCACGACCCGAAGTAGGTCTTGACGTTCTCGTAGCCGAGCATCTTCATAGCGAGGTAGGTATTGGAGGTTCTCGCTCCTTTGAAGCAGTAGAGTGTTACGTCTTTGTCTTTGGTGACACCCTTGTCTTCGAGCATCTTCTCGACCTCGGTGAGGTCTTTGAAATCGCCCTTGTCCTCGGTGACCTTGAAGCTGCCTTTGGTCTCCTCACCCAAAGAGAGGAGGAGGTTCCAGTCGATCCAGGTAGCACCGGGGATGCGTCCCTTGCGCGGCGAGAAGTCCACGCCATAGGGAGACGAGCTCTCCGCCACCCACTCCTCTTTGTCTCGCACGTCGAGCTTGACGACGTTCGGATCCTCCAGCGATGCCAGCATCTCGTCGACCGTGCAGATCACCGAATCGTCCACGGCCATAGGAAACGCCTCCGAGGAGCCGTCCATGGGCACGGACTCGGTATCGACCGGATACTCGGCCTTGCGCCACTCGCGCATACCGCCCTGAAGCACGGCAATCCTAGGGTATCCGAGGTACTCAAGGATCCAGTACCCTCGCGGAGACTTCAGGCTGAAGCCTTCTTCGTAGACCACCGCTAGCTCTTCTCCGGTGAGCCCGGCCTTCCCAAAGAGCGTCGCAAACTTCTCCTGTAGCTCTTCTAGTCCTTCGGGGCTTGTTGTCGCCAGGTAATAGAAAACGTCTGGGATGTTGACCGCGCCGGGTACGTGTCCGGCCTCGTAGTCCTCCACGTCTCGCACGTCTATCGTTACGATTTTCTCGCCGCTCGCCATCAAGTCCGCCAGTTCCCCGCTCGTGATGAGGGGCTTGCTTGCCTGCTCCAGGGTCATGCGATGCTCCTTTCGTTCTCGCTGTCTGTGTTTCGCGTGTCGTGCAACATCTTTCTCAACTGCTTTATCGCCGGGGTGACGATGGCGACGAAGTACGATTCGCGCAACTTGCGCTCCGCCGCGCCGTGCTGCAAATATCCCCCCGCTCCGGCGTGCAACATCGCCGCCTGGGACGCCCGCAGCGAGAGTTCCGAGGTCTGAAGCCGAGCCTTCACGGTGTCCCGGAAAAGGTCATCCCGCAGGTCCTCGCCGTCGCACCCGATCTCCTCGGCTAGCGCGTAGACGTTCCGGCGGACCACATCGTATTCCGCCTCTAACTCTTCGACTCCATCGTCCAGAAAACCGTTCACGCCGCTCTTCTTTATGTCGGCCCGGTTGTTGGATTTTTTCATCAGGTCGATGCAACTCGCCACCAGCCCGAGACCGATGCCGCTCTGGGTCAGAACGAAACCCGGTCGGATGCGCTTTACATAACCTTCGGCGGGACTCGCCAGTACGTACTCTTCGGAGACGGATACATCCTTGAAGCCCCAGCCCCACGTGCTACTGCCTTCGAGGGCGATAAACTGGCCACCGTTTCGCATCTTTAATCCTTCGGACCCGGACCTGATGATCGCCATGGTGTAGGAATCGTCGTCTTCATCCCCCGCCGCAATAGCGAAATACTGGCCTCCGGTGCCTCCGCCGTCGTCCACGTTCGAGACCCAAGGGATCGCGCCATTCAAAACGTATCCTTTAGCGCCGCGTGAAGCGGTAAGCTTTATGCGCTCTATCCCGGCGAAATGCTTCATAGGGTTTGAGAGACCCGTCCCGGCGCGTGCGGCGCCGGAGATGATCTCCGGCAGAACGTTCTCCTTTAGGTGCTCATTCGGGCTGTTCTGCACGTACCAGGCACAGACGGTCTGGCACCACACGCAGAACCCGGTGCTAAGACACGTCTTTGAAACTTCCTCCATCACCCTTATGGTGTAGCCGACACCCCTTCCGGCTCCGCCAAGCTCGACGGACATACCCTGCCGGAAACCGCCTAATTCACCGAGCCGCCGCATAAACTTCTCCGGATAGACACCCTTGACATCTACGTCGTGGACGTTCGGTTCGAGGTCTTCGGAGATGGCCGCCTGCGCCTCTTCGAGAACGGTGTCGAACGGGGTCTCCTCTGTCTGGATGGTCGCCGCTTCCGAGGCCATCGCTACTCCGTCACCGCCTCGGAAGTAAACTCGACCGGGTTAGTGAACGTGTTGACGACCGGCGACCACTTCACAGCGTTTTTCTCCAGATCGGCCAACTCCTCAGGGGAGGCATCGCCCTTGATCGTGCTCTTGACGCGCACCGCCGTGAAACCTGCGGAGACACCTTCGCCGGTATTGCCCGTACCCCAAACAGCCCCGGTGTCGATATCGCCTTCGAGATCTATGGAGATCTCGGTCAGGGTGATCCCACGCGCCGTGGCATTCGACATGATGCCCACCGAAATACACGAACCCAACGTCGCCAGCGCAGCCTCGGACGGGTTGGGCGCGGTATCCGTACCAAGCAGATTCGGCGGCTCGTCGATCACCATTGGGTCAAGGTCCCTTACAAACGAATGGTTGACCATCGCACCCTGGCAGACGGTCGTCGTCTTCAACGTCCGCCTCGCGGCCTCGGGCTTCTCCTTCACCTTCCCCCTCAGAGCGTCGAGCCCCTCGGTGTCCAGTCCTTCTAGTGCTTGGATCCTCTCGGTCATCCTTTCCTCTCCGCTACAACTCCCACGCCGTAGCTTTTGCTTGTGCGAATGAGTTTAGAAAGTAAACCGATACATATATATGGCCCGGCGTTCAAAAAATTGGTGCGAGGAAGGGTAGTGTTTTTATCCAGTCGTAGAAGAATCGAATAAGATGCTTATGGGTTTTCTGAAGTTCGTACGAAGCTCTAGGTGATTTTCCCGCATTCGTCGTCGAGTAGCCAGGATTCTCCGAAGCTCTTCATAGCTTCGACGATCGGGACGAGCGAGCGGCCCTTCTCCGAGAGGCCGTACTCTACGCGCCGATGGTAGCCATTGAGAGCGGTGCGCGTGACATAGTCTTCGCTCTGGAGGGACTTGAGCCGGGCGGCCAGCGTGCGGGAGCTGACGCCTCCGTCCTCCACAATGGTCTTTCGCAGTTCCGTAAAAGTCTTTGGGCCGACAGCGAGGTCCCGGATGATATGAGGAGCGGCGGCCCGGCACAGCACCAACGCCGTAAGCTCGACCGGGCACTCGTGAGGAGCTGTCTTTTGCGTCGAGACTGTCACTTTAGTCGTCACACGGACACTTTAGCATCACGACCGCGCCGAGGCCAATCGGAGTCGACTACAAGCGGATGCTACCTAGACGATGGGATCGTGAACGGTAACGAGCTTGGTGCCGTCGGGGAAGGTTGCTTCTATGGCGACTTCATCAACCATCTCGGGGATGCCTTCCATTACGTCATCCCGCGAGAGGATGGTAGCCCCAAAGCTCATCAGGTCGGCGACGCTCCGGCCATCGCGAGCTCCTTCTAAAAGTTCGGCGCTTATGGTGGCGACAGCCTCGGGATAATTTAGTTTCAGGCCCCGGTCGCGGCGACGGCGAGCGACTTCGGCGGCGGTGAAGATCATAAGCTTCTCTTGCTCCATCGGTGAGAGTTTCAAGATCCTCCTTCTGAAGGAAACAGTGCAAAACGCGAGCAAAGGACTATAACTTCGAGAATTCTAGAACTTACTCAAGCCACAGTCACTGGCCGAGAGTCCAAAGGAAATAATCCCGTGAGGACTGGTCTTTGTACTTTGGGACAAGTGTGGTCGGGAATCCGTAGCGTTTCCCGCCCGTAGGCGTTCTCTGCGAGAGTTTGGGCTAAGTCGTCCGTGCTTCGGGTTTGTTTCCTACTTGAAGAGGTTTCTTGCACATATCGTGGCACTTCTTCTCTAGGGTGCAGCACAGGGAGCAGATCGAGGTCTCGTGGAACGGGCAGTGTGCCATATCCGGCTGCTCGAACTCTTGGCCGCACTGTCCGCACATTGTAAGGGTGTAACGATCCTCGGAGTTTTCGAGCGGAGAGTAGCCCTCGCCCTCATAGAGTCTCTCGATAGAACGCCTGCGAGAAGCCTCACCCCGTGTGGACTCGGGCCATAGCCCGCAGGCCCGTCGTCGGGGGCTCATCGTACCAGCCACCGTTGTAGGCGGCGTCCGCGGTGAGTGCGGCGTCCGCGGTGAGTGCGGCCTTCACGCCTTCGAGAAAGACAAAGTTGTGAGGAGAAGTTTTCGCGGAGCCGCAGAACGGCAGGATACACTCGACCATCTCGGGGTACCAGACCCCACTGGAGCGTCTGTTGGGCGCCCATGGACCAGCCAGTGACGAGTGTGAGTTTCTCAATGCCGAACACCTCCGTTACGAGCCTGTGCTGCAAGGAGACATTGTCGTGAGTTGTTACGCGAGGGAAGCGAACCTTGTCGTAGGGAGGTGGAGTGTTGCTCGGGGAAGAGGATAGACCGTTGCCGAGCATGTTCGGTACGATGATGAAGTAGCTAGCCGGGTCGAGGGCCATTCCTTCACCGATCAACCACTCGTTGTCCGGGTGCTGGCCGGAGTACTACGTCGGGTACACGATGGCGTTGCTCTTGTCTTCGTTGAGCGTTCCATATGTCTTGTATGCGAGCTTCGCGTCCCGCAGCGTCGCTCCCTCTCAACGCCACGTCTCCAAGCTAGAATGTCTCGTAGTCCACGGTCAACGGTGGTCTCCTCTCCTACGGGATGGCATGTTCGGCAAGGGCGACAGTGTCAGTGGTTTATCTGCCAGGGTCTGCCGCCAACTCGCGTTGTCCTTTGAGAAACGTTCCCGGTAGCCGGACTCTGAATCACTTTTGGCTCCGCGCCTTGTTCGTTTAGGAGCCGGACCTTCTTCTGGGAACCGCTTGTCGAGAGCACTCCTGGCATAGAGTAGACGCGACGAGCATCAAGGCCACAGTCCGGACATTTCGCATACTCTCCAACTTCAGAGAAGCTCAATAGCAGATCCAGGGTGCCACAATCCTCGCATAGAAACTGGTAGTTGGGCATAAGCAAGTCTCCTTCCGAGTACACCGGTGCAAGACATCCGCTACATGAGTCTATACGTTTTCCCGACGATTTTTCATGTTTCTAAGGAGAAGATTCATGACTCTGAGGAGGTGGGATCCTATACACTGGGCTAAAGACTCTGGAACAAACCCTCCCTATAGTTTGCTATAGTTCTCACATCAATAGAGAATTCAATGCTCGACTAGCTTGGAGGAGAAGCCAATGCCCGAGAATGTTTTCCGGATAGACCAGAGCAAGTCCATGTTCGATCAGGATGTGCCGGGCCACAATCGTTGGCATCCAGACATCCCAGAGGTGGCTACTGTACAGCCGGGGACGGATTTTCGTATGGACTGCCGCGAGTGGACCGACGGACAGGTCAAGAACACCGACGACGCCAACGACATCCGGGACATAGACCTCTCGTTCAACCATGTTCTGTCAGGACCTGTCAACATAGAAGGCGCGGAGCCTGGAGACATCCTCGTGGTGGACATCCTGGACATGGGACCGCATCTGCCCGACAGCGCACCAGATGGTCTGGCTGGCATGGGCTGGGGCTACACGGGAATCTTCGATAAGGAGAACGGTGGTGGTTTCCTGACCGACCGCTTCCCGGACGCGCACAAGGCTATCTGGGATTTCCACGGCGTCTACGTTACCTCCCGGCA
>JBGTFQ010000098.1:0-3276 GCA_041747155.1 Rubrobacteraceae bacterium
CCCGCGAGAGCGGCGACGGGAAGGCCGGGAGAGCGAAGAGCCGGAGTCAGGAGACTGGTCTTTCGTCCGCTCACCTATCCGGGACGAGGATCCCGAGAAGGAGGAACCGAATGAACACTACCGGTCAGAATTCTTTACCCAAGATACCGGCCTGGAGCCTGGTCGCTCTGGCTCTCTTACTCCTGGCCCTTTTCGTCTTGCTGTCGGCCAGCGGAAGCCTTCTGGCACCGCTATTCGGCGAGGCTTCGGCGGTCTTTAACTACATGCACGAGTTCGCGCATGACGGTCGTCACATCCTAGCCGTTCCCTGCCACTAAGGGGAGCGATAAGTGATCATGCCGTACCTGCGCCGCGGCCTGGCTGCGGGTCTGCTGGCGGGTCTGCTAGCGGGAATTTTCGCTTTCTTCGTCGGTGAACCCCTACTGGAACGCGCCATGACCCTGGAATCATCCGGCCACGCCCACGATGGTGAAGTCGCCGCTCATTCGCACGGAGGTGAAGAAGAAATCTTCAGCCGCACGACCCAGAAGATCGGGCTGTTCTTTGCTACGGGACTTTCGGGGATGTTCGTTGGGGGGTTGTTCGGGATGGCTTTCGCTTTCATGCGAGATCTGCTGTCGTCGGACACTGACTGGGGACGCAGTCTCTCACTGGCGGCGGCGGCATTCGCGGGAGCGGTACTTCTTCCGTTTCTGAAATATCCGGCAAACCCGCCAACGGTCGGCGACCCCTCCACAATAGGTTCGCGCACCGTAGCGTATTTCGTGATGGTCGGTGTCTCTCTGCTGACGATATTGGTCTGCTGGCACGCGGCCCGCCGAATGCGGGAGTCGGACGTGGCCGCTCCCGTTCGGCATCTCACAGTCGGAGCAGCGCTCGTGACGGTCTTTGGTCTCTTGTTCGTCGGACTTCCGGCGACGGCGGACCCTGGCGAGTTTCCGGCGGGTCTTCTATGGAGTTTCCGGCTCTCGTCCATCGGGACGCAGGTTGTGCTTTGGACGGGACTCGGAGTCCTATTCGGACTGTTGTGCGAGCGGGCGAACGGTCGGGACGAGCGGCGGGAGGCGGCGGCTTGAGCGGTGGTTTGTTGGTGGCCGGGACTCACTCGGACGCTGGAAAGAGCGTCGTGGTCGCGGGGATCTGCCGCTGGCTCGCGCGTGAGGGCGTGAAAGTTGCGCCGTTTAAGGCTCAGAACATGGCGCTCAACTCGTACGTTACGCGAGAGGGCGCGGAGATCGGACGCGCCCAGGCCGCCCAAGCAGCAGCCGCCGGGATAGAGCCGGAAGCCGCTATGAACCCGATCCTTTTGAAACCCTCCGCCGAGCGCGAGACTCAGGTTGTCGTGCGGGGTAAGGCTTGGGCGACGGCCAGTGCTCGTTCCTACGGTGGGATGAAGAAGGAATTGTTGCCTGTGGTTTTGGATTCTCTGGAAGATCTGCGAGGGCGGTTCGAGGTTGTGATCTGTGAAGGAGCCGGAAGTCCGGCGGAGATCAACCTGCGTGAAAACGACCTGGCGAATATGGGATTGGCCCGCGCCGCAAACCTTCCCGTAGTGGTCGTTGGGGATATAGATAGGGGCGGGCTTTTCGCCTCGCTATACGGCACGCTCGCGTTGCTTTCGAGTCAGGATCAAGCCCAGATAGCAGGATTTGTGGTGAACAAGTTTCGGGGAGACCCGGCTGTTTTGGAACCCGGCCTCGAAACCATGAGCGCCATGACCGGACGACCGTTCCTCGGGACGCTGCCGTGGTTGCGGGGACTCGGGATCGACGGCGAAGATTCACTGGCTCTCGATGTTCCGTTGACGGTTAAGCCGCCGCTAGGACGGGATATCTTGCGGGTCGTGGTGGTCAGGTTTGGCCGGATCAGCAACTTCACGGACTTCGATGCCCTGGCGCATGAGCCGGGGGTTTCGGTGCGATTCACGGAATCCGCCGAAGAGTTGATGGATGCGGATCTCGCAGTCCTACCCGGCACCAAAGCAACCGTCGACGACTTGAAGAATCTGCGTTCGAGCGGATTGGAGAAAGCCCTGATCAAACGCCACAAACAGAAACTCCCGATCCTCGGTATTTGCGGCGGCTACCAGATTCTCGGCGACCGCATAGAAGACGGCATAGAGAGCCACGAAACGTCGATTAAAGGACTAGGTCTACTGCCCATCGAGACAATCTTCGAGACCGACAAAGTGCTCGCACGACCAGAGGGACTCGCACTGGACTTTGGAGACACGCCGGTCTCGGGGTATGAGATCCATCACGGCAGAACCAACCGAACGGGTGGCTCGCCTCTATTCGCCGGATTGGATTTCGAGGAGGGCTGCGCCGTCGGAAACACGCTCGGCACCTCCTGGCACGGCGTTCTGGAGTCCGACGGCTTCCGTCGCGCCTACCTGAGCCGCATAGCCGAAGCTCGTGGCCTGGACTGGCAACCCGGAGAAGAAACATTCGCCGCAGCCCGCGAAGCTCAATACGAAGCACTCGGAGACCTCATAGCCGAGAATGTCGACCGCGAAGCTCTGATGCGCCTGCTCGAATCCGGCCCACCTATCGGATTGCCAACCATCCAACCGAAAGTCTCAATACTATCGTCCGATGAAGAGATCCCCGAGCGCGAGCCAGCTCTAGCCTCCTCTCCAACCAATCCGAAAGTCGATGCCTGATGCCCGAAGCTCACGCCCCAACGAAGCTGCTCTTCCTCACAACGGCGGATACCGAGATTCTGGCCGCCGCCAAAGCCGCTGAGACCTTACCAGCGGATTTCCCAATGCTACGATGCGCCAACCCCACGCAACTCGAAGACCTAGCAACGTTCCTCGAAACCGAACTCTCCGAAACCCGTGCTGTGATCGTCCGTCTACTCGGAGGCCGCCGAGCGTGGCCGGAGGGACTAGAAGAGTTGCGACGGCGCTGCGCGGAACTTCACATCCCGTTGCTGGCCTTCGGCGGCGAGGCGGAACCGGACGCGGAACTGACAAGCCTCTCCACCGTACCTTCCGGGGCAGTACTAGAAGCCTCCGAGTACCTGCGCCACGGCGGCGTCCGAAACACGGAAAACTTCCTGCGCTTTGTCGCCGACACCGTACTGATGGAAGGCTACGGCTTCGAGGCGGCGTCACCGTTGCCTGAGATGGGTGTGTACCGGCGGGATCTCCCATCCGACGCCTCGCTCGACGAGCTTCTAGCGTCCCACGATAGCGAGCGTCCAACTGTCGGCATCGTCTTCTACCGGGCTCACTGGATGAGTGGGAATACGGACTTCGTCGACTCGCTGGTC
>JBGTFQ010000099.1:0-31191 GCA_041747155.1 Rubrobacteraceae bacterium
TCTCAGGGACTTTTCGGGGTGGTCTTGTTGCGCTGGCCGGTACGCTCACTGTTCCTCGCCGGGATCGCCGGAAACCTCGCCGTAATAAGCTTCTACATCATCACCCGCACGGCGGGCATCCCGTTTGTAGGTCCGCACGCCGGTGAGGTACACGCCGCCGGAGCGCTGGATCTCTTCTCCGTAGCCTTTGAGTTGGCGCTCATCGTCATGCTCGTGGCGCTCGCGGGGGAGGCTAAAAGGGCTCGGATCTACCTCGCGCTCGGTGCCGTGCAGGCTCTGGCTGCCGGAGCGGCGATCCACTCCTCTCATTCGGGGATGCACGAGGCTTTTGGCCTGAACCCCGTAACGCACTGGCTCCAGACTTCCGCGCTCATGCTGCCGTTGGCGGTACTGGCGATCTGGACCTCGACCTATGCATCGCGCTGGATCTCGACTTACTTCTTTGGTGAGTCTTCGGGCTCCTACGCCCGCGTGACCTGGGTGCTCTTCGCCGCCGTCGCCTACGCGCTCGCAAGTATCCCGGCGGATGCTGTCGCAACGCAGCACGCGAACGGCACTTTCCTGGAGCAAGCAGCCCGCGACGCGGGCGTTACGCTCCTCGCCGGGTTCCTGGTCTTGCTCGCCATCGTAACCCTGCGCGGTATGCCCCACGAGACACCGAGAGCCATAAACCTCTGGCGGCCTCGGGCGCTGACCGCCGCCGTGGGACTCGTGGTGGGTGTCTTGGTCGTCGCCGGGCCGGGTTTTCTAGGTGGTGTCTTCTCTCCGGCGGAGGCTCAGGCCGCGCCGTCGTGTTCGGGTAGCTCCTATGACCGTTCGTATGACGTTGCGGCGATAAACGTCGAGATACCCTTCAACCGGTTCGCCAAGATCACGAACGTCGCCGGTGAGACAGTCGGGGAGAATATAGACCCGCACGGTCAAGCCTTTGTCCTTCAAGGCGATAAAAAGGCCGTCAAGAACTGGCACATGCAGCTTGGCGCTACCCCGGCCGAGGACCCGGCCGGTGCGGACAACCGCAGGCTCAGGCCGCGGCCGCTGGTGATTCGGGCGAACCCGAACGAGTGCGTGAAAGTTACCCTCACCAACGAGCTAGACGAGGTCCAGGGCGACGGACTCCCCAACAACCCCCGCGTCGGCATGAAAGTCTACGGACCCTCCTACGACGCCCAGACCTCCGACGGCTCGGCGGTCGGCTACAACAAGGACACCACCGTCGGCCGCAGCGAGACCATCTCGATGTACTGGAAGGCACCGCGCCAGGAAGGCACGTTCTTGTTCCGGGATCAGGCGACGCTTTCGGGCTCCGAGGCGAACAGCGGCAGCACGGGACACGGCCTGCACGGGGCGTTCGTTGTCGAGCCCGCCGGTTCGACCTGGAAAGACCCGGAGACGGGCCAGCCGCTCTACAACGGCGACAGAAACCACGACAGGCTGACCAAGCAGAGTGGCGAGTCTTACGTAGACGCCAACATCGTCACGGCCTCTGGTTCGTTCCGGGAGACTGTACAGATCTCGCAGGATGAGCTTCCCGGTGGAAACGGCTTCGCCTTCAACTACGGTGGAGAGCCGTCACGGAACAGGATCGCCGTAAACCCCGCTGGTGAGAACCCCGTCACCGAGCAGACCGCGCCGGACGCCATCGGCGAGGAGACCTCGCTCTCCTCCTGGACCTACGGAGATCCGGCCCTCATAAAACTCGCCAGCGGCAAGGGACCCTGGCTCCCGAACGCACAGAGAAAGAACCTCGAAGACTGCGGCCTCGACAACTCGTGCTACGTCTCCAACGTAACGCACGCTTATCCGCGGGATCCCACCAAGATCCGGTTCGCGCACGCCGGGGTCAAGGAGACTCACGTCTTCCACCTGCACGCCAACCAGTGGCGCGTTGAACCCAACGACCCCAAATCCACCATCATAGACTCCCAGACCTACGGTCCCGGCGAGAGCTTCTCGGCCGAGCTTATTGGGGGAGCGGGCAGCAAGCCCGGTACGGTTGGGGACTCTATCTTCCACTGCCACCTCTACCCGCACTTCGCCGATGGTTTCTGGTCGCTCCTCCGAGTGCACGACGTACTCGAAGACGGCTCCGAGAAGCTCCCCGATGGTACAAAGGTTCGGGAGATACAACCACTCCCGGATAGGGCCAGTCCCAGCGCTCCCACGGCGCAGAAGCCGGGCTACCCGCGCTTTATGCCCGGCAAGTACGGTTGGCGGGCACCGCAGCCCCCGCTTGGAGTGAGCGAGCAGAAGGCGGGAGTTAGCGACGACCCGGCCACCGTCCAGCGCGAAGACCTCAAACCGGCTACCCGCGTCGTCGCCGGCAAGCCGCTCGACCAGGCGACGCTCGACGGGGCGACGGACCCGATCTCCACGGATCTCGCCGACAAGCTGCGTCTGGAGCAGAACGCCATGAAGCCGAACGCCAAACCCGGAGCGCCGTTTACGGAACCATGCCCGACGGGTTCGAGGGAAGTCACCTACAACGTCTCCGCTATTCAGACCGATGTCGTCTACAACGAGCGCGGAGACCACGACACCCAGGGCCGCATCATGGTCCCCACAGAAGACGTGGAGGAAATAATCGCCGGAACCAAGAAACCCGAGCCACTCTTTATCCGGGTGACAGCCGGTGACTGCGTCAACTTCAACCTCACCAACTACCTGCCCAACTGGTTTGGAGGCGACGCTTTCGTGGACCTCGCCCAGACCAACATGACCGGCGGGCACGTACACCTCGTGAAGTTCGACGTGCTCGCCTCCGATGGTTCCTCCAACGGATGGAACTATCAGCAAGCCGCCTTTAGCAAAGAACAGGCCGAGTTCAACGAGCGGGCGGTTGCCGGTGAGGAGAGCTGCGACTGGAGCGGTTGTCGGGTTCCCGACCCGACCGACTGGGACCCGACTACGAAGACGGATCCACTCGCGCCGGGACAGACGATCTCCGAGCGCTGGTATGCCGATACCGAGTTGCGCACGGTCTTCACCCATGATCATCACTTCGCCGCCCTCGACCAGAACCGCGGATACTTTGGAGCTTTGATCGTCGAGCCCAAAGGCATGGATTTCCGCAACCCCAAGAACGGAAAGTTCTATCAGCCCGGCAACGGCTCCACCCCCGGAGCGAAGCAGTGCGGAGACCAATGCACGGGTGACGCGGCTGGTACAGCGATGGACATTATAGGCTCCGGCCCGAACGACGACTTCCGCGAGTTCGGCCTCGCCGTTCAGGACTTTGTCTCCCTTACAAAGAAGGGCGGCGACCCAAAGACCCGCGAGGGAACCGTAAACTCACCGGCGGCCCCGGAGGAGTTCCCGGACGCCGACCCCGGTGTGATGGGCATAAACTACAGCAACGCGCCGTTCCAACTGCGGGACAGAGACAGAGCGGGCAACTCTTCGGACCCCGCGCACGTCTTCAGTTCGACGGTACACGGCGACCCGGCGACGCCGATACTACAGACCTACACCGAAGACCCGGTGAGGATACGCACGATCCAGGGCTCTCAGGAGGAGCAACACGTCCTGACGATGAACGGCATTCGCTGGCGCGAGGAGCCGGACGACCCGAACTCGCCACTAATAAACTCCAAAGCCATCGGTGTCTCAGAGGCGTTCAACTTCGAGGTACCGAAGATCTCCTGTGCCGCAGACGAACGGTCCTGCGCCGGTGACTACCTCTACGGAGGGACCGCTACCGACGACGCTTACCTGGGTGCCTGGGGCATATTGAGGGCTCGCGGATCACAAGTGCCTTCGCTACTACCGCTCCCGGACAACCCGAGAGCCGCCGACGCCACGGTAACGACCCCCGAATCCACTTCGACCGGCTCCCCGACCGCCACAACACCGCCGGAGTCGAACGCGCCTGGAGCATCATGTCCGACCGGCGCTCCGGTAAAGAAATACGAAGTCGTCGCGATGCAGGCGAAGCTGAAGTACAACAAGGATGGCGACAACGACCCGAACGGATTGATCTACGCTCTAGCCTCGGATGAAGCCTCTATAAAGAACGGTTCTAAGGAACCTGAGCCACTGGTATTGCGCGCTAGCGAAGGCGACTGTATCGAGGTCGGCCTCACAAACCACGTAGGCGCTGGCTGGAGGGACGCCCACGGCAACGCCGGTACAGCTGGAGACCCCACGCTGCCGACGGAGCCGCCGGAGGGTACGAAGGCTGGACTGCGTGCCTCGTTGCACCCGCAGCTCGTGAAGTACGACGTGCGCGGTTCGGATGGGACGGCTGTTGGCTATAACCGCGACCAGACCGTCGCCCCCGGAGACCGCAAACTGTATCGCTGGTACGCCGACGACGTAAGCCCCGGCGAGCTCGGAACGACGAACCTTACAGACTTTGGAGATGTGCGAGGTCACCGCCATCACGGTCTCTTCGCCGGGCTCAACATCGAGCCCAAGGGCTCTACCTACCACGATCCCGAGACCGGAGCGCCGGTGAAGAGCGGTGTCTCGGCGGATATCCGGGTGCCGGGTCCGAACAACGACTTCCGTGAGTTCACAACCTTCTTCCAGGATGGTCTCAACCTCCACGACAAAACGGGCGCTCCTATAGAGGATGCCCTGGATCACCCACCAACCCCCGAAGAACCTGACGGTGAGCCGATGGACGCCGAAGACCAGGGCGAGAAAGGGTTCAACTACACAAACGCGCCGTTCGACCATCGCCTTTCGCCCGAGCAGATGGGGCCGGATGGGATACATCCCGTGGCCCGCGACGGCCGGAGCATGGCCGACGTGTTCAGCTCGAAAGTGCATGGGGATCCGGACACCCCAATCTTCCGGGCCTACGCCGGAGATCGAATGCGGATGCGGGTTTTGCAGGGTTCTGACAAGCCGCGTCAGCACTCGTATCAGATCTCCGGCCAATCCTGGAAATCCCAACCAGACGATCCGAATTCCAACCTGATCGGGACTCAAGGTGGTATCAGCGTCGGACGTACGTTTAACCTGAATCTTTCGCCTTTCGACAACCCAGGAGACTATCGCTACGGCTGCGGCGTGGGCTTCCATCACCTCTCCGGCGGCCTCTGGGGCATCATGCGGGTCTACCAGAATCCATCTCCGGCCTCCGCGCTAAATCCAACGAACATCGGAAACGTGGACGATCCGCATGCTGGTGGAAACCCACTCATGCCGCTTGAAGTCTCGAACAAGACGACGACCGCGACGCTCAGTGCCGCTCCAACACGACTCGAATCCGGAGGCGTCACGAAACTTTCGGGCAAGCTCTCCACCTCGGATGGACCGCTTTCCGGTAGGAGCGTCGTTGTAGAGCATAAGCCCTCGGGGGCGGCTAAATTTGCTCCCGCACCCAACGGGCAGGTGAAGACCGACGCGAACGGGACGTTCAGCCTTGCCAACGTAAAGCCCGCGAAGACAACCGAGTACCGGGCGAGTTTCGCCGGGAATCCAGACACCGGCTTCAAAGCATCAACGAGCGCTGTCAAACAGGTAGTCGTAGTCGGAGGCGCCGCCATTCAGGCGAACGCCAGCCAGGCAACCGTGAGCTACGGCAAGACCACGGCTATCTCTGGAATCTTGGGCGGCGATGGTCGCAAGCTCGTGGGCAAGACCGTGACCCTGGAGCAGAAGCCCATCGGTAAGTCGGCGTTCGTCGCCATGCCCGGCGGGGGACTCAAGACTCGTACCGATGCCCAGGGACGCTTCTCGTTCAAAGGCGTGAAGCCGTCGAAGAACACGACCTACCGGGCCAGCTTCGCGGGCGATACCAACGCCGGTCTACGGGCCGCATCGGCGACCTTGACGGTTAAAGTCAAGGCTCTGGTCTCCTTGAATATGTCCACAAAGACGCTCAAGTCCGGGGAGAGCCGTAAGATCTCGGGCGCTGTGACTCCAGCTCACTCGGGCAAGGCAACGGTGACTATTAAGCGCAACGGGAAGCAGGTGCTCTCCAAGAAACTTGCCTTGAAAGGCTCACGCTACACCCTCGGCTATAAGCCGCGAAGCACAGGTTCCTACAAGGTGCAGGTCAAGTTCGCCGGGGACAGGGATCATCTCGGTGGCGTGAGTGCGACCAAGAGTTTCGAGGTCCGACGCTAGGCACTCGAAAGCCGATCCACGAGCCTCATCCGACACCGGGCGAGGTTCTTCTTTTGGACTCTTCACGGGGCTTTCTCGTGCTAGCCCAGTTGAGCTAGCGAAAGATCGCCAATTTATACGATGGCTCGCGGGGCTCGCTGAGTCATCATTGTGGTGGGATGTTTGTACGGTCTGAGTGAGTGAGGTACACAGGTGAGAAGTTCAAACATGGATCAGCGGGCACGCATATTGGTGAAGAATATTCTTTCCGATACTCCGTCGGGATTTTGTATCCGAGTGGTTGTGTTTTTAGCTCTTCTCGGACTCTTGCTTATAGGCGGGCGTCCCACGGAAGCCGCCGTAAAAAAGGATGAGTACCCGATAGCCACGGTCAGCGCGGATCAAATCTCTCCGGCGATAGACGGAAATATCGTGGTCTGGGAGGACAAGCGCGATGGACTTTCTGGCATCTACGGCAAGAACCTCTCGACCGGCGTTGAGTTTCTGGTGTCGTCGGGGGTCAGCGTAAAGCGCAAGCCGGTCACCAATGGCAAGGTCGTGGTCTGGGAGGACAATCGCAACGGAGACTCCGACATCTACGGCTACAGGATACCGGCCGATCTCTCGACCTCCGGTCAGGAGTTCGTGATCTCCGCTGGTCCCGGCGACCAGCGCAAGCCAGCCATCGGCGGCAACCGGGTAGTCTGGGAGGACAAGCGCAGCGGTAAGTGGGAGATCTACAGCTACGATCTCTCCGCCGGTCAGGAGTCCCTGGTGGCTTCCGGAGACGACGGCAACAAGACCAACCCCGCCATAAGCGGCAATACTATTGTGTGGCAGGATGACCGCAACATCGTCGGCAACTCCGAGGTGCACGTCAAAGACCTTTCCACCGGAAAGCGGCACTCGGTTAGTACGAGTGGAAACTTCGCCGACACACCGGCCATAAGCGGCAGCATCGTAGTGTGGCGGCAGGAGAACGTCGGCAATTACGATATCTTCGGCAGGGATCTCTACGCGATAGACCTCGAAACCGGGAGGGTGTTCCAGGTCACCACGGATACCAGCGATCAGGTATCACCTTCCATAAGCGGTAACGTCGTGGTCTGGGAGGACCACCGTGGCGGAAGTTCCAACATCTACGCGAAGGATCTCTCGACCGGCGAGGAGGTTCAGATCACCACCGGTTCCGCTCCGAAGGCGACGCCCCAGATAAACGGCGAGACCGTGGTGTGGGAGTCTCAGCGCGTGGGCGACACGAACTACGGAACCTACGATATCTACGGCGCGAACCTCGACGCCGCGCCTGCGATCCCAACGGGCGCTCAGGCGACAGGCTCGAATACCGGCGTGGACCTCAAGTGGAACGCCAACCCGGAGAACGATGTCACCGGCTACAACGTCTACCGAAGCGACACCGCCGATGGAACCTACGTCAAGCTCAACACCGCTATCCTCTCTGGCACCACCTACTCAGACACCGAGGCACCGAAAGGCTCCGTCTCCTTCTACCGGATAAAGGCATCTGACGCGGTGAGTGAATCCGGCCCCGCCATGACCAAAGCCGCGGCTATCGCTCCCTCCGGCCTAACACTCTCCGCCAGCTCGCTACAACTAAACTCCGGCGGAACGACGAACCTCTCGGGCAAACTCACCTTCGAGTCGACCGGTGGTACGAAGGCGGCCTCTGGAAAGCGCGTGATCCTCGAAGCTCGGCAGACCGGACAGACCAACTTCTCCGAAGTGAGGAGCACCCTGACCGGCGAGGATGGTAACTTCGACTTCACCGGCGTCAAGCCGACCGTGGGCACCGACTACCGGGCGAGGTTCGCCGGGGATTCGGGTGTGGGCATGGGCTCTGTTACCAGTTCCAGCGTTCGTGTGGCTGTGATCTCAAAAACCGCCCTGACCCTGGCCGCGAGCCCCGCGACGCTGAACTACGGACAGACGACCAGGCTCTCTGGGAAGCTTTATTTGAATGGGAAGCCAATCTCCGGCAAGCCAGTGATTCTGGAGCAGAGGGTTGTGGGCGCGAGTAGTTTCACCGCCATCTCGGGTGGGCAGCGTACCACCGCTTCAGATGGTGCATTCTCCCTCGCCGGTCTGAAGCCGACGAAAAATACCGCTTACCGGGCGCGGTTCGCGGGCGGAGGTGGCCTCGAAGCTGCGACCAGCGCGGTGGCTGTGGTGAGCGTGAAGGCCAAAGTCTCTGTGGATCCGCCCAAAGTCGAGCGACCCAAGAAACCCAAAGTTTCCATCTCGGGCAGAGTCGTGACAGCTAAGTCAGGTAGAGTCAGCGTGACCATCATGCGGAACGGAAAGGTGATCTCCCGAAAGAAAGCATCTATCAGAAGCTCTCGCTTCAGTCTGTCGCAGCGGCTACCTGGAAAGGGTCGGTACACCATCAAAACCTCTGTTCCAAAGAGCGCGACGCATTTGGGCAACCGGAAGATTCGACGCATCTCGTTCTAAGGTGCTCTCGCGGGAAACAAACTTACTTTCAGCTACCTGACTACGGTGGACTAGGGTATGGTCTCGGGTTTCGCAAAGATCTCACCAACTCGGACGATGGAGAAGAGATGGACGATTCGTAGACCCGATTTCCGCTCTGACGCACACGTTTGCTTGCGAGTGGACGAAAGACATCTTAGCCCATCTGAGCTAGGCAAAGATCGTGCATATGTGCGATGGCGAACGGTCTTGCATGAGACATCATTCCAGCTAGAAGACCGTACTTCCAACGGTAGGAGAGCATACGATGTCAACGGCGGCGAAGGCTCTCGCTGAGAGAGCAAAACTCAACGACATACCTGACGCCAGCCTCACGGGTCGTTCGCGGCGACGGAATCAGGTAGGAGTTCTGATCCTCACTCTCGCCGTTATTGCTGCGCTTGTATTGGGCGTATGGGGTTTCTTATCGTCCCTCGCGGGCGGCGCGTCTCCGGCCCGGATCGGGGAGTCCATCGAGGTTTCGGATGGACTCGTGCGAGTGGACCGAGTAACGCCTGAGCACCTGGCTCCGATGCAGATGGGCAAGTTCGCCAAGCAGGGGATGAACATGTCCATGCCAAATATGGACATGGCACCGAAGGGACAACGGCGCTTCGCGGTGGATGTCTCGCTCATCGCGTCCGGCGGTAGCTTCAAATACTCGGCCAAAGATTTTCAGATCAGCGCCGGAGGCTTCGAAGAGGTCGGCCCGATCCGCTACCAGCTCGCATCCGGAACCCTTGAGAACGGCGACGCCATCTCGGGAATCCTCGTGTTTCAAGCACCTGAGAACGCCAAAGATCTGACGCTCACCTTCGACGGAGGGCGTCGTATCGCTCTGGATCCACCCTCCAGCGAAGGCGGCGCAAACGGTGAAAGCTTCAAAGACGAAGGCCACGATCACTAGAAACAATCTCGCCGGAGGCGGCTACGAAGGGAGGAAGGTATGAAAGCAAACAAAGTTCGCAAGTTCTCAAAGATACGAGCGCCTTAAGCAAACGCCGAGCAAACAGCGAGCGTCAAAAGCAATGCTAAAGAGGGATGGAAAGGAAATGAATACACGTTACGGAAACATACTTGAGAGAGGGAGCAGGATGAAAAAACTGCTCGCCGCCTCCGCAGTCGCGCTCGTAGCTAGCGCGGCGCTGTCAAGCCCCTCGTGGGCTCAAGTCACCGGGGATCACGCCATAACCGTGTTCACCGAGAGGGACATGGTCGTTGCCGAGGGCTACAGTCAGGGCGATGTCCTGACCATCAGCATCAAGCGTGGCGGAACCTTGATCGGCCAGACCGAACCGGGCGAAGTACAGCCGGTCACCGACTCCGATACGGGTGAAGTTCTGTTCTACGCCCTCGAAGTCAATCACGGACCTCTCGGCCTGGCGCAACCCGGCGATTGCTGGGTCAACGCGACCCCCGACATACTGCCCGGCGACGTGGTGGAAATAGCGACCGCAGGCCAAACCGCCGTCGAAACCACCGAGGCCCGGAACGTGACCATCACCTCCGGTCCCACCGAGGAAGCCAACGGCGACGTAGTCCTCAAGGGACAGGCCGTGGCACCGGGCGGCGGCCAGTTTGGTGCTGACGAACTAGCCGAGGAAGTAAGAGACTTGGCCTCTGGTTTCCGGGGGGATCCAGACGGCGGAGTCGTCTATGACGCACTGGGTTCGACCGCCTGGACGGCCACGTACAGCGCTCCGTTCTCCAACAACGTCGTTGGAACCAAAGACGTATCACCCAACCCACCGGAGACCCTCGAAGCTAGAAGGAAGCAAGCGATTCTCGATGGTGGGCACGCCATCGTGTGGGCCAATCTCGCCGCAAACGAAACCACCATCTTCGAGCAGGGGGAACCGGGCGGTTCAGCCCCCGGATGCGAGGTGCCGAACGCCAGGAATACCCTGGTAGCCGTCACCCCGAAATTGATCTCCTCGGCCAACGCCAACGCTAGCGTGACGGCCAGCGGCGTTATCGTGGATGGCGTGGACGTCTCCGTGAAGGTCAACGACGGTACCCCAATCGCCGTTACCCTGAACCGAGATCTCGACACCTGGGAAGCGACGATACCGGCCACCGAGTTCACCGCTGACGGCACATACAATGTGACCGCCACCTTCTCGGGACCTGGCGCACCGGCGAATCCTCAGACGCTTGAGGTGGTCAAAGACGTTACGGCCCCAACCTTCGACGCAAGCCTCGTGCGTGCTTCGGGAACACACCCCGCTCCGTTCGACGTGTCCTTGAATACCGACGATCCACAGGCGAGCATTTTCTACACCCGCGACGGTAGCGATCCCGCGACCTCCAACAGCCGGGTAAGGTATCAGGGCGGACAGATCCGCATCGGTATGGGCTCCACGACTTTCAAAGCCGTAGCCTTCGACTCGGTTAACAACAAGTCGGCACAGCTCTCGCGGACCTACACGGTAAAGGCACCGCCACCGCCGCCACCTCCGGCTCTGCAGAACACTTCGGTCAAGTTGAACGTGTCCTCCAAAGCCATCAAGCTAAAGTCCAGGAAGGCGATCTCCGGTCGCGTCACCCCGGCAAACTCCGGCAACTTCGTAACGCTGAAGATCGTGCGCCGTGGACCGGACTTGGTCAAGAGGCTCCCCGTGTCCAATGGTAATTTCAAGTTCTCCTACAAAGCCAAGGTTACCGGCCTACACAAGGTTCAGGTGAGTTTCGCTCAAGACTCCGACAGCAAGGCTAGCAAGAGCGTTGTCAAACGCTTCCGCGTAACCCGCCGCTAGCCCGAAACCAACGGAGCAACCGTAAGCTACTCAGGGTCCCGTCTTCCAGGCGGGCCCCTTTTATTTCTCCCACATCCCCAGTCGCAGGACACAAAGATCACATACATCAACGAGGGTATCTAACTCTTCAAGATTGCGAACGTTCTTAGGCTCACCGCTTTGAGAATTGAGATGCTCTTATGTATCTTAGTGGACACCGCAAAATTGAAGTTTTTCCTAGTGGGCGATGCTGGTTTCGAACCAGCGACCTCTGCCGTGTGAAGGCGCTAAGATAGTTTGCTGGAGGTTTCCAAAGCTTGCAGAATCCCTGCAAATTGTCGTATTTCTGCGTCGACGCATTTCCTGTCATTTCAGGAAATTTACTCGGGTTGCTGCACGGTTGCTGCACACGAAAGACAAGTGGCAAGGGTAAGTAGCCGCCTCTTGGTAAGTCACAGGGTCGGGAATCATGCCGCGCTACTGATAATTACGGAGGTGCAATGCTACTACCTCCGTATTGCGTATCATGGCCACGTAATGCAAGCTGATGACATGGGGCCGGGGCACCGGAGGTGTCGGGACTGCGGGAGTGGATCTCAGAGCTGGGCGCGCCCTAGAACCGCCGGGAATGAGTTACGGCGGAAAGAGGGATGCCTAGCGGCGATCCGGAAGCCGTTCGCGAATGGGACGTAGACACGATGCCCGTGATGAAGATACCAGGAGGTTTAGAAGGAGGCATAGGGTACATGATACGCAACGACCAGGAACGGGAGGCGGCCTTCAGGTGGATCGTGGAGTTGGACGCCGAGATCCAGGAGCTCGGGAGGCAGTACCCAGGTGACGGTCCGCCGTCGGGCTCCGCCGCCGACCTCGTGGAGCGGGCAGAGAACCTCCGCGCGGAGGTGGACCGCTACGAGCGGCTCAAGTCGGGTGAGATCACGCGTTTCGGGGCCGGCGACCTCGCAACTTTCGGGGAGGCCCTCGTCGAGGCCCGCGTCGCCCGCGGCATGGAGGAGGGCGGGCTCGCCGCGGCCGTGGGCGTCTCCCCGGATGAGATAGAGCGCTACGAGCGGGACCGCTACCGCGACGCCTCCTTACAACTCGTCTCCGAGGTCGCCCGAGTGCTCACCGAGGAGGCGGACCTGCAACTGCGGCTGCCAGCGCCTGAGCGGACCGGCCCGTGGTCGGTTCTGGAAGAGATCTCAAACCGCAGGCCGGTAAGGATGGTTGGCCGGGGCACCCTCACGCTGCAGCCGGATCAGCAGGATACGGACGACCTGCTCCCGAGCGGGACGGGACTCGTGGACGTGGATCTGCTCTACGATCCTGCAGAAGGCGGGGATCTGAGCGTGCGCCTGGGATTGGTCGGCCAAGACGCCGCGGGCACCGAAATACTCTCGTGGAGACCAAAAGACGCGAAAGAGAGGACGATTCCACGCTACGACTTCTCGGGCGAGGTGGACGTCCCGGGCGGCCGGGTGGGGGCGAAGATGGCTCCTGTCTACGTGGATTTCCGTACCTCCCCGACGGGCCTCGGCCTACTGCTGGATAACGCCCACGGGCTCTCTGCGGGGCCGGGATTAGGCTCCGCGCCCAAGAGGCTGCGAGCGCTTGTACCGAACCTATACGCGGACGCCAACGGCGAGGCGGGCGGCCTACGTTTCAGCCTGCGGCCGACCGGCGAGGTGCAACCTGACGGTGTCTCTCCGGACCAGGTCGGAAAGATCCTCCCCGGCTCCTTCCTTGAGCTTGAGAGGTCGGACGGGGGGGAGACGAACCTGGAGGAGGCCGTGGTCGCCTTCGGGTGGTTCCTGAGTTTCTACGCCGGCAGGGCGGTACACCCGGTGGCCTGGGAGGCCGAAACGCCCGACGGACCCTCCTGGACGATACAGTCCCTCCGTAGGCCCTCGCCGCTCCCCAACGAATTCAGGCAAACCTGCTTGCCCTTGGACGTGCTGAGTTCGTTCTTGGCGCAGGTCTGGGGCAACTGGGTCGAATTCGGCGCCGAGGAGAAGAAGCGCCTGCAGGGCGTGGTGAACACCTACGATGCCATCCTTGCGACCAGATACCCGATATTAGGAATAGCACTCACGGCGATGTACCTTGAGCGCTTGCGAGACCACGTGCTCGGAAGCTCGGAACTCGTCGAGCTCGGCGGTAGCAAGAAGAAGAACGTCGCCAAGGATCTGCGCGACGCCCTCGTGGACGCGATCGAGATCAACGGTAGGCTTGAACCCTATCAGAAGGAGATCTTGAAACAGTCTCTTGCAGGGAATAGTGCCAAGGTCCTCGGCCTCTTTCGCAAGAGCTTCAAGGCGTCGCTGCTTGAACTGCACGAGAAGGCGGACCTTCCTGTTGAAGCGGATAGGGTGGGAGAGTTCATACGCCAGCGGGACCTGGTGCTCCACGGTTCGTGGGACGCAAGCGGGGCTGGGACGGTGGATACTTACTGGGTGGCTCGCTACGGGACGTGGTTGCTTGAGAGGCTCGTCTTGCGCCGCTTCGGCTACGAGGGCGTCTACTGGGATCGCGTGCAACAGATCGGTGAAACGATGACGCGCGGAAACCCCTCGTGGGGGGATGGGCAGGGAGCAGAACGTGCCGGCGATACCTGACGTCGATTGGCTTACTGCGGGGAACCTCAACTTATGGATTCTCGACATCCGGCTAAATATCAAAGGAGTGTTCTATGATTCTTGCCTACCATGAAGTGCCGGTGGCGTATTCCATGATGGCCTTAGCAAGTTACCCTTCACGTTCTGCGTTTCAGCCACTTCAAGACTTCGTCTGCTACTGGACAGCGTTCAACAATATCTACGTGACGGTGGCCGACAAAAAAGAACAACGAGCTAGCCTGAAGCGATCTGCAGATGGCGAACTTGAAACGCGCCTAGTTGCTAACGTCCGTATCCCAAGAATCGTATCGATTAGGGAGAGAGATCAGATCAACTAGGTGTTCGGAGAGTTCAGTGACGAGTTGAAGTATAGAATTGTTGAGCACAAAAGTACCGGTTTCTTTGCATACCGGACCCCACGTTGGCGAGAACGCGATATAGAGTTCGACGCTTCGGGTCAGCGGTTGAACGGGGTTATCAATGTTGGTCATACTGTGGGTGCCAGCTATCCCGTCTGGAGTTCGATTGATACGGGACAGTACGAGTCGTACATGCAAGGTAACCGGGACGTGGAAATCAGAGATGCTCTCGCCAAGCAGGTACTTGACCTACTGTACACTGTTGGCAACAACGCCTTTCACGGCGGCAAGAGGGTTGATGACGCTAGCGACCAACAAGTCGTAGAACGAGCCCTGCCGCTGTTGGCGTCAGTAGTCGAAGCTTCTCTACAGAGCCCACGTGCAGCCTAACGAACCGCCGCACCGGATGCGAATGCAGGTGCTGATTCATCAGTAGATCTGTGTGCGATGACGTGCGGAGTCAGGTGCTCGGCGGCGTGTTGTCCCGAACAGGCACCCCCTTGTGAAACCTGCCTCCGCGAGTGCGCTTGAGCCCGCTCGCCAACTCCTCGCCTTCCACATTCCTAAGCACCACGGGGTACAAGACTGCGCTTCAGTACGTAATGGTAGCGCCATTTATTCTTGCAATTCCTACTGCAGAATACTTTGTCCTTGCGGGTACGGTACTTGCCCCGAGCGTTCCTCTTTAGTCCGGGATCGACTGCCGGCTGTTCGAGATCGCCTATGCGGATGATCCTGTGACAACCCGGGCCCTTGCAGCGAGGTGCGTTGCTTCCCTCGCTCATGAGCCACGCCATCTGGAGATACATGGCGCCGAGTAAGGAGTGGAACCCCCATCCCTGGGCAAAGCCCACGGTCTCGTCGGTCTTCGCCAAAACTTCTCGGTAAAGCTTAGGGTAGCATTCTTCTATTAGCTGGTCGTCTACGTGGTTTCCTGCCACCTTTAGCGCCCACTCTTGTTTTTCCTCAAGCGTATCGCCTTCTGCCTGATGCTTCTTCAAGGCGTCGGCGTTCGGGCCATCCGGAGCTGTCGCGGCTTCATACAGAGCTAGGCACCAAGCTGCCCTCCTTACTGCACGCACGAAGCCGTAGAGACTTTCCCGCCGGCCCTCGCGCCATCTGAGGGAAATCCCCGCCGAGCGGTCGACGCCCTCCAGCCCCAGCACGCCGTAGCTCTTGACCCAGTCGAGCATCACCTTAAGCCCCTCATCCTCGGTGATGAAGCCCTCGCGTGCTAGAGAAGCGAATTTTAGGAAGAGGTCCGGCTCATCCCGAAGCGGGGCGTACTCCCGCTCCAGGTTGAGATCTTCGAACAGCAAATTGGTCGGTATCCGTTGCCACGCGCCGGGCTGCTTGGGTTTTGGCGGCTCGGGAGGCTTGTGAGGCGCGTACACGATCGCGTAGTGCTCTGCTCCCTCTTCGATCTCGAAGTCCCGAAACACGGGCCAGACTGTGCCCAGATGCTCGCTTTTGGCCGCTTTATCTCTAACGTAGGCAAATTGTCTGTTCCTTTGGCTCATTTTTATGCCTCTTTTATGCCGCTTTCGTTTGGGATTGTTGCAGTAAGAGGCCTAAGCTTCAAGCAAATGCAGGAACCACAGGAAGAGGAGGAAACGTTGTTGAAGGCGCACGTCGAACAGGAGTGGGTCAGCTACCCGGAGGCGGAGCGGTACTCCGGGCTCAGCCACACCACGCTTTGGAGGTATGTCAGTACCGGACAGCTAAAAGCCGCGCGGGTAGGCCGGTCCGTGAGAATCCACCTTCCGAGCTTGAAAGCGTTCATGGAGGAGAAGGCCAGCGACGCTACGAGCAAATAAAAGCCGGCGTGTGGCGCGCCGGCGATGAGGCAAAAGGACACGAGCATGAGCAAGAAGTCCGCCCTGAACCAATCTTACCGCCCTAACGACGATCGTACATCGTCGATTTCTGACACCCGGTGCGTCGACGTTAGCCGGAAGCCGACAACGTGAAACCCGTTGAGCTCGTACTCGAGCGCCTTGGGGACCACAAACAACGCCAAGACTACTACATAGCGTGTTGCCCGGCCCACCAAGACACGGAGCCGAGCTTGAGCATCAAGGAGGGAGACAACGGGAAGGCGCTCTTGCATTGCTTCGCTGGGTGCGAGACGCTGAAGATCGTCGCCGCACTGAACCTGGAGATGAGCGACCTTTTCCCGACTGCTTCGGCCAACGGGTACCGCAATGGCAGCACAAAGAACGGCGGGTCCAAGACTACGGCTACCTGGAGCATACGGGACGCCGCAGGCGAACTGCAAGCTATGCACGTGCAGACCATCCACGCGCCCTTCCACAACAGAGCCGACGACCGCGGGATGGTCTCCCTGAGAGACATCCGCAATACCGAAACGAACCGCCTGGGTCGAAAGCAGAAGGAACTCTTCGGACAAATGGTGGCTTTCGAGAAGGGTCAGCGCGAAGCGCGCAGCTACGCCTCGGACGGCACGAGTACGGATGCGTTGCGCGCCCCCTCCGCTTCCGGGGACGACGCGCCATTCATGTTCCCGTCGGTCGACGGGGGCGAACTCGTCTCGCGCTGGGACATGCAAGCCACCCCGCCCGACATTCTCGTCACCAACGTCAGCATGCTCGGAGCAATGCTGACGAGAGAGGTGGACGAGCCGATCTTCTCCCAGACCCGCGAATGGCTCGAAGAGCCGGACTCGTACTTCTACTTGATACTCGACGAATTGCATCTGCAGCGGGGTTCTTCGGGCACTGAAGTGGCGTACCTGCTCCGTCTGCTATTGGACAGGCTGGGGCTGAGTAGGGAAGAGCATCGCCACAAGCTCCGCATACTGGCGTCGAGTGCGTCACTGCCCAGTTCACCCGAGGCAGAAGCCGAAGCCAGCGCAGAGTACCTCTGGGATATGTTCGGGAAATTCGGCCTCTACTCGGACCCATCGCTCGACAAGGGTAAGGAAGCCTGGCTGGACTCTATCGTCTCCGGGAAAGAGATTCCATCGGTAGAGGCGAGGGTCGAGAGTCTGCGCCTGCATACCAAGCCATACCGCGATCTCCTCGAGTACTCCAAGAGCTGGGGCAATGCCGACGGCGCCATTGCCGAGGCCGCTACTGCCGTCGATCCGCGCTCGCATCCGGAAGTAGATCGGTACTGGAGGGAAGTAGCGGCCGATCTCGGGGTCGCGCACGCGCAAGCCAACCTCCGAGAGACGATTCGCGACTGCGTACGCAAGGCTTCCTCGGTGCTCTCCTCGGCCTGTTGGACGGAGGACGAGGGACGCACCAGGGCTACCGATACAAGCGACATCGCCGAGTTCCTCTTCGAGGATCTGCGTGACGGTGGTCGAGGAAGAGCCTCCTACGAAGATGCACTAGAGGGCGTCCGCGCACTCATGTTCGTGCGCGGGTGCGGAGACGGCTTGCAAGACTACCTCGGAGAGGAGAAGCCGAAGGATGTCATCTCTTTCCGCGTCCATACGTTCTTTCGTAGCATAGAGGGACTCTACGCACCCGCGTGGAAGAATGCGGGCGTCGAGCCGCTTCCCGACGATGGCCAGCGTGAGGCCGAGGTCGGTGAGTTGAGTATCGAGAGGGAGGCTCGCAAGTGGTTCGACGTTCCAGGAGTGGGCCATCGTCTGTTGCGACAATTCGAGTTGCTCTACTGCGAGTGCTGCGGGGAATTGTTCGTAGGCGGCATGCGTTCGGGAGGTGCTGGTGGCAAGGGCTTCAAGTGCGAGCTCCTGCCCTACGAGCCACAGATCGACGGCCTTCCAGACGCCGCGGCGTCGCAGCGTTTCGAAGAGTTGTCCTTCGATCAGTATGCGATCTTTTGGCCTACCGAGCGCAACGCATGCGCCCGCGGCCGCGAAGAGGTCAAGAATCGCGGTAGGTGGGTACCTGCCTGGCTGGAACGGAACACGGGCGTGATCCGGAAACGGGGAGGCAGGGCCGGGGTCTCTGCCACGGAGAGCAGCGTCGCAGGACACCTCTACGAAAGGGAGGACAAACAAGACTTCCACGGTCGGTCCAACGATTCCGTTGAGGCCCACGTACCGTACGCGTGTCCGGCATGCGGCACGGATTACTCCTACCGCCGGAAAGGCATGGGCAGACTGTCCCCCGTGCGGAACTTCCGAGCGGGTTTCGCGAAGACGACCCAGTTGCTCGCTACAGAGCTGTTCGACGCCCAGCGCGTCGCCGATACCGCACAGCAGGCGAAGCTGGTCTCGTTCTCGGACAGCCGGCAGGACGCTGCGAGGGCGGCGCTGGACATAGAGAGAAACCACCACCAGGATCTGAGACGAGAGCTGTTGGTCACCAACCTCCACGAAGCCCTTCGCTCGCGGCGAGACCCCGAAACCATCGAACTAGAAATGGAGGAAGCCAAGGAGAGAGCTATGGAGGCCTTCGACTCGACCGAGGAAGAGTCGGACAGGGCGACCGCAGAGTTCAGGTCGTTGCAGAAAGAGCTGCGTGACGTAGGAGAGTCCTCCGTACCGCTCTCCGCCGTGCTGGAGAACCTGAACGTGTGGGACTCGAGTGGGCGGGAGATGCGGGTTTCGCCCTTGCTCGCAGACCTGGTACGTCGGGGGATCCATCCCTGCGACGATGCCGGCATACAGCAACTGAAGGGGACCACCGTAGACGACAAGGATCGTTGGTATGCGTGGACCGATCTGTTCCGTATCGACGACGGTGACGTCTACTACGACGACTCCCCGGCTCTGTCGCCGACCCATCTCGGGGTACCCTTGCATCGCGCGAGAAAGAGCCTACTCTACCGCTTCTACCAGATCATGAGCGACGTCGTATTCAGCAAGACCTACTTCTCATTGGAAGAGTCCGGGCTCGGATACGTGACCGTCCGCTCCGATATCCTGCCGGAGGCTGATGACAAGGCGGAGGAGCTGCAGCTCCTCGCTGCGCTCGTGCGCGTCATCGCCGACTCCTACCGCTATAGGCCCACCCCTTACAGAGATGAGGGTGACGATCCCAAGGCATGGATCGATTACGGTAACATCAGGACCGCACGGGTCAAGCAGTTCGCCCAAGCCGTATGGAGAGACGAGGCACCGACGAAGCTTGAGGAGGCGTTGAGACGGTTGGGCAAGACCGGACACGCCGACGGCATCATCGACATGCCCCAGGTCAGGATAGAACTCACCGGCGACGACGACCCCTACTGGCGCTGCGACTCGTGTTCCCGGGTGCACCTACATTCCGGTGGAGGCGTGTGCACGAGATGCTTCGTCCGTCTGCCGCAGGAACGCTACGGCCTCGTCGGCGAGCTGCGGGAGCAGAGCTTCTTGGCCAGGAGGGTAGGACGCGCTTTGCGGCACGCTGCCTCCGACGGCGACATCGACTCGGCATTTCGCCTGCATTGCGAGGAACTCACGGGACAGACCGAAGACCCCGCGAGGCGACAGCGCGAGTTTCGCGGGATATTCGTACCGGAGCTGGAGGATTCGGAGTCTGAGAATGGTTCCGCGAGCTCGAACGGTTCCCGAGGGCCAGAAGACCCTGAGAAGGCTATATCCAGGGGCGCAGACGACCAGGAGCTCATCGAAGCGAGATCCACCATCGACCTGTTGGCCGTGACGACCACCATGGAGGTCGGAATCGACATCGGTCCCCTGCAGACCGTGCTGCAGGCGAACATGCCGCCCCAACGCTTCAACTACCAGCAGAGGGTGGGGCGGGCCGGTCGCCGCGGACAGGCGTTCTCCATGGCGCTTACGATCTGCCGTACTCGCAGTCACGACATACACTACTTCCGCGAGCCCACGGAGATTACCGGCGACGTACCGCCCACACCGTTCCTGACGAAGAGCATGAAGGATATAGCTCTTCGCTTCTTGCGGAAGAAGTGGTTGATAGACGCGTTCGCGCTCCTGAGAGCGGAGGACAGGGAGAAATCTAGGACGATCTATCCGGGTGACATCATGTCGCCACCGGATATACACGGCGAATTCTTGCCCGTGGAGATCTACGGGGCCGCGCTATCGGAGTGGCCCACGCGCCTACGCGGTGCTCTGGCAGCGACGAGGGGCGAGGCAGCTAGGTTCCTAGAGCTACTGACCGCGGACGGCAAGCTTGAAGACGTCCCCGACGTGGATGTCGACGACCTGCTGGGAGAGCTCGATAGTCGGCTCCAGACCGGCGTTGCTAGAGGCCTCGCCCACAGCCTGGCGGAGGTGGGGCTGCTACCCATGTACGGGATGCCGACGAGGGTGCGGGATCTCTACCTCCAGATAAGGCCCGAGGACGGCAAACCCACGCTATCGAAGATAGATCGTGATCTGGACATGGCGATCTACGAGTTCGCGCCCGGCGCGAAGGTCACGAAAGACAAGCACGAGCATCTGTGCGTCGGCTTCACCCCTCCCATGGCGCTGCCGGAATACGTTCGGAAGGACAAGGACACTCCGGCCAATACGTTCGGATCCGGCTGGTTCGGGGAAAGCTTCCGCCTGGTGCAATGTGCTACGTGTAGCGCGTGGTCCGTAGCCGGGGAAGGTGGGGCCCCAGGTATGCGTTGCGAAGCCTGCAACGCTATCCTATCCGAAGACACGGCTCGATCATGCGTGGTCCCGAATGCCTTCCGTACCGACCTTCGGCCGGCTCCCGAGAAAGAGGAGTTCATGCGCGGGTCTCGGCATCGTTCTATCCAGGCCGAAGGGGAGACGCTCGACTTCACGAGGTGGGTACTCGATCCACGCGACAGGAGTGCGCCGGAGATGGAGGCTAGGGTAGCCTTCGGCAACCAAGCGCGGACGTACCGCCTCAACAAGGGGCCGAATAGGGATGGCGAGATGGTGGGTTTCGGAACGGAGGTCGGAAGCCAGCGCAGGCGATGGGGGAGGGGACACATATTGCTACCGTACCAGGCGATCGCAGAGGAGGCGATCGTGGGTTCGCATGTCTTCGGCTTCCAACAGGAAAGGACGGAGGAGCCGAAGTGGTTGGCGGCCCCCAAGACCACCGACTCCCTCTACGTAGCGCCCTCGCGGGTGCACAACGCGATCTCCGTACATCGCCTTCCGGCCAGGACGGAGAATCAACCCCCTCACAGCACCCACCGGTGGCAGGGTGTCCGTGCGGCGGCCTTGACGGCTACGTTCATGATAGTGGACCGTGCATCACGCGAGCTGGACATCGATCCCTCGGAGTTGGAAGTCCTCGAGCCACGACCGTACGGAACGCACCAGCGCTTGCCCATCCTCCACATCACGGACCAATTGGTCAACGGGGCGGGGTTCTGTCGCAACCTCAGCGAGCCCATCGACGGAACGCCTAAGGTCCTCCGGATGATACGTTCCATGGTCGAGGACGAAGGCGGCGATCCGCTCTCGCGTCTGCTGGCACCAGAGCACGAACACTGCGAGATGGCGTGCTACAGGTGCTTGCTCCGTTACGGCAACCAGCAGTTTCATGGCCTGTTGGACTGGCGACTTGGCCTCTCGTACTTGCGCACGATGCTGGATCCTCACTTCGTCTGTGGTCTCGATGGCGATTTCTCCCACCCGGGGCTCTCGGGCTGGCCCGCCATGGCGCAACGTCTGGCAGACGAGATGAAACAGAGGTTCGATGCCGAAACGAAATCCTTCGCGGATGGTTTGGTGCCGGGTTTCAGGTTGCTGCGCGGTGGTGGAGAGGTCTCGCCGTGGGTCCTCGTCGCTCATCCGTTGTGGGATTGGGACAGAGAAGAAGAGATAGCAGCCGGTACGATCCTAGCGATGGCGGAGGACGAAGCACTCGACGAAGGGCAAGGTGTAGACTGCTGGGACACCTTCAACCTCTCGCGTAGACCCGTGAAGGTCCGTGAGTGGCTGAACGAGTGAGCGTGGTATGGGACTGACGGAACCCTTCAGCACGCTGGCAACGCTTCCCGAAGTCGTCGGGAATGTAATCGCCCCCCGGCTGTTCGGGCCGTCGATGTTCGCGTCGTTGATGCGGTGTCCGCTGAAGGTGATCCATGGTCTGTCCGAGGAGGAGATGCTCCCGCCGTCCCCCCTCGCTATCTTGGGAGACGTGATTCACGAGGTCATGAACGAAGCCCTAGCCGACCGGCCGTCGCATACACGGTCAACTACGGAACATGTGGATGATCTCTTCGAAAGGAAGATCCGCCTCGAGGAAGAGCGCCTCTTGGAGAACCCGCGCACGAAGAGGTTGGTCCCGCTACGCACAGCGGTAGGGAAGACCGAATATTGGAACCGCAGGGCCCGCCTGCGCACCTGGGCGAATGCGCTTTCTGGCAACGGCCGTCCTCCCACGTCGTCTTCAAAAGGACCGAGTGCCCTCAGTGGGCATGAAGCCGAACCTGTGGACACCACTCGTATTCCCCTCGGGGCCGAACAGACGATTCGAGTCTCCTCTCTTCGACTGTCTGGTCGTCCGGACCTCATCGAGATAGAGGAAGATGGAACCTATCACGTCACGGACTTCAAGACAGGAGACATCCTCGATCGAGCCGGACAACCCAAAGAAGACTATGCGCTGCAGGTGAGGCTGTACGCTCTGATATTGCAGGAGATAAACGAAAGCGCACGAGTGAGGCTTTGGCTCGAGGGAGGTACGAGGGTCGAGGTTCCTTGGGACGAGGGTCACTCAGAAGTGACCATGGAGCAGGTTCTATCTATCCGCGAGAAGCTACCGGTCGGTCGTACACTCTCCGCAGCTGAACTCGCGAAGGCGGGGTCCCATTGCGGCAGCTGCCGGATAAGACACAGGTGTCGTCGGTACCGCGACGAAGCTCCCACTTGGTGGGTAGGGAAGGCTTCTGACCACGCAGTCGCACCCTTCGACATCTGGGGCGACGTGCAAGAGGTAGTCGCTGAAGGAGAGGAAACCGTAGAGGTAATGCTACACGATGCTGCCGGTAGGCCTACGCGGGTATCCGGTATCGACGCGGAGGGCGTGCGCCCGAGTGACCGAGCGTGGTTTTTCGGGCTGCAGCCGACTCAAGTCCTGCCGCATCACGGAGTATTCGTCCATCCGCAGAACTTCCATGCAAAACGTCCGTATCGAGCCTGGAGAGATGCCGTGCGCTTCTATGGATTCGTCGAGCGCCGTCCCGCCGAGTGAGCGACCAAAAAGTTACACGCCTCGTATGATAGCGGCCTGCGATTTTCGGACGACGCTCAGCTTGGAAATTGCTGTAGCCACTGGGTAACGGTGTCTACTGAAGAGTACCCCTTGTCTATTAGCAGCTTCGCCAAATCACGTCCACACAACAATATTACAGGATGTTTGTCCTCTCGAATCTCCCTATATGCTTGAGCTCCGATGTAGGAAGTGGTAACCAAAATACCGAACTGGCGATGCCGCAAACGCGAAATCAGCCTCGAAGTTTCCTTTACTCCCACCTGTGTGGGGGCACCGGCCAATCCGGGCAACTCGGGTCGGTAACACTTCGCCTCCAGCGCAAAATCTACGGTCACGGGATCGGCTGAGGGACCGAGTCTGTATCGTCCGATGGCGTCGCGGCCACCGTCGACCGAGCGGCGCGTGATTTCGTCGATGATGTAGTTCTCTGGGTTCTGGAATTGGACTAGAGCCGCGGCGCACACTTCGAATGCTGTAGGATTTTTCTTGAAGTAGTTGTAAACCGTGGCCAGGATTTCTCTCTCGAGATCGTTGTTGGGCAGCTGTTCCTCACGCGTTCTGATTTCGATTGCTGGTTCAGCAGCCAATGGTATGTACGAACCAACATCTACCCACTGACGCCACTCTTTGGGGCAACTCTTGCTCTGCGCGTGCCCTGCCTGTAAGTCAGCGAGCCAAGCGCGAGGAACACGCGGAGTCTTGAGTATCGTAAAGAGAGCCTTGTAGTTTTGGAACCGCTGGCCTTCAAAAGATTTCCAAACTGCCACGAGGTCATCTGTAGGAGCTACACCGCTGGCGCCGGGTGCCGCTAATCCACGAAATTGCACCGCCCGTGTCCCATACAAGGGTGCTTTCGTAAATATGAAGAAAGGCGACACTTCTGACCGACGTGGAGGAGACGCATGGACGCAATCGAACACGCCAGCCAACAACCTGTTGCCGCCTCGTGTCGTATGGTGAAGGTGAGATCCAGGTGTCTTGTTATCGCCATAATAGGTAAACAGCCCCGTTGCCAAGTCTAGCTGGTCGGGCCAGTTTCGGTCTGATTGGCTTGAGTAGAGCACCACATACTTGGTTTCGTTCTTGCGCCCTACTTTCCTAAATCCTCCCATGTTCCCGCATAGCATAAGCTTGTTGAGAGGGTCATCTGCAGCATTGTTCGCCGCACCACCAAGGTAGACAGCGTCGACGAGCAAATCTGATGCAGGAAGATCGTTGAAAGCAACTACTTTGGCGCTCATAAGCCGCTACTGCACCTATACACTAGACCGCCGCTGAGTATTGCGGCACCTCCGTGTGAGCGCCTCTGCGTTGCTGCACCGTTGCTGCACGAGGATCAGCTGGGAAGTCACCGTGTGGACCGAGCCCAAGATTTTTTCCTGCAAATCGGCGCCTTTTTGTAGTGGGCGATGCTGGTTTCGAACCAGCGACCTCTGCCGTGTGAAGGCAGCGCTCTCCCGCTGAGCTAATCGCCCTTGAAGACCGCAAATATATCATTGTGCGTGCAGCTTGTTAAGTCGCTTCCGGGGGTGACGCTGTATCGGATATAGTACGATGACTGTGTGATGTGGATGGATGAGAGGAGTGGGATGGAGAAGCCGGGAGTTGGTACCGAGGGTGATGTGGGGCGTTTGATCTCCGACCTTCTAGCGCTATCGGGGGAGTTGAAATCGTGCGCTGTGATAACTGGCGACGGAAAACTCGTTTCTTCTTCCCATGAACCGGGTGTGGAGCGCGAACGGGCGTCAGCCATGCTCGCGGCTCTCTCTTCTGTCGCCAAGAGAACCGCCCGAGAACATGGCAAGGATCACGTCTCCCAACTCCGAATCAAAACAGACAAGGGTCACCTGCTGATGGTGCGGCTAGAAGGCGGAGGCTCCCTGGCGGCGACGACCAGGCCAGAGGCTCGGGTAGGGCTAGCCCTCTACGATATGCGGAATGCCCGGAGCGGTATCGAACAGGCGATGGGGGAGGGCGAATAGCATGAAGAAACTAGCTCGCGGCTTGCTGGTCGTCGGGATTATAGCCGGTGGAGCAGCCGCTTTGCGAGGATACCTCCGTGGCTCCGGAACCGGCGAAGAGGTCGTTCAGATCTCCTTCGGAGACAACACGAGCGAAGCTCTGAACTCAAACTCCATCGAAGCTCAGGAGTTTACCGACCTCGCTCGAAAACTTGTCGAGATCGGGGTTTAGAAACTCCTTCTCTCTACGACAACGCTATCTCGGGCGATAGGCCGCGAGCTTCCAGGATATGACCTATTGCTAGACCTATCTGGGAGTTTGGCGTGGAAGCCCCGGCGGTGAGGCCGATGCGTATCGGACCTTCAGGTAGCCAGTCGCGCTCCTCCACTTCCTCGCGAGGGTCTAGCGGCGTGCCGGGTGGTTTGTGGCGTATGACATCGCTTCCTATACAGTCGCCACTTGCTATGTGATAGCTCTTCGGGACGCGCTCGGCGGCGATGATCGCCAGGTTGTTGGTGTTGGATGAGTTGTATCCGCCGACCGTGATAATTACATCCAGCGGATTGTCCAGTAGCTCGAAAAGCGCGTCTTGGCGATCCTGGGTCGCAGAGCAAATAGTGTCGAAGAGGGCGAAGTGATCTTCTAACGCATCCGCACCGTAACGCTCGGACATCGTCTTGCGTAGCTCTTCGCCGACGGCCATCGTCTCGCTCATGAGCATCGTGGTCTGGTTGGCGACACCCACGCGCTGGAGATCCTCATCCGGATCGAAGCCGGGACACATGCCATGCGACAGCTTCTCGCGCAACTCGCTAGCGTCTATTCGACCGAGGATGAAATCCGTCACGTAGCCGGTCTCTAGTAGGTTGCGCACGATGAGGTACTTGCCGTTGCCATCGACCTTCTCGGTCTGCGAGGCGGTAGCTTTCGTCTCCTCGTGGTAGTACTTGCCGTGGATGATGCTGGTGAAATCGTTCTTGGCGTACCGGCTGACGCGCTTCCAAACCGATAGAACCGAACCGCAGGTTGTGTCCACTACGATGCAATCCTGCTCCCGCAGCTTGTCGACCCACTGTATCGGTGCCCCGAAAGCCGGGAGAAGGACCACGTCCTCCGGGCCGAGTTGGTCGAAAAAGGCGTCCGGGTTTCCGTTGAAGCCTTCCGAGAGAAACTGGATACCCATATCGCGCAGGCGGTCGTTCATGGAAGGATTGTGGATCATATCGCCCGTTATGTAGATGTTTTTGTCGGGGAATTTTTCGCGGGTCTGGAAAGCGTAATCTACGGCCCGATCCACGCCGTAGCAAAACCCAAACTCGTCCGCGATGCGCAACGTGAGACCTTCGGCCTCGAAGACGTTGCCGTTGGAGCGGATGTTGTCCACGACCTCGGATCTATAGTCCCGATCCAGAAGGTGCTGGACATCGCCCCTCATCTTGAAGCCTTTGCGGAAGTACTTTTCCTGCTGCACGCTCACCTCTCGAACCGACGTGTGTATTTTCGCGCTCATCCAGAAGTTTAACGCATCTGGCCCGATGGGCGGCGGCTAAATGTGTTGCTCCTCACGCGGCATTTGGGTGTAGAATCCACGCCGTGGATCGAAGGGCGACAATTCTGGTGGCGGACGATGACGCGACGGTGCTCAAACAAGCCGCCAACGCGCTGGAAGATGGGGGTTTTAGGGTCGTGAAGGTAGGCGATGGACAGGTCGCGCTCCAGGAAGCATTGTCTCGGAAGGTGGATCTCATAGTAATGGATGTTTCTATGCCGCACCTCAGCGGCGTGGAAGCCTGCCACTGTCTGAAAGCGATGCCCAAGACGCAGAAGATTCCGGTAATCCTGATGGCCGCTAAGAAAGACCCCGCCGCTAAAGCCTTGGCCGAACGCACCCACGGATGCACGCGCGTACTCAAGAAACCCTTCACGGACGAAGACCTCGTCGCCATCGCCCGCAAAGCCGTTCGACCGAAATCCCTGATCTAAGGTCGGAGACCCTCCGACCATAAAGCTACTATGATGGACCCAACCCAAGAACTCTCCCTTGAAAACTTCCCGAAACCGCCGATCTACCGGCTCCAAAACGCCGAAGGACACGAAGTCTGGCAACGAACCGAGGTGTCGGGGGAGCCCGCGAGTGTCGCAGCCGTCTTCGCTGAGCGTAACCTGGCCGAGGAATTCTCCGTAGATGCGCGGGATTTCGGGATGGATGACTTTGCCGGATGCGAACCGGCGACGCTTTCGAGTTGGAACGAACTCGAAGAATTCGCCTCGGACGAACCCGATTACGTGCTCGTCGTCACTACGGGCGGGACTGGTTTATTTCACACCTCGGATGTAGTGCATCACGCCGCGGAAAATGCTGGGGAAATGCGGTTTCCGATCTACGTCATAAGCGACGAGCGAGGGGAGTCGCCCCTGATCCTGGTTCCTTCAAACGGCGAGGAGTTACTGGTGGCGGCTCTCTTTACCACCCCGGATAAGGCGCGAGCTTTCCGTGAACGCGCCCCGCACCTAGACTTACCGGACGGATTCGGTGAAATACCGACTCCCGACGGCCTCCGCCGACACGCGCTCGTCGCCCAGAAAGCGGGAGCGGAGTACGCGGTCTTGGACCCTGACTCCGGCCTCTCAGACGCCATACCGCTAGAAGAATTCATCGTGTGAGACCCGTTCTAGGCGTGGACGTGGACTCGACCGTCTGGGACATGGACGACGGAATAAGAGCCGCCGTATTCGCGATCACGGGAGAACCGTTGACCGTACCGTCCGAGACCTGGATACAGCTCCTGGATCACTACGGCGATGAGGTCACCACCCGAATCTTCGAGCATGTCCACGCGCCAGACTCCATATCCCGGCGTGAGCCATACCCTCACGCTTGCGAGACCCTGCGAAGAATCCAGGAAGAACGCGGATTACACGTACACTTCATCACCCGCAATTGGGACTCCGGATCGCTCTTACCGCACCTAAGACCGTGGCTTCGGAGACACTTCGGCCCTCAAGTAGATGTCACCGTCGTGACCGGAGACAAGTTGCCCGTTCTCAGAGAATTAGACGCTTTCGGGATGATCGACGACCGTCCCGACACACTCCAAAGAGCCGCCGAAGCCGGATTGTGGACCGCCGCGAAGTTGCAACCCTGGAATCGGGATCTCATAGACGCGAGAGGCGATATCGTGGGCTTCGAAGACTGGCGCGAAGTTCCGGGTCTCCTACCCACGACTGCTGGATAGAGCGGTAGGTCGTCGGGTATTGTAATCTGTGTTTCGTAAACTTCTTTGGAGGAGGCAGCTTGGAGAGGCGAGAAGAAAACTCGGACGGCCTAAGGCGCGGCGCACCCGGCATCGCGGCTTTCCTGGAACGCGGCAAGCCCATCTCCGTCTCGGCCCGCACCGGCTCGGACCTGACAGGCTATGTCTGCGACTATGACGCTTCGGGGCTCCTTCTCGACGTGCGAGACGGCGGCGGCGACGCGACGAGCTACGAATATCTGCCATGGTCCAGCATCGAACGGGTCAGCTCGGAGGAGTAGCGACCGGGAGAGAGACCCTTACCTCCCGGAGCCTTTAGACATGTACGTACCGAAACATGCTAGTTACAGGACTCCAATATTGGCATGGTATACTTCGTGTAGGAAATCTAAGGGCAAGATTATGGAAGGGAGAGCATCATGAGGCGTTTAGTGACTTTGTTGTTGATCTCCGTTTTGGCGGTCTCCTTCGCTGTCCCGGCCACCGCGCAGCAGGCGACGGGTTCGGCGGACACTATCCTGGACGTGCGTTTCGGGGATCATGCGACTTACGAGCGGGCGGTTATAGACCTCGGTGTCGACGAGCTTCCTTCGGAGACTGTGCCGTACTATTCGTGGACTGCTTTGGATGGACGCACGATCCTGCACGTCCATCTGCCTTCTGTGACATCGACAAAAACCACCGATGGTGACGGGCTCGGGATGGCCTTCCGCAGCTACTACGTAACTCGCGCTGAGACCGGCGGTCACTTGGATGTGGACTTGCAACTCACTAACGATGCTGGACCGGCCAACGTCTTCTACCTCAACAATCCGGCGCGAATAGTCGTGGATGTGCCGTTGAGCGGCGACAACGCATATCCCAAAGCAACCTACGGCGACTCGACCGTGGTTACGCAGCCCCGCGCCGAATATACAGTTGGGCCGGACATGGTGACCGTCGTTGGGTATGGTCGTCCGTTCGAGGCGTTGGGTATGTGGCGGATCAAAGACTCGTCGGGCGAAGTGGTGCACGAAGGTTCGTATACGACCACCGACTGGGCCGATACCTGGGGCAACTACGCCTTTAGCGCGGAGTACCCGGACTCGATGAGTGGCAAGAGCGGAACGCTCGAAGTCGGATCGCTCTCCGCGAAAGACGGTAGCTTCGACGGGGTCTCCGTCCCACTCGATTTTCGGTAAGAAGATTGCCGCCGCGCTAGAGAATGTCTTTCAGCGCGGTGAACAGGCGATCCACATCCTTTCCGGTGTTGTAGAGGTGTGGCGAGACTCGAACGCTCTCGCCGCGCACGCTGACGGAGATATTCTTGGCGGCGAGTTGGGTAGCGAGGTCTTTTGGGGCTTTGGAGCCTAATCTAAGCCCGATCATATGTCGCGCTCGTCGATCTTTTTGTACGGTGTCGATGCCCATGTCTGCGGCTCTTTGGCTGATGAGATCCGTCAGGTCGCCGGTGTATTCGGAGATGTTTTCGACTCCCCAGTCTAGTATCTGGCTCAGAGATTCGAGTGCCATCGGAAGTAGGATCGGGTTGCTCCGTTCGCCCATGTCGTAGCGGCGGGCGCCGGGCTGAAAGTCGTCGCGGTAGTCTACGAGTGCGGAGAAATCTTCGCTGCCCCGGCGGTTGATCCAGTTCTGCTCCACGGGCCGACCCTCCCGATAATCCTCACTCACCCACATAAAGCCCAACCCATACGGACCAAGCAACCACTTATATGATGAAGCCACCAGAAAGTCCGGTCTCACAGCCGAAACATCCATCGGATAAGCCCCGAGCGACTGAATGCCATCAACAACAAACGCCGCTCCAACCGACCGGGCCGCCTCTCCGACTCGTACGAGATCCACTAGCGAGCCATCTGTCCAGTGACAGTTGGGAATCGCAATGACAGCGGTCTTCTCGTCTATGAGATCCAGGACAGCGTTCGTCCAGTCGTTGTCCGCAGGCCGTGGAACAGTGACGAGGTTTCCACCGGTAGAACTCGCCAACTCGCGCCACGGATACACGTTGGACGGAAATTGCTCCGCCAGAACGATGATGTTCTCGCCCGCCGATACGGGGATGTTCAAGGTTGCAACGGCCATACCGTATGAGACGGATGGGATGATAGCGACACCCTCCGCGTCGCCGCCGATGAGATCTGCAAACAAGGTTCGGATACGCTCCGAATCTGCAAAGAAATCGCTTGGCTGGATCCCCCACGGTCGAGACTTCCGCCCGACGGACTCCATCCCAACTCTGGTAGTGGAGCGGGGAAGTGGCCCCATGTACGAGCAATTCAGGTACGCAACGTCGTCCGGTATATCGAACAGATCGCGCTGGGATGGCAACGTCATCTCTTGCCTCCGGGGGTTTCGAGTTTTCTAAGCAGTCGGTTCATGGAGTTCATGGCGCCGCCGAGGACCGCTGGTATGCCGCCGCCGGGATGGACGGACGCTCCGACGCGCCACAGCCACGGACGCCGCCGGTCGTTGTATCGGGGACGGTGGAAGGGGCCGCTCATCCAGAAAGGTCGCGCCGCGCCGTACAGTGCTCCTCCCGTTGCTCCGTGCCGGGCGAAGTATTCCGGTGCGAGGATCTTGTGCTCGGCGAAGTATTCCGTTGCGGGTTTTGGCAGGCCGATCTCCTC
>JBGTFQ010000100.1:0-14746 GCA_041747155.1 Rubrobacteraceae bacterium
ACATGGCGTGGTTAACTGCGCGGGGATCGCCATAGCAGAGAAGACCATTGGGCGGGAAGGTCCGCACGGATTGAAATCTTTCTCGAAGGTGATCTCGGTGAATCTCATCGGTACTTTCAACGTGATACGACTCTCAGCGGAAGCCATGAACGGAAACGAATCAGCAGAGAGCGGCGAGCGCGGAGTTATCATCAACACGGCTTCGGTCGCGGCGTTCGACGGTCAGATGGGGCAAGTCGCCTACGCGGCCTCCAAAGGCGGTGTCGTCGCAATGACGCTCCCCGTTGCTCGGGATCTCGCGTGGAGCGGCATCCGGGTAATGACCATCGCCCCCGGTATCTTCGACACCGCCATGCTCGCCGGTCTGCCCGAAGAAGCCCGCGACTCCCTGGGCAAACAAGTGCCGTTTCCGTCGCGTCTCGGACGACCCGACGAGTACGCCGCTCTAGCGCAGCACATCATCGAGAACGAGATGTTGAATGGCGAGGTGATCCGGCTGGACGGAGCTATAAGAATGGCCCCGAGATGAGCTTTAAGTGTGGGCTCCAGCCAACTCACCCGTCGATCCCTGGCTAACTTTCCGGCGCACGAGGTAATCCCCGAGCAAGACTCCCACTATTGCGAGGCTACCACCAACCAGCTCTATGAGTCCGACGCTGCTTCCGAAGAGTACGGCGAACGTCAGTCCCGTAACGGGGAGCAGGTTGAAGTACAGTCCGGCGGCTCCAGCTTCGAGGTGACGTAGCGCGTAGTTGAGCAGTAGGAACGTAGCAGCGGTGGTTACGACACCGATGTACAAGAGGATGAGCCATCCTTGAGTCCCAAGCTCAGGGACTCCGTAGAGGAACATCTCGCCCGCCGCGACGGGAGTCAGGAACAACAATCCCGCCCCGAAACTCGCCGCCGTGATGAGGCTGGCGGCCTGACCCTCGACGAGCACGCGACCTTGCGCGGCGTAAGCACCGTAAGCGAGCACGGAACCTACCATCAGAGCGTTGCCGAGCAAGGCGTCGGCCCCACCGTTGCTGAACGACATACCGCTTACCAACAACACTCCGACCAACGCCAGCCCGATGCCGAGCATCCGAGCGACCGGCAATTTCTCCCGCAGGAACAACATCCCCATGAGCACGACCGCCGCAGGCTGCGCGGCGATGACGAGGGTGGCGTCGCTGGCGGAACTGAAGACGAGGGAGAGGTTCTGGAGGCCGTAAGCCAGAAAGACTCCCATAAAACCGAAGAGTAGATACGTCGGCTTGAATATGTCCCTGAGATGGAATCCCCGGCGACGAGCTATCGGTAGGAGCACGGCGAAACCTATGGCGAAACGTCCGGCGGCGACGGTAAATGGCCCGGCCTCGCCCATGACTTCCTTTGTCGCCACAAAGACCGTGCCCCAGAGGACCATCGCCAGCAACAACGCGAAGACCGCTAGGCGCGATCCACCGTCACGCACTTGACCGACTATTCGCCTCAGAGACGGTATCGCCTCTCGGAGTGAAGCTCCGCCTACCCGTTCGCCGGAATCAACGCGACCCCGATCATAGGCTCCGGGCGCAATCTCACCGCGCATCACCGCTGAACCCCGATCCAACTCCCGCACAAAACTCAACAACCTGTAACCCACTCCAAACATGCCGTCTCACCTCCCGTCATTTAGCCCTGTATCAATCATTGAACAGACCTGTTTGTTCATAACTCGGCCATTTGAACAGACCTGTTGGTATAATGACGTGAACAAATACACGAAGGGAGCAATAAAAATGGAGAATTTGGAGGACGGTCCAGGAGAGAGTACGGAGGAGTTCACCCCGGCGGCTGAGAGAATTCTGTCAACGGTGTATCGGATGTTTTACGAGGAAGGCATCCGGGCGGTTGGTGTGGATACCATTGCTGACGAGGCGGGGGTCTCCAAGATCACGATCTACAATAATTTCGGGTCCAAGGACGAGCTCGTAGCGGCTTATTTGAGGCGGCGAGACGAGCGTTGGCAGGCGGTCTTGGTGAGGGATACGGATCTCTACACAGATCCCGTCGAGCGGTTGTTGGCCGCGTTCGACGCATATGGGGAGTATCTTTTTGATGAGGAAGGGTACCGGGGATGCGCGTTCATCAACGCGGCGGCGGAGATCACCGACGACGATCATCCGGGGCGCGCCGTGATAAAGGCTCACAAAGACGGCACTCGAAAGCATCTAGAGAACCTAGCGACCGAAGCCGGTTTCCTGTACCCCGAATCTCTGGCGGAGCGACTGCTGATCCTGCTGGAAGGCGCCTGGGTTACAGCCGTCGTGCGCCGCAGCGCAGAGCCGCTGGAATCCGCCCGCGAGATGGCTAGTCTACTCATAAAGATGAACCAAGAAGAGCTCTAGAACCTCTCGACTTGTACGGGGGGCAAGACTTCCGTAGTGTGGCTCCTGTGAACATGACGAGTAAAGAGTGAGAGACGATGCCCCGAGCTTGAAGGGACGGCTTCGGCTACTTCAGGCGGCGGCGTTCCTGAGCACTTTCGACCGGTTCACTATTGCTCCGATGTTGGTTACCATCGCGGCGGCATTGGGTGCGACTCTTGCGGAAGTGGTGGTTGCGGCCAGTGGGTACTTCTTACTTTATGGGTTGATGCAGCCGGTTTGGGGATTGTTGTTGGATAGGCTTGGGCGGGTTCGGGTTATGCGGATCGCCTTGATCGGGGTTCTAGTTCCGGGTCTTGTCTCCGCGTTCGCCCCGAACCTCGCAGTTCTCGTGGTAGCGCGGGCCGTGACTGGAGGGTTGTTCGCCGCTGTTATTCCGGCGACGCTCGTGTATATCGGCGATACGGTCCCGAGCGGCGTCCGGCAGAAAGCGCTCTCGGATCAAATCGCAGCTACCGGATTGGCGACGGCCCTCTCGACGGTCCTGGCGGGTATTGCGGCGTATCTGGATCTCTGGCGTCTGGCGTTCGCCGCGCCGGTCTTGGTCGCGGCGGTTCTGGGGCTCGTGATCTCGCGACTGCCGGAACCCGAACACGCGAACGGCGGGCCACTTGCGGGGCTTGCGAGATTCGTGCGGTCGCCGTGGGCCTTGCTGGTGGTTTTCTTCGCTCTGATTGAGGGAGGTGTGATCCTGGGTTTCCTCACATTCCTGGCTCCAGCGCTCGAAGCGGAAGGGTACGCTCCGGCCGTCGCGGGGCTGGCGGTGGGGTTGTTCGGGCTGGCGACACTCGTGTGGGTACAAGTCGCGCCTCGACTGGCGCATAGGTTCGGTAAACCGGCCCTGCTCTTCACTGGCGGCGTGCTGCTCGCGGCGGGCTACGCCGTCGGAGCTTTGAGCCAGAGCTTCGCGGGCGTGGCACTCTCGGCTTTTGTGGTGGGAGGCGGGTTCGCGTTCATGCATCCTACGCTCCAGAATTGGGCCACCGAGGTCGCACCCGAGGCTCGGGCCGCTGTGATCTCGTTCTTCTCCGCCGCCCTCTTCGTTGGTAGCGGCATCTCCACTACCTTCGCCGCTCCACTGGCCGAAGCCGGTCGTTTCCCACTACTGTTCGAGCTCGCCGCCGCGACATCTATCCCTCTGGGGATAATCGCCGCCATCTCTAGAAGGCTTTACGCCTCCCGATAGAAAGAGCTTCCGCTGCTGGCGCGATGGATGTCTCACCCTGCAGGGTATCGTCTGTCTACTTTACAAAGTAAGACACAATCCCTGTCACTCATAGGCACTGCGTCCTCTGCAGTTCGACAAAGCCGAGATCCGAGCCATGAACGTGAAGCCATGACTGGCATCAGTCACGCTTTGTTGGTGGTGCTACGCTGCATTCGGTGTTCCGAACCAGGTGGTCAGCGCGTCAGCGAGACTCTTATCCGTACCGTCTCCCACGCAGGCCACGTATCCGTCAGGCCGAATTAACACGGCTGTGGGAGCAGTGACCGCGCCGAGTACCGGAAGCTCCCACGCACCATTGTATTCAGCGTCGATCAACCGGACTCGATCCGCCCACGGAGTGATGTCGAAGCCGCCGAGATCACCGAGGTTGAGCAGCATGGGCCGGGCATCGTGCAGGAGAGTGCAGACCCGCAGCGGGCCGTTGGGGGTGGTCAGATCGAGATCGGGCATGCGCCGCCCGAGCAACGGATGTCCCTCTCCGAGATCGTAGTGGATGTCTAGGCCGGAGATCATTCCGACGATGTGCCTACGCGGCTCGTCCATGCTGAGCAGTTTGTTCATGGTGTCGCGGAGGGCCTGGTGACGGTCGTCGGGCCTACTAAGCGCGACTTGCGCCATGGTGTTGTGCAACACTCGGGCACCGACCGGGTGCCGTTCGTCGTGGTAGGTGTCCAGAAGGTTCTCGGGTGATGTCTTGTTGACCACCTGCGCCAGCTTCCATCCCAGGTTCACGGCATCCTGCACGCCGGTGTTGAGCCCTTGGCCTCCCTGCGGGGGATGGACGTGTGCGGCGTCCCCGGCGAGCAGCACACGGCCATGGCGGTAGGAGGTTGCCTGCCGCGACATGTCGGTGAAACGGGAGATCCAGGTCGGGCTGCGTACCCCGAAGTCTGTTCCGTAGGCGCCGATGAGTACCTCGCTGAGATCCTCCAACGTCGGCTCGCTCGTGTATTCGACGTGTTCTTCGGTCAGCGCAACCCGGTACGGTCCCCCGCCCTCCGAAGGGTTGACGGGGCCGATGCCACCACCCTCAAGGCGCATGCCGAGCTTCGGCTCGTCCATCTCGACCTCGGCGATCATCCAACTGGTCGAGGGAGCCAACCCAGCGAAGTCGATGCCCGCTGCCTTGCGGACCAGACTGCGCCCTCCGTCGCAGCCGACGAGATACTCCGCTCGGAGCGGATGGCTGTCCGAAATCTCGACATCGACGCCGGTGTCATCTTGAGCGAAGCTCACAACCTCGCGACCGCGAAGGATCGGAACCCCGAGCTCACCGACCCAGTCAGCCAGGATAGGCTCGAAGTCCTTCTGCCACAGCGCAAGCAAGTAGTTGTGGCGAGTCGGGAAGTCGCTGATGTCCAAGGCGATACCGGCGTATCCCGCAGCCGAGTACACTTGCCCCGCCGAGAGGAATCGTTCCACGATGCCACGCTGGTCTAGGATTTCAATGGTGCGTGCGTGCAGACCGCCTGCACGCGAACCGTCCATATCCTGGCTGGTGCGCCGCTCGACAATGGCAACGTCGATCCCCGCCAACGCCAACTCTCCCGCCAACAACAGCCCCGTCGGACCTCCTCCGGCGACCACCACTGCATGCTCGATCATACCCGCACCTCCGCGCCGAGTGCCCGCAACCGCACCGCGAGTCCCACCGTCGGTTCGGTGTCTCCGTACAACTCATACCTCCAGGACACGCGCATTTCGCTACCCCCATTCCCGTGGGTTCTGGCTTCGGCTAGCATTATGCGGCACGACCCAGGGCTTGACACAAGCCCCCCGGTGCGCTGTATACTGTAGGTAGAAAAGTTATACTTCTGTATGCATAACCTCCTTGCGAAGCGGCAACCCCATATAGATCAACGACTACGAAATTTCAAGGTCGTGCGACGAAGATCTCGCCCCGCAGGGTGCCTTCCGTCCGGTCTAAGCTTGATCTATCCAGCAACCAAAGCTTTGCGGAGCACGATCATATCGTCGCCCGCGTCGTAGAAATACCGGATGCAAGCCTCTTCCTCGTAGCCTAATTTTCTGTAAAACTCGCGCGTGCGGTCGAAGTTCGGTAGCCCGGATGTCTCGACCAACAGCAGTCGCTGACCGCTCGCTTGCAGCGCGTTCTCCACGTGCCGCATTAGTGCTGGTCCACGACCCCGCCCCTGGCGGTCGGATCTCACAGCGATCATGGTCAAGTCCCATGCTTGATTCGCTGCACGCGCCGGGGCGTAGTAAGCGACCCCGAGCGGCTCCTTTTCTTCATCAATTACGCATACGTGGCCTTCGTCAGCCTTGCCTCCGAAGTAATCCGCCAGCATTTCGTCCAGTATCTCGGTCTCGTCCGCAGGAAATAGCCCGGATGCCACTGCCAGCGAGATCACCGCCTCCGAATCCTCGGGTGTTATCTTCCGGATCACGTCATCCTCCAAGCATATCCGCTCACAACTTGCTGATGCTATCAACGAGCAAACGTAGCTCCGGCGGAAGTCTTGTGGGTTTGCCCGTGGAGATCTCGATGCAACCGTGGCGCGTGAAACCCGTGGAGAGCAACTGTTCGCCGCGCAGCAACTCGTACTCGAAGCGCACCGAGGCTCGCTGTAGATCCACAAGTTCCGTGCGAAGAGTTAGCTCCTCGTCGAAGCGGGCGGCGCGTTTGTAGTGGATGTGGGCTTCTACTACTACGAGCCCGTAACCCCGGTTTTCGAGGTCCGCGTAGGAGAAACCGGCGGCTCGCAGCCACTCTATGCGTCCGATCTCGAAGTACGAGAGGTAGTTGGCGTTGTTGGCTATGCCCTGCGCGTCGGTCTCGGAGTACCGGACGCGCAGGATGGTTTCGTGGGCGATTACCGCCCCTGGAATTCGGCTTTGCGCTTCTCCATGAAAGCGCTCATGCCCTCCTTGGAGTCTTCGGTGGCGAAGAGCAGGGCGAACTGATCGGCTTCGTATTCGAGGCCGCTTATGATGTCTACGTCGAGTGCACGGTTGGCGGCGGCTTTGGCGTGACGCACGGCTATGGGTCCGTTGGCGGCGATCTCTGCGGCCATCTCTTTGGCGGCTTTTAGGGCTTCGCCTTCCGGGACGACGTGGTTTACGAGGCCCATCAAGCGGGCTTCGTCGGCGCCGATACGACGGCCCGTGAAGATCAACTCCTTCGCCATCGCCGGTCCTATCAGGCGCGGTGCTCGCTGTGTGCCCCCCATGCCTGGCAGGATGCCAAGTCCTACCTCCGGAAAGCCGAAGAGGGCGTTGGCGGAGGCGATCCGGATATCGCAGGAGAGCGCGATCTCGCACCCACCACCGAGCGCGAAGCCATTTACGGCGGCGATGGTCGGGACCGGGCTGCGGTCCAGAAGGGCCATCGCGGCATGTCCGATTTCCGCGAAACGCTTGGCCTGCAAAGGGTCCATATCGTTCATCGCGGCGATGTCCGCCCCAGCGACAAACGCCTTCTCCCCGGCGCCGGTCACGATGATCGCCGGTGGACCTTCAGCTTCGATCTCCAACAGTGACTGCCCGATCTCCTCAACTACTTGCGGGTTGAGGGCGTTCAGTTTGTCCTGCCGGTCTATGGTTAGAACAGCAACACCGTTATCCAGACCCTCGACGCTTACATAATTCAAAACTGTCTCCCTTTTATATTTGCAGGCTTGGCAGAATTAATCGGCGGAGACCGCCGACGAAACGTACTCTACAGCTTTCCCGGTCGGCGTTCCGGGAGTGAATACCTCCCCGACACCCAACTCTTTCAGCTTCTCGATATCGCCTTTAGGAATCGTTCCACCGACAAATACCAGAATGTCCTCTGCCTCGTTCTCCTTGAGAAGCTCCATTATCTTGGGGATCAAAGTCATGTGCGCACCGGAGAGTATGGAGACGCCTATCGCATCCACATCCTCCTGGATGGCGGCTTCGACTACCTGATCTGGGGTCTGGTGCAGGCCCGTGTAGATGACCTCCATACCGGCGTCACGCAAGGCGCGGGCGATGATCTTCGCCCCCCGGTCGTGACCGTCGAGACCAACTTTCGCCACCACCACCCGTATCGTCCGCGCCATGTCACCCCTCCCGAAAGCTGTCTACCTCGCCAGTCTCTCACATTATCCCGTCTCAGCCCGACCGCCGCAATGCTCACACAATTCGCTCTATCCACATGATAGCCTCGCCGGACAAACGACTCTCTCGCGGAAAAGGACCACATTTACACTCAATGACAAATCAATCTCGCAAACTCATATGAGATACAAAGCAACTCATCCTCCAATGCTCGCGGCGATTTTCATGGTCTTGTTGCTGTCAGGCTGTAGCGGCACCGCCCCCGAAGACCTCGGAGCCAAAGGTGGCGAGTTGAAGCCCTGCCCGGATACTCCCAACTGCGTCTCGACCCAAGCGGCAAAAGGCGACACCGAACATCGCATGAAACCCGTCGCTTATGGCGAGGACAAGGGTGCTGCGAAAGCGGCGATCATGGCGACCATCGAAGAATCTTCGCGGTCCACTATCCTGGAAGACAGCGAAGATTACGTGCGGTCCGAATTCACGTCCCGATTATTTCGTTTTGTGGACGATGTGGAATTCTATATAGACGAAAAGGACCGGCTGATTCACTTCCGCTCGGCATCCCGGATGGGAAGCTCCGACATGGGCGTTAACCGCGAGCGGATGACAGAGCTTAGTACAAATTTGAAGGCGAATCTGGACGAGTGAATCGTGTTGCGCTAGTCGTGTCGGCGAGCTTTGAGCACCGCGTCGTGAGTGTGTCCTCCGGGGTCTGTGGCCGGTCGTTCTACGGACGCTTCTAGCAAGATCTCCCACTCGTTCGGGTCGAGCAGCGCGGCGACTTCTGACGCGGTGAAGCGCAACTCGGCCATCTCACGCGAGACTCCGATCTGAGAGTCCGAGGTCTGGTGACCGACGATCAAGAGCATTCCGCCCGGCGACACAGCGGCGGCGAGTCGCCGGAAGAGCGATTCGCGGGGTTCTCTAGGCAAGTGCAAGAACTGGGACGAGACTAGATCGTATGAATCCGGCTCAGGACCGTTCGAGGTCAAAAAGTCCGCGTGGCGCCAGTCGATGCGCCTCGCGACTTCGGCACCAACTTCCGCAGCGTGCGCCGCGCCGCGTTCCAGCGCCACAGTGGACACATCCAAAGCCGTAACTTGCCAGCCTCGCTCGGCCAACCAGATGGCATCCGCGCCCTCACCACATCCGGCATCGAGTGCTTTCTCACCATCTAGCTCAGTTGCGTGACTTACGAGGTGAGGATTGGGCTTGCCGCTCCACAGTTGGCGTCGGGAGCTGTATCGTTCGTCCCAGAATCTTTGAGTGAACTTCTCCATCATGAATGCCTCTCTCCCGCAGTAGACGATGAGAGATCCCGACGAGCGGCGACAGCGTGGCGTGTCTCCTCGGCGACGAGATCCGCGTTTATGTGGGCTCCGGCCATCGCACCGGCATTGGCGGCTGCGACGACCTGACCGAATGGGTCGGCGACGTTACCCGCAACCCACACTCCCGGAACGGTGGTTGCTCCGGTGGCATCGGCTGGTACATGGCTTCCGAGAATGTGACCGCCGATCTCCCACTCGGCAGTTTCGAGTCCCAATGAACTCAGCACCTCCTCCCGAGCAACGAAGCGCGGCGCGACTACGATGGCCTGACGCGATACAAACTCGCCGTTTTGAAGCCGGACACCCGTGAGCTGATCTTCCTGGACTTCGAGTGAAGCGACTTCTTCTTCCACAACGATGATGCCTCTCGCAGCCAACTGCTCGGTTTGCTCGTCGGTTAGGGCGGGAGCAGTGTGCTGAAAGAGGATCACATCGTCGCTCAACTGCCGGAACATCTGCGCCTGATGAACGGTCATCGGACCAGTGCCAAGGATGCCGATCCCTCTATCTTGAACCTCCCACCCGTGGCAGTATGGACAGTGCAACACGTCACGCCCCCAACGCTCCCGAACCCCCGGAATATCCGGCAACTCGTCGACTAGACCCGTAGTCACCAGCAACCGGCGAGCCCCTACCCGGTTTCCATTCTCCAGCGTCACGGTGAAGCCGCCGTCGACAGACTCAGATGATGCGACGCGACCATCTAGTACCTGCACTCCGTAGCCGCGAACTTCCGCTCGTCCAGCCTCCAGCAGCGCGGTCGGGCTCATGCCGTCCCGCGTGAGGAAACCATGTACCCCCGACGCAACCGCGTTGCGCGGCTCTCCGGCGTCGATGACTAGCACGGATCTCCTGGACCGCCCAAGCACCAACGCGCCGCTTAGACCGGCAGCGCCACCACCAACAACTACGACATCGTACATTGCGACATCATGCCCGTTAGTCATCTGCATCCCATGCTCCTTCGCTTACCTCTAAAAGACGATATTTCGATGTGAAGTCAGTATCGTAGCCACTTGCCATGCTGCAAAGAGTAGATACTTCGCGCTTATAAGACGATTTTCGGTTTATTATCAACGAGCGCACTTCATTGGTCGCTAGTGAATAGAGAGAGGGTGTGAGTGCTGTGATGCGAATACTGAAGAGACGGGGCGATGGTCCGCCGGTCCACACTTACGAGCCGATACCAGGGGTGCCTCCCGTGAGAGTCTTGAGGTTCGAAGGTCGGGAGATGCCTTTGGGAGATCCCTCAGCCAGATACGCCCATTCTCACGATTTCCTCGGCCTTGTCTACTTCGAGCGAGGCGGTGGGGCGTTGCGGCTGGACGACCGGGAGTGGCCGGTTGAGGATGGTGACGCTTACGTGATCTCACCCGGCGAGGTCGTCGGGGAGGGGGTTGGCGCGAGCGCTTTCCACGAGGCCCAGGGCTGGTCCGTCGCCTTTCCGCCCGGGGTTCTCGGTTCCCAGGCTCCCGGTGCTTTCCTCTCCTGGAGATCCCATCCGCTGCTCTTCCCTTTTGTCGGAGGCGCCGCCGGAGGCGCGCAGCGTTTGAAGGTGCCTCTCACTGAGCGGGCTCTGTGGACCGAACGCTTCTCCGCTCTCGGGGACGAGTTGCGAGAGCGGCGCGACGGCTACCACGAAGCGGTTCTCTCGCATTTGACACTCATCCTGGTGGAGTTGTCGCGGCTGGCGTCGGATGTTGTGGGGGATCTCAAATTAAAAGATGAGCCCTTGCTCGCCGAAGTCTTCGGCTTTATCGAGGAGCACTACGGAAAGCGGATCTCGCTCAAGGAAGTGGCACGGGCGGTGAGCCTGACACCCGGACACCTTACTACGGTCGTCCGGCGCAAGACCGGGCGAACGGTCCTTGAGTGGATCTCCGAGCGGCGTATGACGGAGGCGCGTAAGCTGCTCGTTCAGACCAACCTTGCGATAGAAGAAGTCGGCTCAAAAGTAGGTTACGGAGATTCAGCGTACTTTATCCGGCACTTCAAACGTACCCACGGTACGACACCGCTCGCATGGCGTCATGCCGGTCGACCCTGATCTAGAAATTCCGCTTGAAGGGGCGATACTCCCTAACTCTCAGCGGCGAAGTTCGCGAACGTTGTCCCAGAGAACGTAGAGCCCCACGACCAGGACTCCCCCGACGACGATCTCCCAGAAGAACTCGAACAGGATAATGAGCGTCGCCGACACCGCGAGCCCGATGTTAACGCTAAACACAAGGTTGACGAGCCTTCCACGAAATCCAGCCTCCACAAACGCGAACAGCGCGATGCTAAGGACGAGGCCGGATATTAGCTGTTCCCCCTGAAATACGGCGATGCCCAGGAAACTTATGAGCATCAGGCTGACGCTGACGGCGGCCCAAGCCTCGGCCACGCGGCTGACTCGCAACTCGTCTGCGGAGGCCGGTTGCATCGCACGTTGGATATGCGCCCGTGCCGGGTCTCGCTCCCCAGACTTCAACCATGATACGCGATCTTCAAGCGCCCGTGTAACAGCCTCGTCTTGGGCGAGTTGCGACCGGAGCGAATCCACCTCCGCAGAGAGTATTAGGATGTTCTCTACTGCGGCCTCTCGTGGCGCGTCGAGATGCGAGCGATCGCGAGTCGCGGCAACTTCCACGCCGAGCCGCTGAAGCTCTTGGTGCTTCTCGGAGATTTCGTGATGCAGCGCAGCTCGCTCCGAGGAGATCTCCCCGAGCCTTTTTTCTACCGTCTGTAGCTCGACGCTCGTCGGCGGAACTTTGTCCAGGCCCGCCCATCCGACGGGGTCGTACCAGGCTCGCGCCACACTCTTATCGCGGTTGTACATGGGACCGGCGGGCGCGTCCTCTCCCTCGAAAGGGTCTCGGGCATAGAAGCCCCACAGACCTCGGTAGCCCGTGACCCAGTCCGGCGGCGGGTCTTGCATCAGGCGCGGAGACTCCCAGGATCTCTCTTGTCCTGGTCCTATGGATAGCCCGTCGCCGCGAGCGTAATCCACAAATGGAATCGTGAAGTAGCCGGAGCCGCCTTCACCGGCGAACTGACCGAGACGTTCCTGCCAAAACTTTCGCACGTTGTCCACTATTCGGGCGAAGGATTTGGGAAGGGGCAGGGCGAGTTCCGTCAGGTATTCACCAGGTGCGAAGTAGCTCGCGTGGGAGCCTGCGGCGACGTAGATCACGGGGTGCTCCCCGACTTTTTCGAGTTCGGGATCGTCCCATCGGCGACGCAGGTTGTCTCCAGTGTAATTGTGCGAAGCGTAAGCGGCCCACTCGGGACGCACCTCGCCCGATGAAGATTCGGAGAGGTACACGTAGACTTTCTCCCAGTCGGCCTCGTGGTCATTGGCGCCGAAGAACCCGCTGCGCCAGTCGTTGAACGGATAGAACAACCAGTAGCTCAGGACCAGCCATCCGCTCTGACGGGTCACGCGCCCGTGGTAGCGGTAACGCTCGTCCGCCGCCATCACACGCTTGTAGGTCTCTCTCGCCGCGTGCGCAGCTTCGCCCGGAACCCGGCCACGGGCTAGGAGCGTGATCGAGTAAAGCGCGTCTACGAAACGCGAGAAGTACCCCACGCGAGCCAGACGGCCCCTTCCGGCCCGAAAGTCTGTGCGGAAGCTCCAGATATCCCCGCCACGCTGCAAAATCCCAGCCTTCTTCCGAGTCTCGGCAAACTTCAGAAAGTGGACGGCACCGGCTTCATCCAGGGGTTGTTGTGGAAGAGTGTCGAGCGTCAACTCACCTTCGGGAACTACGCGGATAGCCTCCTCGCCGGGATGCTGCACCCAGAGACCGCAAGACCGCACGTAAGGTTCAACGTCCATCGGATAGAAACTATCGCCGACCGTAGAGCGGAGCACGGGCTCGAAGCGTTGGAGCAACTCTTCGGCGTATTTTGTGTCCACAGGTTCGACGCTCACGAGGAGCCGCCGGTTTGCGTGCGAGCGTCGAGCCCTAAGTGAAAAGCTTCCCGGATATTGTGGGAATTCAGGTAGAGAACCATCAGGACGGCGTAGGCCATGATCGGGTAGACGTAGAACGGGTCGAGGACCACGTAGATCCAGAGTGAAGCCGCCAGCGTAGCTCCCTCCCCAATCGCCGCCAGTAGCCAACCTCGGCGTCGCAGCACTAGAAATCCGAAAGCAGCCAACAGCAGCAGGATCGCCGCCGGGACGAAGAGCGCGACCGCCGCCGCTTCGGCCAATCCCGAGGAGAACGGCGATAGAATCTCGAAGCCCCGCCAATCCACGCTGAAGAATTCGTAGAGTCCGAGCACGGTCAGGCCCGTGACTTGCAGAGCGAGCAGAAACCCGATCACGCGCACCGGGAGATCAAAGGTCTCATCGTTTCCACGCCGACGCATCATGAACTCATTCTACAATCCATGCGCCGGATGCCCGTGGAGCCAACCTTCTAGTCGGTGAAAATTTTGCCAGGGTTCATTATTCCACTGGGGTCCGCGAGCTTTTTTATGCCTCGCATAAACATCAAGGAGTCGCCGTGCTCCTTTTCGAGGTGACCGATCTTACCGAGGCCAATGCCATGCTCGCCGGTGCAAGTTCCTCCTCGCGCCAGCGCGTAATCCACTATCTCGGCGTTGACCTCTTCGGCTCGTTTCTGATCCGCTTCGTCGGCGGTATCCACAGGGAAAACAGCATGATAGTTTCCGTCACCGACATGACCGAGTATGACACCTTCGAGACCGTGATTCTGTATGGTCTCGCGGGCGTGGCGCAGGGCACCGGGCAGGTCGCTTATCGGGACGCACACGTCCGTCCCCATCATGCCCATGCCTGGATAGAGATCCCGGATAGCAAGCGCGGCGTCGTGACGGGCCTCCCATAGTTTCTCCCGCGCCGCCGCGTCCGCCTCGAACTCGAACTTCTGGCAGTCTTCGGAGCGGGCGAGGTCTCGCGCCGCCGCGACATCCTTCTCGACGCTCGCTTCGGAGCCGGAAAACTCGAAGAAGAGCGTTGGGGCTACGGCGTAGTCCGTCTCCTTGTAAGCATTTACGGCTTCGATGGAGCGAGCATCCACGAGTTCCACGCGGCCTATTTGCATCCCGGAGCGGATCACAGCGACCGCTACCCTTCCCGCCGCTTCTATGTCCTCGAACACGGCTCGTCCGGCGAGTATCTTCTCGGGGATTGGATACAGCCGCAGGATCAACTCCGTAAACACTCCAAGTGTCCCTTCGGAGCCGACAAACAGACCAGTCAGGTTGTATCCGGCGGAGGATTTCATGGAGAGGCCGCCGGTGGTCATCATGGTGCCGTCACCCAGGACGACTTCGAGGCCGAGGACTTGATCCCGCATCACCCCATACCGCACCGCGTTCGTGCCGCTGGCGTTCGTTCCGGCCATCCCGCCGAGCGATGCGTCCCAGCCGGGATCCACCGGAAAAAACAACCCGTGTTCCAGGAGTGCGGCATCCAGTTGCTCCCGAGTGACACCCGGTTGCACGCGGGCGAGAAAGTCGTCCGGTCGAATCTCCAAGATACGATTCATTCGGGCGAGATCCAGGCTAATACCGCCCTTCACCGGGAGCGTATGCGCCTCAAGGCTACTCCCCTCGCCAAATGGAGTAACCGGAACGCCCCGCTCGGACGCGAAACGCAAGACCTCAGAGACTTCCTCCCGACTCTCCGGGTAGACCACGGCGTCCGGCGGACGTGGAGCATGATAGGTAAACACTCCGCCGCCGTGCCGTTCGAGGTCTTCGCCGGTCGAGAC